>NZ_BAAALS010000009.1:0-200920 GCF_039528415.1 Luedemannella helvata
CGCCGCCGCCCGCCAGGCCACGGCCGCGCGGTCGACGGCCGCCGGCTCGGTCGCGAGCCCGTCCGGCGGCCTCACCGCGGCCCACCGGCCAGGCGGGTCCGGGCGCGGGTGTCGGCGGCGGTCGTGGCGACGCCGACCAGAATGAGCCGGTCGGCGTCGACGATCAGCACCTCGGCGACCCCGTCGAGCAGCCGTTGCAGCGCCGCGCCCGCGCCGGCCGCCGCCATCGCCACCGACGCGCCGGCCGGCCGGTCGCCGAGCGAGTCCGGCGGTGGCACCACGGTGGCCGTGTCGGCGCGCTCCACGGGCACGGCCGCGTCGAGCAGCCGGCGCGCGGCGCGGGCCAGGCCGACGGGGTCGAGGCGGAGGTCGCCACCGCGGTCGGGGTCCACGCCGGGCAGCGTACGGCGGCCGGGGCGGCGCGCGCAGCCGCGCGGGCGCGCCTGTGGATAACGCCGGTCTCGGTGGTGGGTGGACCGATCAAGGTGGTAAGAACGAGCGCATGACCGCCGCCGTGGACGAGGTCGTCCGCATCGCCAGTGACCTGATCCGCATCGACACCACCAATACCGGGGACCCGACGACGGTGGTGGGCGAGCGGGCCGCCGCGGAGCATGTGGCCGCCCTGCTGGCCGAGGTCGGTCTCGAGCCGGTGATCCTGGAGAGCGCCCCGGGGCGGGCCAGCGTGTTCGCGCGCTACCCGGGTGCCGATCCGTCGCGCGACGCGCTGCTGATCCACGGCCATCTCGACGTGGTGCCGGCGGACGCGGGCGAGTGGAGTGTGCACCCGTTCTCCGGCGAGGTCCGCGACGGGTACGTGTGGGGTCGCGGTGCGGTCGACATGAAGAACTTCGACGCCATGGTGCTGGCGGTGGTGCGCCAGTGGCGCCGCGAGGGTCGGGTGCCGCCGCGCGACCTGGTGCTGGCGTTCCTGGCCGACGAGGAGGCCGGCGGCACCTTCGGGGCGCACTGGCTGGTCGCCGAGCACCCGCAGCTGTTCGAGGGTGTCACCGAGGCGATCGGCGAGGTGGGCGGCTTCTCCTACACGGTGAGCGACGACCTGCGGCTCTACCTCATCGAGACGGCCGAGAAGGGCCTGGAGTGGCTGCGCGTGCACAGCCGCGGCCGGCCGGGGCACGGCTCGATGATCCACGACGACAACGCGGTGACCGCGCTGGCGGAGGCCGTGGCGCGGGTCGGCCGCCACCGCTTCCCGATCGTGATGACCGATACCGTACGGCGCTTTCTCGCCGAGGCCGGCGACGCTCTCGGTGTCGACATCGACCCCGCCCAGCCGGAGGACGCGATCGCCAAGCTGGGCACGATCGCGCCCATCATCGGGTCGACCGTGCGCAACACGGTCAACCCCACGGGCCTGCGCGCCGGGTACAAGGAGAACGTGATCCCGTCGCGGGCCAGCGCCACGCTGGACTGCCGCACGTTGCCCGGGCAGCGGGAGGTTTTCGAGGCCCAGCTGCGCGAGCTGCTCGGCCCCGACCTGGAGATCGAGACGATCCAGTCGCAGCCGGCGCTGGAGACGACGTTCGACGGGCCGCTGGTCGAGGCGATGGGCGCGGCCCTGCGCGCCGAGGACCCGATCGCCCGCCCGGTGCCGTACATGCTGTCGGGTGGCACGGACGCGAAGGCGTTCGCGAAGCTGGGCATCCGTTGCTTCGGGTTCGTGCCGCTCCTGCTGCCGCCGGACCTCAACTTCTCGGCCCTGTTCCACGGCATCGACGAGCGGGTACCGGTGGAGGGACTACAGTTCGGCGTGCGCGTTCTCGATCGATTCCTTGCCGAGTGCTGAGGGGGCCTCATGGCGGATCCGGACAGCGTCCTCGACGACGCGTTGGCGGAGGTGGTGCGCGCCGCGCAGGCGCACCTCGCGGCCGTGCGGGCGGCGGCGGGGCGGCCCGACGACGACGCGGTCTGGCAGGCGTATGTCGCGCTCAACAACGCCGCCCGGGCCTACGACGACGCGCTCAACGACGCCCACGGCGAGGTGACCCCGTGGGACCTGGAGGAGATCGGCCCCGACGGCCCGGTGAGCCGGTTCGCGGACGTCGAGGAGGAACCCGCCGAGCCGGCGAAGGACCCGTACGACGGGGTTCTGTCCGTGCGGCAGCGCCGTGACTACACGGTGCCGTCGGTGACGGCGCTGCTGCGGGCGGCGGACGAGGCGCGGCGGTCCCTGCCGCGCGCGCCGGGGGAGCCGGACGAGCCGCCGAGCACGGTCGCGGAGGCGGTGCTGGAGCTGATGCGGGCCGGCGACGGGTCGATGGGCATGCTGGACGTGCCGGAGCTCATGCCGCTGGACGGGGCCGTCATGGTGGCCGAGGTGATCCGCCCGCTGGACCTGGACGCGGACACGGCGGAGGCGACGTTCCGGATCGACCCGGAGGATCGCGTGCTCGGCCGTCTCGACGAGCGCATGTGTGTCGACGTGGACGCCGACGGCCGGTTGAGCCTGGGTGACTGACGGGGCCTAGAGGGAGGGCGGGCCGGCGTCCGTGGTTCGCCGCCGCAACATGACCTGGCGGGTGCCGTCCGGGAAGAGGCGCACCCGGGCCAGTTCCCAGCCCGAGTACTCGGCGGCGATGGTCAGCTGCACCGCGGCGGTCATCCGGTCGACGTGCGGCGGTAACCGTAGCGGTGCGTATTCGTAGTCCATGACTGCATCGTGCCCCACCTGTCCGGGCGCGGCCAGTGCCGTACGGCCGTGGTGCGGCGAGCGGTCAGCCCTGCCGTTCCGGGTACCCCAGCGGGAGGGCGGACACGTCCGACAGGGCCTGGGCGATCTCGGCGGGCAGCCGGACGGACTCGGCGGCGAGCGCGCCGACCAGCTGTCCCACCGTGCGCGCGCCGAGGATGGGCGCGACGACGCCCGGCTGGTCGCGCACCCAGGCGAGGGCGACCTCGAGCGGGGAGACGCCCAGCCCGTCGGCGGCCGTGGCGACGGACTCGACGATCCCGGAGCAGCGCGGGTTCAGATACGGCAGGACAAACCGCTCGAAATGGGGCGAAGCTGCTCGGGAGTCGGCGGGCCGGCCGTGCCGGTACTTGCCGGTGAGCACCCCCCGCCCCAGCGGCGACCAGGGCAGGATCCCCAACCCGAGCGCCAGGCACGCCGGCACGACCTCGCGCTCGATGCCCCGCTCCAGCAGCGAGTACTCCACCTGGGTGGAGACCAGCGGCGTGCGGCCCGGCCAGGCGCCCTGCCAGGTGGCGGCCCGCGCCGTCTGCCAGCCGGAGAAGTTGCTCAGCCCCGCGTACCGGGCGCGGCCGGTCGACACGGCCGTGTCCAGGGCGGCGAGCGTCTCGTCCAACGGGGTGTGCTCGTCGAAGCCGTGCACCTGCCACAGGTCGACATAGTCCGTGCCGAGTCGGGCCAGCGACGCGTCGAGCGCGGCCAGCAGGTGCGCCCGGGAGCCGTTGCGGCGGCGCTCCATGCCCGGCCGCAGCCCCGCCTTGGTGGCGATGACGAGGTCCTCGCGGGGCATGAGCGGGCCGAGCAGCGAGCCGATCACGGCCTCGCTGTCACCGTCGGCGTAGACGTCGGCCGTGTCGACCAGCGTGCCGCCCGCGTCCACGAACGTCTTGAGCTGCGCGGCAGCGTCGTCGGGCTCGGTGTCCCGACCCCACGTCATCGTGCCCAGCGCCAACCTGGAGACCAGGAGGCCGCTGCGGCCGAGCGGTCGCTGCTGCACAAAGATCCAGGGTAGTGCCGCACGTGCCATCGCGCCCAGCGCCGCGCCGCGCGGCGCCCGCGTGCACGGCCACGCCCACGGCTACGCTGAGGCGACCTCGCTCGCGGCCGGAGGAGAAACGCCAGCTCATGCCGCCGTATGCCGGTCATGTCCGGCCCCGGCGGCGCGTGTCGGCCATGCGCTCGACAAGCTCCCCGCCGGACGCTAGACCTGGGGTCCCGCACTGTCCACACACGACGTTTGGGGTTCCCCTCATCATGGAGTTCTGGAAGGCGATCATTCTCGGCATCGTCGAGGGGATCACGGAGTTCCTCCCGGTGTCCTCCACCGGGCACCTCACCATCACCGAGAAGCTGCTCGGCCTGCAGGTCGACGACGTCGGGGTGACCGCGTACACGGCGATCATCCAGGTGGGCGCGATCCTGGCGGCGGTGATCTACTTCTGGCGCGACATCGTGCGGATCGTGGTGGCCTTCGTGAAGGGCGTGCTCAGCGCGGAGGGCCGCCGGCACGAAGACTGGCGGCTGTCGCTCGCGGTGGTCGTGGGCTCCATGCCGATCGTCGCCGCCGGCCTGCTCGGCAAGGACCTTATCCACGGCCCGCTGCGCAGCCTGTGGGTCGTCGCCGTGAGCCTCATTGGCTGGTCGGTGGTCATGGTCTTCGCGGAGTACGCCGCGACGCAGCGGCGCGGGGAGCGCGACGTCACGCTCAAGGACGGCCTCATCATCGGCCTGGCCCAGTGCATCGCCCTGATCCCGGGCGTGTCCCGGTCCGGCGCCACCATCTCGGCCGGCCTGCTGCGCGACATCGACCGGGTCACCGCGACCCGGCTGTCGTTCTTCCTCGGCATCCCGGCGCTGAGCGCGGCCGGTGTCTTCGAGGCGCTCAGCGCGACCGACGAGGTCGGCGCGTCCGTGGGCTGGGGGCCCGCCGTCGTCGGCACCCTGGTCAGCTTCGTCGTCGCGTACGCCTCCATCGCGTGGCTGCTCAAGTACGTCGCCCGGCATTCCATCGTGGTCTTCGTCTGGTACCGGGTGCTGCTCGGCGTCGTGCTCATCGTCGCTCTGTCGGCCGGCTGGCTATCGGCGACCTGACCGAGGCCGGCCTTTCCCCCTACGCGAGTCTCGCGCACAATCGCGGGGTGGACAGCGACGGCAGGCGGCAATCGTGGCGCGCCTCGGTGGTGCCCGTGCCCGCCATGGGCCGGGCGCGGGTCGACACCTCCGTCGCGGCGATCGAGGCGGCGCGCGCCTTCTCCGACCCGTACGAGAAGGCGCTGACCGCCATGGCCACCTGGGCGGTCACCGGAGATCGGCCGTTATGGCTGCTCAACGGGGGCGCCGGCATGGGCAAGACGAGCTTCGCCGGCCAGATGGCCGAGCGGGTCACCGCCCACGGCGTGCAGGTCGGCTGGGCGCCGCCCGGCCGCGCCGTGCAGGCCGTGCAGGCCGTCGTCGCCAGCGGTCGGCCCGGCGTGGTCATCGTCGATGACGCGGAGACCCGCGCCGACATCGGCGACCTGCTCGCCCTCGTGGCGGGCGGCGGCCAGCCGCTGCCCGTCCGGGTGGTGATCGTGGCGCGCGAGTTCGGTGCCTGGTGGACCCGCCAGCTCAACCGGCTGACCCGACAGGAGCAGGACGCCCTGGCCGCCCGACGCACCATGATCGGCAAGCGCGGCGAGGCCGGCCCGGCCCGGCTGGACCTCGTCCTGCGCACGGACAGCCAGCGCGCCGAGTCGAGCCCGCTGGCGACCCTGACGAGCGCCGACCCGGTCAGCGGCGCCGTGCTGCTGCGCATGGCGGCACTCGTTGTCGCCTTGCCGACACGGGTGGGCCAGCTCAAGCCGCTCGCCCTGCGCGCCGCCGTGCGCGACCTGTTCAGCGACGAGGAGGGATACTGGCGCCGTGCCGCCAACGAGGTCAGCCAGACGGGCGCCGGCCAGCCGGCGCTGCGTTCGGCCCTCGCGTGCTCGGCGGTCGCCCGCGTGGACGGCATCGCCGACGCGGCGACCGTCCTGCGCCGGGTACCCATGCTCGCGGTGAGCGCCGCCGACCGGCTGGCCCGGCTGGCCGTCTGGTGGCACGGCCTCTACGACCGCCTCGGCAGCGGCAGCCCCGCCCGCTCACCCCGGCTGCCCGGCTGGCTGGCCGACCAGGTGCCGCAGCCCGGCGCCGTCGACAGCTCCGGCCTGAGCTGGACCGTCGCCGCCTTCGAGACCGAGCGCAAGGTCACGGAGACGCTCGCCGAGCTGACCCGCGACGTGCACCGCGACATCTGGCCCCGCCGGGTGCCCGGGCTCGACGACGACCAGCCCGACCAGAGCGAGCTGGCGCGCAACCTGGAGCGCTCGGTCAGCGCCAAGGCGCCGGTCGACGAGGCGCTGGCCTGGCTCACCCAGGAGAGCGACCTCGGCGACGACGACATGGCCGCGTTGTCGGAGGCGATGTTCCAGCCCACCAAGTCGCTGCCGCGTACGGCCGTCGTGCTGCTCAACCGGCTGCTCGACGGCGACAACACCGCCCACGACCAGGCGGCGTTGCAGCTCGAGCTGGGCGCGCGCCTGTCCGAGCTGGGCATGTGGGACGACGCCCGCCAGGTCACCGAGGAGGCGGTCGCCCGGCTGCGGGTCATGGTCGACCTCGACCGCGCGGCGTACCTGTCGGACCTGGCCACGGGTGTGCTCAACCTCGGCTCGTGCGCGGCGCAGCTGGGCCGCCACGACGAGGCGCTCGACATCACGTACGAGGCCGTGAGCCTCTACCGCGAGCTGGCCTCGACCCGGCGCGACGAGCACCTGCACAGCCTCGGCCGGGCCCTGACGAACCTGTCGTCGTGCCTGTCGCGCGTGGGCCGGCGCCCGGCCGCGCTCGGCGCCGCCGGCCAGGCCGTGGGCATCTACAAGGAGCTCGCGGCCAACAATCCGCGCGCGTACAGCCGGGAGCTGGCGATCGCCGAGCACAACTGGAACGTGTGCCGTGACGCCCTGGGCCAGCCGGTGGCGGGCCGCCAGCCGGAGCCGCCGGCGCGCACCGCCCCGCCCGGCTCCACCGGGGCGAGCCCGTTCATTCCCAGCCAGTACTCGGCGCCGCGCATCGAGGAGCGGCCGGCGATCGGCCCGCCACCGGTGTCGTAGGGTTCGCGGGCTCATCCGACGTCGGTCGCGGGCGCTACGCTGCTGAGCGTGGCGACTGTCCTGTTGCTGCGGCACGGCCGCACCACCGCGAACGCCGAGGGCATCCTGGCCGGCCGGCGTCCCGTCGGCCTCGACGACGACGGCCGGGCGCAGGCCCGTGCCGTGGGCGGGCGGCTTCGTGGCCTGCCGCTGGCCGCCGTGGTGAGCAGTCCACTGCCCCGGTGTGTGGAGACCCTGTCGGTGGCGTTGCCGGACGCGGTGCCCGCGCTCGAACCAGGCCTGATCGAGGTCGGCTACGGCGACTGGGAGGGCGGTCAGCTCCACACGCTCGCCAAGGACCCGCTGTGGCCGGTGGTGCAGCACCACCCGGCGGCGGTCACCTTCCCGGGCGAGCAGGGCGAGTCGATGCCCGCGATGTCGGCGCGGGCGGTGGCGGCCGTGCGCGCCTGGGACGCGAAGGTGACCTCCTCGCACGGTCCGGACGCGCTCTGGCTCGCCTGCAGCCACGGCGACGTGATCAAGGCGATCGTCGCGGACGCGCTCGGGCTGCACCTCGACCAGTTCCAGCGGATCGTCGTGGAGCCCGCGTCGGTGACGGCGGTGCGCTTCACCCCCACCCGACCGTTCCTCCTGCGCCTCAACGACACCGGGGCTGACCTGCGCGTTTTTGTCGCGCCGCCCCGTGATCGCGGCGACGGTCAGGTCGCCGACTCGGACGCCGTCGTCGGCGGCGACGCGGGTCGGCCCGCCGGTGACGCGTCGCGGGCCGCGGACGGATAGGGTCGATGCCATGAGCCACCAGGTGTTCGCGTTCGAGCCGCCCGAGCGGTTCGTCGCCGGGACTGTGGGCTCGCCGGGGGAGCGCACGTTCTTCCTGCAGGCCCGCGGCGGCGGCCGGCTGGTCAGCGTCGTCCTGGAGAAGGTTCAGGTCGCCGTGCTCGCCGAGAAGCTCGAGGAGTTGCTCGCCGAGGCCCACCGCCGGTTCGGCGTCCCGGTCCCCGAGGCCGGCGGCTCCGACGACAACGAGCCGCTGGAGATGCCCCTCGAAGAGGAGTTCCGGGTCGGCACCCTGGGCCTGGCGTGGGACGGGGAGAGCCAGACCGTGGTCATCGAGGCGATCGCCGTGGGCGAGCTGGACACGGACGAGCCCGATGAGGAGGACCTGGCGGACCTGGACCGCCTGCGCGTACGCCTGACCCCGCAGGCCACCCTGTCGTTCATCGCGCGCGCCAAGCGGGTCGTCGCCGCCGGCCGGCCCCCGTGCCCGTTCTGCGGGCAGCCGTTGGACCCGAGCGGGCACCTGTGCCCGCGCCACAACGGCTACCGGCGGTAGGCCGCGTTGCGCACCGGACAGACCGGCGCCCGGGCCCGTGGCCGGGCACCCGTGCCGCCGACCCCGCCGCGCGCCGGTGGCGAGCTCGCCACCCAGCAGGCCCTGGAGTTGCTGCGCCACGGCGACCTGATGGTGGAGGGGCGGCTCGTCGACGCGTCCAACACGACGCTGCGGGCGTTCCTGACGCTCGCCGGTGTGACCGTGCGGTGCGTCTACAAGCCGGTGAGCGGCGAGCGTCCCCTGTGGGACTTCCCGGAGGGCACTCTCGCCGGCCGGGAGGTGGCGGCCTACCTGATGTCGGCGGCGACCGGGTGGGATCTGGTGCCCCCGACGGTGCTCCGCGACGGCCCGTACGGGCCGGGCGCGTGCCAGATCTGGGTGGACGAGCCCGAGGACGTCGCCCCACTGGTGGGGGTTGTCGCGGAGGACGAGCTGCCCGCGGACTGGTTGCCCATCGCGGAGGTCGGCGAGCGCGACGAGCGGGTGTACGTGTTGGCGCACGCGGACGACGCGGGGCTGGCCCGGCTGGCCCTGTTCGACGCGGTGGTCAACAACGCCGACCGCAAGGGCGGGCACGTGCTGCACACGGGCGGCGGCCACCTGCACGGCGTTGATCACGGGCTGTGTTTCCACGTCGAGGAGAAGCTGCGCACGGTGCTGTGGGGGTTCGTGGGGCGGCCCCTGCCGGCGGAGGCGCGCGCGGTGCTGTCGGCCGTACAACATGATCTTGATGGGCCGCTGGGGGCGAACCTCGCCGCGGTCCTTACCCGCGCGGAGGTCGAGGCGACCGTGAGCCGGGTCACCCGGCTGCTCAGTACGGGAGTGTTCCCGGAACCGCCGCAGCGCTGGCCGGCGGTGCCGTGGCCACCGCTGTGAGCGATCTCTGGCTAGGCTTGCGGCCATGAAGTCCTGGACCGCCCCCTCCGTGCCCCGCCTGCCCGGTGCCCCCGCGGGCCCTCCCCGGCTCTACGACACCGCCCGGCAGGGCGTGCACGCCACGCGGCCCGACGGCACCGCGACCATGTACGTGTGCGGCATCACCCCCTACGACGCCACGCACCTGGGCCACGCCGCCACGATGATCACCTTTGACCTGGTGAACCGCCTGTGGCGCGACGCCGGCCTCGACGTGCGCTACGTCCAGAACGTCACCGACATCGACGACCCGCTGCTGGAGCGCGCCACCCGCGACGGCGAGGACTGGATCGTGCTCGGCATGCGCGAGACCGCCCTGTTCCGGGAGGACATGGAGGCGCTGCGGATACTGCCGCCGGCAGCGTACGTCGGCGCGGTCGAGTCGATCCCCGCGATCGTGAGGCGGGTGGCGGGCCTGCTCGACGACGGCTGCGCGTACCGCCTCGACGACGGCACGGGCGACATCTACTTCGACCTGTCGGCCGCGCCGCGCTTCGGGTACGAGTCCCACTACGACCGCGACACCATGCTGCGGCTGTCCGCCGAGCGCGGCGGCGACCCGGACCGCGCGGGCAAGCGCGACCCGCTCGACCCGCTGCTGTGGCGCGGCGCCCGCGACGGCGAGCCGGCCTGGGACGGCGGCCCGCTCGGCCCCGGCCGTCCCGGCTGGCACATCGAGTGCGCCGTCATCGCCCTGGACCACCTCGGCGCCACGGTGGACGTGCAGGGCGGCGGCAACGACCTCATCTTCCCGCACCACGAGTGCTCCGCGGCCCACAGCGAGGTGCTCACCGGCGAGGCGCCGTTCGCCAGCCACTACGTGCACGCCGGCATGATCGGCCTCAACGGCGAGAAGATGTCGAAGTCGCGCGGCAACCTCGTGTTCGTCTCCCGCCTGCGCGGCGACGGCGTCGACCCGATGGCCGTGCGCGTCGCGTTGCTCGCGCAGCACTACCGCGACGACCGCCAGTGGACCGACGACGCGCTCAAGACCGGACAGCAGCGCCTGGCCACGTGGCGCTCGGCCGCCGCGGCGCGGTCCGGGCCGTCCGGCGAGACGTTGCTTTCCGGCGTACGCGCGGCGCTCGGCGACGACCTCGACACGCCCCGGGCCCTGGCCCTGGTCGACGAGTGGGCCGAGGCGACCCTGGCGGGGGAGGGCGACGACCCGACGGCCCCGGCCACCTGCGCGGCCCTGGTCGACGCGCTGCTGGGCGTGCGGCTGTGACTGCGTGACCGCCGGGGCTCGGTTGCCGCGACTCATCGCGACCGACCTCGACGGCACGCTGCTGCGGCCGGGCGGTGACCTGTCGCAGCGGACGGCGGCCGCCCTGCGCTCGGCGGTCCACAGGGGAGTGGACGTCGTGGTCGTGACGGCCCGCCCGCCCCGCTACGTCGACTTCCTGGGCGACCGCCTCGGCGTGCCGGTGACCGCGATCTGCGCCAACGGGGCGGTGCACTACGACATCGCCAGCCGGCGCATCGTCGCGGCCACGACCATCCCGATCGACACCGCGCGTACGGTCGCCGACCTGGTGGAGAGCCTGGGCGGGGCGCTGGGCCTGGCGGTGGAGACCGGCGCCGGGTTGGTGTGCGAGCCGGCGTTCGGGCTGCGCCACTTCGACGCCGTCGGCGACCTGCGCGAGGTGCCCGCGCGGGATCTGCTGTGGACCCAGGCCGAGCCGCTGGTCAAACTCATGGTCTGGTCCGGCGAGCAGGGTGCGGACGAGTTGATGGCCGCGGTGCGCGCGGTCGTCGGCGACGTGGTCGAGTGCACCCATTCCGGCGGCGCGGGCCTGCTGGAGATCAGCGCCGCCGGCGTGAGCAAGGCGGCCGCGCTGGCCGCCTGGTGTGCCGAGCGGGGCATCGCGGCGCACGAGGTGGTCGCGTTCGGCGACATGCCCAACGACCTCGGCATGCTGCGCTGGGCGGGTACGGGCATGGCGATGGCCAACGCCCACCCGTCCGTGCTCGCGGAGGTGCCTGCGCGGGCTCCGGCGAACGCGGACGACGGCGTGGCCGTGGTGATCGAGGGCCTGCTGGCCCCGGTGCCGCGACAGGGCCGCGGGTCAGGCGTCGAGCAGCCGCAGTAGGCGCCGCGCCTGCGCGTCCGCGGTGCCGGGCGGGTTGCGGGCGGCCGCGGGACCGCCGGGCAGCAGCAATGTGAGCCAGAACATCGCCCACACCCGGCGGGCGGCGCGTAGGCGCGTCGGGTCGACCGGCAGGCGGTCGAGCAGCCGCTCGGCGCCCGCGTCGCGGGCCGACAGGTGCTCCAGGAGCAGGGCGATTTCCGTAGCCGGGTCGGACACGGCCGCGTCCTCGAAGTCCACGATCCGTACGCGCCGGCCGTCCCACAGGTAGTTGAGCAGGTTCGGGTCGCGGTGCCCGAGGACGGTCCCGGGTGGCGGGCAGCGCAGCAGGGCCGGATCGGGCCCGTCCCACCACGCCAGCGAGGCGTCGTAGGCGGCTGCCAACAGGTCCCCCTTCGGCCTCGGCGCGGACGTGAGCCGTGCGGCGAAGCCGAGGTCATCACGCCACGGGCCGAGGGGCGGCACATCATCGTGGGGAACCGTCCACAGTGTCCGCAGCGCGTCCGCGAGCGCACGCAGGAGCGCCGGGCCGAGCTCGCCGCCGCTCAACGGCTCGCCGGGCAGCCGGGTCATCGTGACCGCCGGTGGGTTCGCGTCCAGGTCGGCCCTCATCGGGCGGGGCACCAGGTCCGGCGCGTGCTCGTGGACGAGCACCAGCGCCGTCCACTCGCGCCGGTGCTCGTCGCGCTCCCAGGACGTGTACCGCTTGGTGACGAGGTCGCCGGCCACGGTCAGGTCGTGGGTGTGCCGCGCCACGGGTCAGGCCGCCGGCATAGGTGCCGCCCGGGTAGCCTGCCGGCGCGCCAGCGCCGCCGTGAGTACGAGCGTGAAGACGCTGCACAGGGTGAGCATGATCGGCAGGACGCCGGCCGCCTCGGTGACGGCGTCGTCCAGGCCGCCGATGGCCGCCGGGAACCAGAGCAGGGCCCGCCCGCGCGGAGCGTGGGTTGCGTCTGTGCTGGCCAGCACGTTGGTGATGGTGGCCAGTTCCAGGGCGACGAACGCGCCGACGACCGCGACCCAGCCGGCGGCCCGCGCGCCGAACCGGGTGCGGACCCGGTTGGCGGTCAGCGCGGTGCCGATCAGCGCGGTGGCCCAGACGGCGACAGCGGAGCCGTATGACCGCAGAACGTCGCTCACGGCGTCGCCGGGCAGTACGACGGCCGGTCCGAGCGCCATGGCGAGGATCGTCGCGCCGAGGGCCGCCGGCACGACGACGGCCGGGGCCGCGACGAGCACGGACCGGCCCAGGCGCAGTGCCCACCGCCGGGCGAGCAGGGCGACGGGCGCGGCGGCCAGCGACTGGCACACGATGACGGCGCCGTGCGGGGCGGCCGGCGAGATGGTGCCGACGGCGACCACGGCCACGGTTATCGCGGCGACCATGCAGGAACCGAGCGCCACGGGCACCACGATCAGCATCCCGACGGTCTTCGCGGCCTTGCGCAGGTGCGGCCAGGTCAGGGCGCCGGCCCGTTCGGTGAGGCCCGCGCGGGCGGCGTCGACCAGGTCGTGGCCCGGCCGATGCGAGCGGGCCAGCAGGTCGGCGATCTCATCGCCGTACCGCTCGCGCATGGCGGCGGGGTAGAGCGCCAGGACGGCGCGGATGAGGCGCTCGCGCATCACGCCGCCGCCAGCCGGCGCAGCCCGGTGCTGGCCACGGCCCGCATGCGCTCCAGTTCGGCGGTGAGCGCGGCCCGGCCGGCGTCGGTCAGCCGGTACGGCTTGCGGCGCTCGGTCTCGGGCAGCGCCTCGATGTAGCCGCGTTCCTCCAGCCGCCGGATCGCGCCGTAGAGGGTGCCGGGGCCGGGTCGCTCGCCGGCCAGGTCTTCGATGTCGTCCTGCATGGCGTACCCGTGCCGGGGCCCGCCCGCCAGGCTGATCAGGATGAGCACAGCCGGCTCGGAGAACCGGCCCAGCTCCGACAGTCCACTCACAGATACCCCCTACTACGTTCTGCGTAGTATCGCAGGGCGTAGCAGTCCGGCGTCAAGTGTGGCATGTGACCGCCCGAGTCGTACTGCGCACCTGTGCGACACCGGTTCCACAAAATGTCCACAAAACTGCACAGCCAGTTGGCGGCACTATCCGAGGGCCAGGCCCGGCTCGTCGTCGGGGAGGGCGGGCCGCGCGGCCGGGACGGCGTACTCCTCGGTGAGCGTCGTCATCGGTCCCGGCCAGGTCGCCTGGGCGACCTCCAACGGCCGGTGGTCGGCGTCGAACGCGACGTGCAGCAGGTGCAGCACCGGAGTGTCCGGGCGGATGCGCAGCAGCTCGGCCTCCTGCCGGGTGGGCAGCCGGGCGGACAGGTGGTCGGCGGCCCTGGTGTACGCGCGGCCGATGACCTCCTCGGCCTCCTGGTAGAGCGGCCGGCCGAACGGTTCGGCGCGCTCCAGGCTCGTCCCGGCCGCGTCGGCGGTGCGAAACCAGGAGGCGCCGACCTCGGCCGGGTGCTCCTCGGGTGCGACGACCAGGTGGCGGCGCACGATCAGTTCGGTGCCGTCGGCCACCCCGAACGCGTCGGCGACCTCGGGCGGGGCGCCCTCGCGGCCGACGGACAGCAGCCGCTGGCGGTACCGGGCGGCGAGGTCGGCGTGGTAGCCGCGCTGGGCGCCGTAGCGGCCCCGGGCGAGCCGGTTGAACCGGCGCTTCGTGCCGCGGACGAAAGTTCCCGACCCGGGTTTGGTGATGAGCAGGCCCTCCACGCGCAGTTGGTCGATCGTGCGCTGCACGGTCTGCTTCGCGACCCCGTAGGAGACCGCCAGCGTCGGGATGGCGGGCAGCCGCTCGCCGGGGCCCCACTCGCCGTGGCGGATGCGTTGGCGCAGGTGCGCGGCGATCTGGCGGTGCGGGTGCTCGGCGGTTCCGGGATTGGTCACCGAGGCTCCTTCCTTAGGCCTAGCCTCCTAGGATGCCATAGAGGATGTGGGTCCCACGTCACGGACGCCACGAAACCTGATGGACCGATCCGTCAGCGGACGGCTCTAATGTCGAAGCATGGAGGTCACCCAGTCCGCGAAGCTCGCCAACGTCTGCTACGACATCCGAGGCCCCGTGATGCAGGAGGCCAAGCGGATGGAGGCGGAGGGGCACCGCATCCTCAAGCTGAACATCGGCAACCCGGCCCCGTTCGGCTTCGAGGCACCCGAGGAGATCCTCCAGGACGTGATCCTCAACCTGCCGGCCGCGCACGGGTACGGCGACTCCAAGGGCCTGCTGTCAGCGCGCCGGGCGGTGGTCCAGCACTACCAGGACCGGGGCCTCGGCGGCATCGACATCGAGGACGTCTACCTCGGCAACGGCGTGTCCGAGCTGATCACCCTGTCCCTTCAGGCGTTGCTGGACAACGGCGACGAGGTGCTCATCCCGGCGCCGGACTACCCGCTGTGGACGGCGTCGACGAGCCTGGCCGGCGGCCGGGCGGTGCACTACCTGTGTGACGAGGGCGCCGACTGGATGCCCGACGTCCGCGACGTCGAATCGAAGATCACGGAACGTACCAAGGCGATCGTGATCATCAACCCGAACAACCCGACCGGCGCGGTGTACTCCCGCGAGGTCCTGGCCGAGCTGGTCGAGATCGCGCGCCGCCACCATCTGGTGATCTTCTCGGACGAGATCTACGACAAGATCCTCTACGACGACGCGACACACACGTCCACGGCGGCGCTCGCGCCCGATCTGGTCTGTCTGACCTTCAACGGCCTGTCCAAGGCGTACCGGGTGGCCGGGTTCCGGACGGGCTGGATGGTCGTGACCGGCCCGAAGAAGCACGCGGCCAGCTACATCGAGGGCCTGGACATCCTGGCCAACATGCGGCTGTGCCCGAACGTGCCCACCCAGCACGCGGTGCAGACCGCCCTGGGCGGCTACCAGAGCATCAACGACCTGGTCCTGCCCGGCGGGCGCCTGCTGGAGCAGCGCGACGCCGCGTGGCGGCTGCTCAACGAGATCCCCGGCGTCAGTTGCGTCAAGCCGCGCGGCGCCCTGTACGCGTTCCCCCGCCTGGACCCGAAGGTCTACCCGATCGTCGACGACATGCGTTTCGCGCTCGACCTGGTCCGTGAGGAGAAGCTGCTCATCGTGCAGGGCACCGGCTTCAACTGGCCGCGCCCGGACCACTTCCGGGTCGTGACCCTGCCGCGGGTGGCCGACCTGACCGACGCGATCGGCCGGCTTGCCCGCTTCCTGTCGACGTACCGCCAGTAACGCTCAGATCCCCGCGGTCGGCCCGCTCGGGCCGCCGCGGCGGCGCAGGTACTTCTCGAACTCCTGGGCGATCTCGTCGCCGGACAGCGGCCGCAGGCCCTCCTCGCCGGCGCGCTCCTCAAGCTCGCGCAGGTACTCGCCCAGCTCGGCGTCCTGCTCGGCGGCCGTGCGGACCCGCTGCTCCCATTCGGCGGCGCGCTCGGCCAGGTCGTCCATGGGTACGGGCAGGTCGAGCACCTCCTCGACCCGGTGCAGCAGGGCCAGGGTCGCCTTGGGGCAGGGCGGGTTGTTGGCGTAGTGGGGCACATGCACCCAGAACGACAGGGCGTCGACCTCCGCCTGCCGGCAGGCCTCCTGCAGGATGCCGACGATGCCGGTCGGGCCCTCGTACCGGCTGGGGGTCAGGGCGAAACGGGCGATGTCGCCCGGGTCGGTGGCGGTGCCGCTGATCGGCAGCGGCCGGGTGTACGGGACGTCGGCCAGCAGCGCGCCGAGCAGCACGACCCGGTTGACCTCCAGGCTGTGGCAGACCTCGAGGACCTGCTCGCAGAAGGTGCGCCACCGGGTGCTGGGCTCGATGCCGCGGATGAGCACCACGTCGCGGTCGGAGCCGGGCGGGGTGGCCACGGAGAATCGGGTGGTCGGCCAGTCGATGGCGCGGGTCTCGTCGTCCAGCGTGCGCACCGTGGGCCGGTTGACCTGGAAGTCGTAGAACTCTTCCGGGTCGAGCGCGGTCACGCGGCGTGCCTGCCAGATCTCCTCCAGGTGCTCCACGGCCCCGGTGGACGCGTCGGCGGCGTCGTTCCAGCCCTCGAAGGCGGCCACAACAACCGGCGACCGCAGCACCGGCAGTCCGTCGAAGTCGCTCATGACGCAAGCCTACGTGTCCGACGATTGGCTCGCGCACGGCGCGCGGTGCGACCATGCTGGATGTGATCATGAGAGCCGGGCGCTCCGGTTTCGCCTGCCTGGGAGCGCGCTGGACACACCTTCCGCGTGCCCTCGGCGACCGGACCTCGCCGCTCCCGCTGGCTGGTCATGTGTCATTCGCCACACGGTGCGTCCCCCGCGCCGATCGGTCCGTCTGACGACCGCCCGGACGTGTCCCGGAGGAAGGTCATTTATCCTGTGTCCCGCTACTGGAACAGGGGAACAAGATGAAACCGCGCAGTCTCGTCGTGTCGGGCGTCATGGTGGCCGTCCTGGGCGCCGGTGCGGGGTGCTCGTCGGAACCCCTGGACGTCGGGCCCGAGCCGACGGCGAGCGCGGCCCCGTCCCCGGCGTCGACGAAGCGGCCCGGGCCGATGAAGACGTTCGACGCCTCGGGGACCCACCCCGGGTTCCCGTCCGGCCGCATCACCATTCAGGAGGACGCGCCCGACCTGCCCGCCGACCGCGCGGTCGGCCGCGCCGCTCTCGTCGTCCGGGATCTGGAGTCCCGGACGCACCTGGTCATGCGCGACGGCACGCAGTGGAACGTCCCGCTGCCGGCCGACACGTCGGGCGTGGTCGTGCTGTCCCCGGACGGGCGCGTGCTCGGCTATCCGACCGGGGACGGCTTCGTGCTACGCGACCTCATGAGCCGGACCAGTTCGGTCGTGCCCGGCTTCGCCGAGGTCGCCTCGGCGCGCGCGTGGTCACCGAACGGGCGTTGGCTCATCGGCCAGGCGCGCGACGACGGCAAGATTCCCCTGCTCGACCTCACCACCGGAAAGGTGACCGCGCTGCCCGGCACGGAGCACTCCGAGGGCGACCCGACCGACGCCGGCACGATCGTGCGTGGCACCTGCCTTGACTGGACCGGCCAGACGCTGACCGTAAGGATCACGAAGCCGGCAAGTCCGACGAAGCCCCAGATGGTCAAGTTCGACGCCGCGCCGTACCTGAGCAAGGGCGAGCAGGTGGTGCGTGTCCCGACCGGCTCCGCCATCGAGCGCAACGGGCCCCAGTGCCTGTTCCGGCGCGGCGCGGGCGACCTGGGGTACCTCGCCGTGTACGAAACGCCGACGAAGAAGGACTTCGGCTGGATGGACGTGAAGACCATCCGGGCGTTCCTGGTGGTCAACGCCCGGACGGGGCAGTTCGTCCGCCGGGTGAACCTCAGCATGGCGTTCGACACCGGCACGGGCGTGATCCTCGACTACTTCGACGGCGCGCTGCTGGCCTACCGCGCGACGGGCGACGAGCCGGGCTTCCTGGAGAACCCGGCGGACCTCATCCGGCTCGACATGGTCACCGGCCGGCGTAATCTCCTGACCCGGTGCGCCGCCGGCCTGTGGCCCATGCTGCCCGGCCTGACCTGACACCGGCGCGTCATCACGGCCCGTCACGCCGGCCGCGCAGGACGGCGATGATGGCGCCCACGGCGGTGATGAGGCCCACCGCGCGTTCCACGACGTCCGGAATCCTGTCGAGCACGGGGCCGACATCGACCGACGGGCTCACCGGGCGGCTGGCCACCATCTGATAGACGGCCAGGAGATTGAGGATGGCCGACGCGACGAACACCAGGACGATGGTCAGGCGCACCGCCCGTCGGAAGCGCCACCTGCGCCGCGATTCGAGCCGGCTCGACGTCATCGATCGAGCGTAGGAAGCAACGGGCTCGTACGGACTGCGCCGACCGTGCACGCCTGGCCGGCGGACGGATGTCCACTGTCGACGATCGTGGGCGAAGTTCTGGACGCAAGGACACCGCCGCGGCCGCTACCCTCTGTTCGCCGGCGGCTACAGCGGGAGGATCCGTGGCGAGGAAGTACCCCGACCGGTTCGCGCCGGCCGACGAGCCTGACGACGTCGGGTTCACCACCGCCACCGCCGCGCGGGACGGCGGGGAGGACCTCTTTGAGGACCTTGAGGACGAGCTCGAGGACCTGGATGGACACCGCATCAGCACGTGGGGCGGTTCCGGCGCCGGCAAGAGCACGTTCCTCGCGGCCCTGAGCCGGGCGGCGCTGACCGCGACGGGCGACAGCTCGGGGTGGACGGTGGCGCCCGTCGACGAGCCGTCCGCGACCTACCTCGCGACGGCCGCGGCGAGCCTGCAGCAGCGTGCTTTTCCCATGCCGTCGCAGCGGCGGGAGATCTACCGGTTCGCGCTGCTGCGGCGCGCGCAGGCCGACGGTACGGGTGTGGTGCGGGCCGAGCTGCGGGTCACCGACGGGTCGGGCGACGACACCGCGATGAGCGATATGGCGCTGGCCGGTGACGTTGACGAGATGCTGGCGTCCGACGGGTTTCTGTTCCTGTTCGACCCGACGCTGCCCGCGAAGGGAAAGTCCAACAGCGAGACGCTGGATCCGCTGGTCGTGTTCCTCAAGCAGCGGGCGGAGGAAACCCAGACCTGGGTCGACGCGCGGCTGCCCCACTACGTGGCCGTGTGCGTGACGAAGTTCGACAACGAGGAGGTGTTCCGGCGCTCGCTGCGCGGTGGCTGGGTGAACCAGGATCCGGACACCCGCATGCCGTGCGTGCGGCCGGTCGACGCCGCGAAGTATGTGGCCTGGATGTGTGCGGAGCTCGGCGAGACGAGCGTGCACGAGACGATCCAGGGCGATTTCCATCCGGACCGGATCCGCTTCTTCGTGTCGTCGGCGATCGGGTTTCACCAGACGCCGCGACAGGGCTTTGACTCCCATGCCGGCAACCCGTTCAACTACGACAGGCAGCCGGGCAGGGCGCCGCGCATCCGCGGCGCGATCCACCCGATCAACGTCCTCGAGCCCGTCGTGTGGCTGCAGGACCGGTTGCGCCAGCACGGCGAGCGGTTCTAGGCGGTGGCAGGTCGGCCGGCGCCCGAATGGCGGTGGGCGGTGCGCGGCAAGCGTCCCGGCGCCGCGGACGACTTCGCGGTCATCGCCGACTCGACCGGCGGGCGCCAGCGCGCCGACCTGGACCGGATCACGCGGCGGATGATCCCCGGCAATCCGGGCGCGACCACGCGTGGGCCGGCGGCCCTGCCCTGGGTCATGGCCGGGCCGGTCGCCGGTGACCGCATCGGTGTCGCGATCATCGACTGGCCGGAGGAGCCGGTGCACGACGCGTTCGGCCGGCCCGCCGTCGAGATGCGCTACGTCGACTGCGCCTTCGCCCACCTGGCCGATGCGGGTGTCGGCTACGACCAGCTCGCCGGGGTCGTGAGCGGGCTGCGCCTGCCGCCCGCCGGGCCGCTGGCCCCGGCCCTCGGCCCGCCGGACCTGGCCGCCACGGCTCGCCTCATCGACGAGGACTTCTCCTGGTACGCGGCCACCGCCGCGTCGTTGCTCGACGGCGCCCTCGTGCTGCGCGACGCGCCGGACGTGCCGGTCGTGCGGCGCGTCCACCTGCTGGAGGCGCTGTCCTCGTTGCTGCCCTACGGCGTGCGGGGGGAGCTGAGCCTGTCCACGTACCTCTCGCCGCTGACGGCGACGAACACCCGGCTGGGGTTCGGCGCCGGGGCGGTGCGCGGCGTGCGGTCGGTGCCCTGGCGCGGGCCCGGCGGCGGGCCGCGTCTGTCGGCCGCGGCCCGCCGCTACCTGGGCCTCCTGCGCGAGATCCGGGACGCGGCCGGCGCCGACACCCGGGCGTTGCTGGCCACGCTGCGCGCCGACGAGCGGCGCCTCCCGCTCGCCGATGGGCGGGCCGTCGTCGCCCACGCCGAGGCCCTCCGGCAGCAGATGACGACCCTGGCACAGCTGCGTGCCGGTCAGGCGCGCCCGTCAGCGGTCGAGCGGGTGCTGAGGTGGAGCTCCCTGAAGCTGTTCCAGGCGAGCGAGTGGAAGCTGCTGCTGGACTCCTACGTGCGGCACACACCCGTCACT
This sequence comes from Luedemannella helvata, assembly GCF_039528415.1. NCBI lineage: Bacteria > Bacillati > Actinomycetota > Actinomycetes > Micromonosporales > Micromonosporaceae > Luedemannella > Luedemannella helvata. The sequence continues at coordinate 20,187 of NZ_BAAALS010000009.1, forward strand.
GAGCTTGACGTGAACCTGTTGCGGCGGCAGCGGCCGAGCCAGGTCATCCCGCTGTTGGCCGCGCACGCCGTGGACGCTGTCGACCTCGACGCGGCGCGGGCGTACCTGGGGACCGGGCGGCGGCTCGGCGTGCTGGACGAGGTCGTCGGCGACATGGTGGCGAAGGCCGTGACCCGGCCCGACGCCGCGGCGGCCGCGCGGCGCGCGGTCACGGTGCTCCTCGAGGTGGCCGGGGGGCGCGACGAGCTGCGGGCGGCGGTGGCCGAGGAGGAGCAGGCGTGCCGGGGCCTGGCGGCCGCGCTGATCCTCGGCCCTGACCCGCGCCTGGACCTGGCCGCCGCCTTCGTCCGATGGCTGTGCTCCGGGCCGGGGCGGCCCGCGTCGTGGCTGGCCGGCTACGCTGCCGCGTTGTCGGGTACCGCCGTCGAGTGGACGGGCCCGTGGCACCCGTCGGCGCGTGACGCCGCCGCGATCGTGGTGGCCGCGGCCGAGAACGGGAACCTCGACCTGGTCGCGGCCCCGGTCTGGGCATCGCTGACCGGCGACCTTGACCAGGCGTGGCGGGACCGGCTGGGCGGGGTGCTGCGCGACCTGCCGCCCCGGTACGTGGACCGCCTGCCCGGCGACGTCCGGGACGCCTTCCTCGGAAAGGACCAGAAGCGACGGTGAATCACATCCGGGTGGCGGTGGCCGCGGCGGTGCTCGCCGCGGTGCCGCTGGTGGGGGTCGGTACGGCCGCGGCGTCCGCGCCGCCCGTCACGGTCGAGGACCTCTATGCCGCGTTGAGCGTGCGGGACGTGCCGGCCGAGTACGTCATTCTCGTGGACGTGTCCAGCTCCATGCAGGACGGTGTCGACCTCTACAACCCCGTCAGGCGGCACCTGCGTGAGTTCCTCGCCAACCTTTCCGAGATCGACCACGTCACCGTGATCCCGTTCGCGGAGGCAGCGCAGACCAGGCGGGTCGTGGAGGGACAGGTGGGCCGCCAGCCCGACCGGCTGCTGCGCGGGTTGCCCGCGACCGCCGAGGGCCGCGAGACCGACATGGGAACGGCCATGGAGAAGGCGGTGGCGCGGCTGGCGCGGCCCGGCCGCCCGGCGATCGCGGCGGTGTTCATGCTGACCGACGGCCGGCACACGACGCTGCCGGGCTCCGGCAGCGCGTATCCCACCGCGTCCGGGCGCCAGTGGAACCGGTTGCGCGACGCGGCCGACAAGATGATCGCCACGAAGCAGCACTTCTCCGCGTACTTCACCCTGCTGGGCCGCAACGCCAGTGGGCGCGAGGGCCGCGGCTGCGCCTCGTACTCGGCGGGCGAGTTGCGCAGCAACCCGTTCTGCCGGGTGTTCCACGACGGTGCGGCTCTCGCGCCGGCCACGGTGTCCGACCTCGACCGGCGGCTGAACGCCCCCCGTACGGCCGTCCTGGCGGCCAAGGTCCGCGCGGCCTTGGGCGAGGACCCGCGGCGGGCGGTGGCGGTGCGCTGGTCGTCAGCTGCCGTGCGGTTCGTGTCCGGTACGGCCACGGCGCGCGTCGCGCTCAGCAATCCGACCCGGCTGCCGCTCACGGTGTCCGACCTGCGCGTGGACACGCCGGGCGGCGACGTGACGGCACGATTGTCCGCTACGGGCGTGGAGCTGGCGCCACACGCGACGACGACGGTCGACGTGACACTGACCTGGGCCGCCGGTCGGTCGTACAGTCCCGCCACGCTGGTTCCGATCCACCGGAGGTCACGGTTGACCGCGACGGTCGAGTCCCCGTTCTCACGAATCCTGACCGAGCAGATCGGCGTGCGGCCGGCGTGGCGGCTCGCCGACAACGATCTCGCCGTGACCGGCGGCGGCGCGGGCGACCATCTACCGCTGCTGATCACCGGGGTGGTGGGCCTGCTGGTGGTGGCCGTGCTCATCGTGGTCTACCGGTTCCCCCGGCTGCAGGGCACCCTGGTGGCGCTTCCGGTGCTGCCGGCGCGTAAGCACAACGACGGGGTCCTCGAGCCGAACGTCAAGGTGCCGGCCCCGGCGGCGAAGTCGCCCCGGCCGGAGCCGTACGAGCGCATCGAGCTGTCCGGCCGCCGCCCGAGGCCGTTCGTCCTGGGGCCGTCGGCCATCCGCGAACGCTACGGGGTGCCCGGCGAGGGAACGGTCCGGATGCGGCACGTGGACCAGCCGTCGTTCCGCCGGTCCGATCTCCGCGTGGAGATCACCTATGGTCCGTCGGACGACGACGAACGCTTCGTCACCGCCCTGTGCCGGCCGAACGACCATGTGATCATCAACGGTGTGCGGTTCGAGTGGCACCTGACCCGGCGGTGAGCCGGCCTCACAGGAACGCCAGGGGCAGGGTGTTGATGATGGTGTGCGCGGCGATCTGCGCCCACGCGTTGCGGTAGCGCGACCACAGGTACCCGAGGAACAGTCCCGCCGTGCCCTGGAACACCACGATGGCGGCCAGCGTGACCGGCAGCCCGCCGAGCGGTGAGGCTGTCTGGCCGTGCGTGGGCAGGTGCAGGAGCGCGAACAGGAGCGCGCCCGCCACGATGGCCGGCCACCGGCCGAGCGCCGCCTCCAGCCGCGTCTGCAGGATGACCCGGTAGAACAGTTCCTCGGCCACGTTCGCGGTGAAGAAGGTGATCGTCGCCGCGAGGGCGAGCACGGCCGGGTCGGGGTAGTCGGCGGCGTCCGGATGCGAGCCGGCGAACGGGCCGACGCTGGTGAGCAGCGCGAACGCGGCCAGGGCGGGCAGCGGGCCCCACCAGCGCCAGCCGCCGCGCGGCGACCACAGGTCCGGGGTGCCGAGCCAGTTGTCCCGGTACAGGCCCCAGGTCAGCAGGACAAACACGAGTACCTTGCTCAGCGCCCACACTCCACCCACCGTCTCGGTCGGCGCCCCGAGCAGCAGGGCCACGTAGAGTGCGATCGGCAGGCCGGCCGCGATGGCGACGAGCTGCCACGCCTGGCGGATCGCGGTCGCGGTGGCCATGCCCGGCATGGCGTCCAGGGTGGGGAGGCGCAGCGGCACGAGCCGCACGAGCAGCAGCCCGACGAGTGCCGGCACGAGCGCGTCGTCGAGTCCGATGAGGTCGGTGGAGTCCGCGGACGGCCGCAGCCCTCGATGGCCCGTGAGTACCAGCCCGACCAGCGCGCCGCCGAACGCGGCCAACCCCGCGATGAGCACGGCGCGCCCAACCACCACTCGCGACAACGATTCCTCCCCATGCCGGTGGTCAATCCTGACATGGAGTGCCGCGGTGGCACGCGGTCAGCCGACGGGGGTGCGGATGCGGTCGCGGGGGTTGGGGCGATGGTAGAAGTAGTCGCCCAGCAGGCGTACCGCGCCGTAGTACAGGTAGGCGGTGGCCGTGCAGGCGCTCGCGGCCACCGGCGGGCGCCCGCGGCACGCGGCGCGCATGTCCCGCAGGAAGCGCCGGTCGCAGATTGCCCGGCTGGCCCGGTGCCCGGCGTAGCAGCCGTCGTGGTGCACGCACGCGTGTCGGAACACCAGGTCGGGGGCTGCCGTGCAGCCGTCCGTCGGCCAGGGGTGCTGCCCGTCATGGGCGTGCGCCGGCGCGCCGGCGCCGACGGCCGCGACCGTCACGGCGGCGACCAGCACGCCCTTCACGCCCGTACACCGCATTAGTGTCATTGTGCCGTGCCGGGGGCGTCGGCCTGGCGCAGTGCGCCCGTTCATCGCCTGTTCGAGGGCGCTGGCGCGCGTCAGGCGACCACGGGCGCCCGTTCGGGCGCGACGGTCGGCGCGGTCGTGCTGGCGCGCAGCTCGTCGAGGCGCACCAGCGCCACGCCCGCGATGATGAGCGCGCCGCCGGCGAACTGGATCAGGGTGGGCAGCTCGTTGAGCGCCAGCCAGGCGATCAGGATCGCGAACAGCACCTCGGTGAGGCCCACGAACGACGACAGCCGCGCGTCGAGGATGCGGGCCGCCCCGATGCCGGCCAGGTAGGACGCCACGCCGGCGACCAGTGACAGGCCGAGGATGGGCACCACCCAGCTGGTCTCGAAGCCGGCGAGGTGGACGTCGCCGAAGGTGGCCGTCATGGGTAGCGCGCCGGCCGCGCCGAGCGCCGCCAGGACGGCGCCGCCGATGAGCATGCCGCCGCTGGCCAGCGCCGTTGCCGGCAGGCGGGGGTCCACGCGGGCCGACATCAGGAAGTACGCCGCCAGGCCGATCCCCGCGAACAGGCCCCAGGCGACGCCGGCCAGCGACAGCGTGCTGTCGCCGGTGAGGTCGAGCACCAGCGCGAGGCCTGCGATCGCGGCGACCGAGCCGGTCACGGTGAGGCGCCGGGGCCGTTGCCCGTGCACCGCCCACATCCAGCCCACGACGAGGATGATGGCGAGGTATTCCAGCAGCAGCGCGACGCCGATCGGCAGGTAGCGCACCGCGTTGAAGAAGCCGACCTGGGCCCCGGCGACGGCGAGCAGCCCGAACAGGACCAGCGCGGGCGCGTTGCCGCGCAACAGGTGCCACCGCGTGCGGAGCGCGAACGCGGCGGGGACCGCGAGCACCAGGCCGGCGGTCGTCACCCGCACCGCGACGGCGAACTCAGCCGACCAGCCGGCCGCGATCAGCGACCGGGCGAAGGTGCCCGAGGTGCCGAAGGTGGCGGCCGACAGCAGCGCCAGGGCGAGGCCGAGTCCGGCGGAGCGGTCGGAGCACACGGTGATCTCCCCGTTGTCATGAGTAAAGGTGGGCTATGGTGATGACGGTAGGTTGCCTGCGTGACAGGAGTCAAGGTGGTTTTCGCTCATGACACCGAGGTCGCTCTCACGACGGCGGCGGCGCTGGTCAACACGGCCGCCGAGGAGGAGCGCCTGCCGGACGTGGCCGCCCTCGACGCGTTCCTGACCGAGCGGCAGTGGACCGGCCGGCGCGAGGGCACCCGGGCCGAACTGGAATCCGTGTGGGCGCTGCGGCCGCGGCTGCGCCGCCTGTGGTTCGCCGCCGAGGACGAGGTCGTGGCCAGCGTCAACGCGCTGCTGCGCGACAACCACGCGCTGCCTCAGCTCGTGCGCCACAACGAATGGCCGTACCACCTGCACGCCACGTCGCCGGACGCGCCGCTGGCCGCCCGGATGGCTGTCGAGGCCGCGATGGGGCTCGTCGACGTGGTGCGCACGGGGGAGCTGGGCCGGCTGCGCGTGTGCGACTACCCCGACTGCGACAACGTGCTCGTCGACCTGTCGAAGAACCGTTCGCGCCGGTTCTGCGAGGCCGGCTGCGGCAACCGGGCGGCCGTCAACGCCTACCGCGCCCGCCGTGCGGCCGCCGGCCGACAGCCCGCCCATCGCTGAACCACCTCCAGCCCGTCCGCCGACACCCATGAGCTATTGACAAAGACATCCTTTATGTAAAAACTAGTTTTTGCAATGAGAGACATCGTCTACCTCGACCAGATCGAGCAGGCTGAGGCCCTGCTCAAGCCGCAGCGCATCGAAGTGCTGCGCCAGCTCGCCGTGCCCCGGTCCTGCACCGAGGTGGCGGTGGAGCTCGACCAGACCCCGCAGCGGGTCTACTACCACGTCAAGCGCCTGCTCGATGCGGACCTGGTGCGTCAGGTGGCCGAGCGGCGCGTGCGGGGCATCCAGGAGGGCATCTACCAGGCGGCCGGCCGCTCCTACTGGCTGTCCCCGCGCCTGGTCGGTCGCATCGGGCTGCGCCGGACCCGCGACCGGCTCAGCATCGGCTACCTGGTCGACCTGATGGAGGACGTGCAGGCCGACCTCGCCGCGCTCGACCTCGCCCGGCCGGACCTGCCGTCGCTCGGGGTGTCCGGAGACATCCGGGTGCGCCCGGAGCAGCGCCAGGCGTTTCTCGAAGAGTTGCAGCAGACGCTGCAGGACCTGTTCACCCGCTATGGCGGTGCCGACGGCGACGCGTTCCGCCTCGCCGTCGCCTGCTACCCCAAGGGAGATCCCGATGATCGAGCCTGACCTGCGCATGAGCGCGTTTCTGGCCGCCCCGCTCGCGACCGTGTACGAGGCGCTCACCGACCCGGCCGCGTTGCGTGTCTGGCTGGCCGAGCACGCCGAGGTCGACCTGCCCGGCAGGTACGAGTTCTGGGGCCGCTACACGCCTGACGGCGCCCGGCCGCACCAGCGCGTGCTGCATGTGGACGAGCGCACCATCCGGTTCGCGTGGACCCTCGACGGCATCGAGACCACGACCGAGTTCCGGCTCGACGAGGACGGGGACGGCACGCTGATCACGCTGAGCCAGACCGAACTGCCGAGCTTCGAGGACGTCATCGCCGACAAGGGCGGCGCCCGGGGGGCGCTGCAGCCGTTCTGGGGCCTGGCGATCGCGAACCTCGCGGACTACCTGGCCGGCCGCGCGCCGACCCCGAAGTGCGACTTCACGTCGGCCGAGCAGCGCGCCGAAGTGGTCATCGACGCGGCGCCGGAGGTCGTGTTCGACTCGATGACCCGGGCGGACCAGTTCCTGCGATGGTTCGGCGCCCATGTGGACATCGAGCCCCACGTGGGCGGCCGGTTCGCGATGGGCGGCTTCGAAGTGGACCCCGGGGGCGCCCGGTTCGTCGAGTTCGAACCCGGCCGCAAGGCCACGCTGCGGTTCGCCGACGGCATGACCACCAGCTGGGAGCTGGACGGATCGGACGGCAAAACCCGGCTCACGGTCGTGCAGAGCGGCTTCGACCCCGCCAACCCGCCGTACCCGGGCTGGGCCGGCTGGCTGACCGGGCTCGCCGCGCTGCGGCGCTATCACGAGCTGCCCGGCTGGCGTCCGATCTGGCGCCAGATGAAGGTCGCCGGCGTACCCGACGACATGTTCGTCACCGAGGGATGACCAGGGCCGTGCCGCGCCAGGGTGGTACCCGCGCGCACCGCCCTGGCGCGGCACGGTGACCGTGGGTTGCCGTGGCGTCACCGCCGATGGTAGGCAGGACATAGAGCCGAGCCGATTCCTGGGAGGCGACATGGCGCGCACGATCCTGGTCCGGACCGCGGCGGTGGCGGTCCTCGCGGCGGCGCTCGCCGGCGCCGACCCGGCGGTGGCCGGCCGGGTGCCGGGCGGGCCGACGGCGGTCGGCTACGGCGGCGCGGTCGCCACGGTCGACGCCGAGGCGACCCGGGTGGGCCTCGAGGTGCTCCGCGAGGGCGGCAACGCGGTCGACGCCGCGATCGCGGCCGCCGCCGCCCTCGGCGTGACGGAGCCGTTCTCCGCCGGCATCGGCGGTGGCGGTTTCCTGCTCTACTACGACGCGCGCACCGGGCGGGTGCACACGATCGACGGGCGCGAGTCCGCTCCCGCGAGCATGACGGCGACGTCGTTCATCGATCCGGCGACCGGGGCGCCGTACGCGTTCCAGGAGGCGCGCGTGAGTGGCCTGTCCGTCGGCGTGCCGGGGACGGTGGCCACCTGGGAGCGGGCGCTGCGGGACTTCGGCACGATCAGCCTGGCCGACGCGCTGCGTCCGGCGTCGACGGTGGCGCGAAAGGGCTTCCCGGTCGACGCGACCTTCCGGACCCAGGTCGCGGACAACGCGGCCGCGTTCGGGCAGTTCTCCTCAACGAGCGCGCTGTTCCTGCCGGGCGGGGCGCCGCCGGCCGTCGGCAGCACGTTCCGCAACCCGGACCTGGCCCGCACGTACGACCTGATCGGCCAGCGCGGGGCCGGCGCCTTCTACCGGGGACCGGTCGCCCGCGACATCGTTACGACGGTCACGGACCCGCCCGTCGCGGACACCCCGATCGGCACGTGGGCGTATCCGATCCGGCCGGCGACCCTGACCGTGCGTGACCTCGCCGGCTATGCCGTGCGCGAGCCCGCCCCGACCCGGGTCGGCTACCGGGGCTACCAGGTCCACGGGATGGCGACCCCGTCCAGCGGCGGTCAGGCGGTGGGCGAGGCGCTCAACATCCTGGAGCGCGCCGACCTGCCCCGCGAGCTGGCGCTGCACGGTTACCTGGAGGCCAGCGCGCTCGCGTTCGCCGACCGCAACCGCTACGTGGGCGACGGCACCCCGCGCGCCCTGCTCAACGAGCTGCTCAGCGACCGGTTCGCGGCCGAGCGGGCGTGCCTGATCGACCCGGGCGGGGCGCTGCCGAAGCCGGTCGCGCCCGGCGTCCCGGATGGCGCCTACGGCGGTTGCGCCGCCGCCACGGCGACGGAACCCGAGCTGGCCGGGCAGTCGACCACGAACCTCACGGTCGCCGACCGGTGGGGCAACGTCGTCGAGTACACGCTGACGATCGAGCAGATCGGCGGCAACGGCATGGTCGTGCCCGGCCGGGGCTTCCTGCTCAACAACGAGCTGACCGACTTCAACTTCGCCCCGACCCAGGGCGACGCGGCCGACCCGAACCTGCCCGCCGCCGGCAAGCGGCCCCGCAGTTCGATGGCGCCCACGATCGTCACCCGCGCCGGGCGGCCGGTGCTCGCCGTCGGTACCCCCGGCGGGTCCACGATCATCACGACCGTGCTGCAGATCCTGGTCAACCGGCTCGACCTCGGCATGAGCCTGCCCGAGGCGATCGCGGCGCCGCGTGCCACCCAGCGCAACACGGCCACCATCCCCGCCGAGCCGGCCTTCGACCGCGCGGCCCTGGAAGGGCTCGGGCACGTCTTCACCACGATGACGGAGATCGGGGCCGCGACCGGGATAGAACTGCTGCCGGACGGGCGCGTCGTGGCCGCCGCCGAGCCGGTGCGCAGAGGCGCCGGCACGGCCGGGGTGGTCCGCCCCGCCGGCGTGGTTCCGTAGTACGGGCCGTCGCGCCGACCCGCCGGTAAGCTGTCCCGACGGGGAGGCGGGTTGACTACTTGGGACTTACCGGACGCGACGGGCGAGGTCGCCGCTGAGCAGGCGTACCTCACCTCGCTGTACGCACGCCTGGACGCGCTGCGGGCGCTCACGGCCGAGCGGCTCGCCGACGTGCTGCGCGGCAGCGGCGCCGGCGGCACCCAGCAGGCGCGCAGCGAGCGCGACGCGGCGTACACGGCCTACAGCGACCGGCTCGGCGCGCTCAACGCCGCCGAGCAGGGCCTGTGCTTCGGGCGGCTGGACCTGCTCGACGGCGGGCGCCGCTACATCGGTCGCATCGGCCTGTCGGCCGACGCCGACGAGGACGAGGACGCCGAGCCGCCGCTCATGGACTGGCGCGCCCCCGCCGCCCGCCCGTTCTACCTGGCCACGGCCGCCGCGCCGGAGGGCGTGCGACGCCGGCGGCACATCCGTACCGCCGACCGGACGGTCACCGGCCTCGACGACGAGGTGCTCGACCTCGCGGTCGTCGACCCGGACGCGCACACCGACCTGACCGGCGAGGCCGTGCTGCTCGCCGCCCTCGGCGCGAGCCGCACCGGACGCATGCGCGACATCGTCACCACCATCCAGGCCGAGCAGGACCGGGTGATCCGGGCGCCCGCCTCCGGCGTGCTGGTCGTGCAGGGCGGCCCGGGCACCGGCAAGACGGCCGTGGCGCTGCACCGCGCGGCGTACCTGCTCTACACCCACCGCGAGCAGCTGTCCCAGCGCGGCGTGCTGATCGTGGGGCCCAACCCCACGTTCCTGCGCTACGTGGGCCACGTGCTGCCCTCGCTCGGCGAGACCGGTGCGCTGCTGGCCACCCTCGGCGAGCTCTACCCGGGCGTACGGGCAACGCGGGCGGAGCCCGCCACCACCGCGGGCCTGAAGGGCCGCGCGGACATGGCCGGCGTCGTGGCCGCGGCCCTCGCCGACCGGCAGTGGGTGCCCGAGGAGGCCCTCGACGTGGTGCTGGCCTCCGGCGAGGAGCTGACCCTGGACCGCGCCACGTGCCTGGGCATCCGGGACCGGGCGCGGCGGGCCGACGGCACCCACAACGAGGTGCGCCCGATCGTGGAGCGCCTCGTGGTCGACGCCCTCGCCGACCAGGTCGCCGACGTCATCGGCGCGGACGTGCTCAGCACGGAGGAGATGATCGGCTCCTCCGCGGTCGCGGACATCCTGGCCCAGTTGGGCGAGGACGTCGACCCGGTGGAGAACGGCAACCTGCTCGACCCCGGCGACGTCGAGGAGATCCGCCGCGAGCTGCGCGACGATCCGGGCGTGCGCGAGGCCGTCGACCGGCTCTGGCCCCGCCTGACGCCCCGTCGCCTGTTGTCCGACCTGTACGCGAGCCATGAGCGACTCGCCGCCGCCGCACCGCACCTGAGTGACGCCGAGCGCGCCGCGCTGCACCGGGAGCCGGGCGACGACTGGTCGCCCGCCGACGTCCCGCTCCTCGACGAGGCCGCCGAGCTGCTCGGCGAGGACGACCGGGCGGTGCGGATGCGCATCGCGATGGCCGAGCTGGAGGAGCGCCAGCGCGTCGAGTTCGCGGCGGGCGCCATGGAGATCGCGCTGGGCTCCCGGTCGATCGACCTCGAGGACGAGGACGACCCCGAGGTCCTCATGGCGCACGACCTGCTCGACGCGAGCCGCCTGGCCGAGCGGCACGTCGAGGGCGAGGGCCTCACGGTCGCCCAGCGCGCGGCGCGTGACCGCCGGTGGGCGTTCGGGCACGTGATCGTCGACGAGGCGCAGGAGCTGTCGCCCATGGCCTGGCGGCTGCTCATGCGCCGCTGCCCCAGCCGGTCGATGACCCTGGTCGGGGACGTGGCGCAGACCGGGGCGCTGGCCGGCAGCGCGTCGTGGGCACGCACGCTCGCCCCGTTCGTGGACGACCGGTGGCGCCTGGCCGAGCTGACGGTCAACTACCGCACCCCGGCGGAGGTCATGGCCGTGGCGGCGGACGTGCTCGCCGCGCTGGACCCGCCCGGCGAGCCGCCGCGCTCCGTGCGCGACACCGAGGGTGAGCCCTGGGCGCTGCGGGTGGCCCCGGCCGAGCTGGCGGCCGTGGTGGGCGACCTGGCCAAGGCCGAGTCGACCGCCGTACGCGACGGGCGGGTCGGGGTGCTCGTGCCCGAGGCGCGCCGGGCGGAGCTGGGCGGCACGGACGCGGACCTGGAGAGCCCGGTCGTCGTGCTCACCGTGGCGGAGGCCAAGGGCCTGGAGTTCGACTCCGTACTGGTCGTGGCTCCGGATGAGATCATCGCGGAGTCGCCGCGCGGCCTCAACGACCTGTACGTGGGGCTGACCCGCACGACCCGCCGCCTCGGCGTCGTACACACGGCGGACCTGCCGGCGGTGCTGGGCCGTCTCGTGCCGGCGCCGGCCTACTCGTAGGCGATGGCGCGCAGCACGTCGAGGCGGGCGGCCCGGATGGCCGGCAGGATCGCGGCCACCACGCCCGCCACGACGGCGAGCACCAGGACGGCCACGAGGTAGCCCCACGGCAGGGTCAGCGACAGGTAGCCGGAGCTGTCCAGGGCCACCACGATCGCGGTGCCCAGCGCGACACCCACGACGAGGCCGAGCAGCGCGCCGAACACGGAGATGAGGACGGACTCCACGCCGATCATGCGGGCGACCTGGCCGCGGCTCATGCCCACCGCCCGGATGAGCCCGATCTCGCGGGTGCGCTCGTAGATGGACAGCAGCAGCGTGTTGATCACCCCGAGGACGGCCACGACGATCGTCAGCCCCAGCAGGACGTTGAGGATGGCCAGGATGACGTCGAGGAACTGCTGGGCCTGGTCCACCACGGACGAGGCGTCCGCGACCGTGATCTCCGGATTGGCGGCGAACAGGGCCGTCAGTTCGTCCTTCACGGTCGGTACGGCCGCGTCGTCGGCGACGCGCACGTAGCCCTGCTGGGCCACCCGGGTCCGGAAGCCGGCCGCGTCGGCGGTGCTGATCAGCGGGCCGGAGACGAGCCTGCTGGTCTCGTAGATGCCCACCAGCCGCAGCGGGAACGTCCCGCCGCGCGGCGGGACCATGGTCGTCGTCGAACCCACGGTCAGGTTGTCGCGCGCGGCCGTGTCGGCGTCGATGACATACTCGCCGGCCCGCAGCGTCCGCAGCTCCCCGGCCGTGGCCCGCAGCGAGAAGATAACCTGTGCGGCGCCCACGTCGGTGGCGGCGACCACGGCGGTGCCCTGGCCCAGGCGCACGGTGTCGACCTGGAGCGCCAACGCGTCCGTGACCTCGGGGAGCTCGGTGATCCTGGAGATCAGCGCCGGGTCGAAGCCACCCTGACCGGTCGTGAGATCGCCCGCGATGACCAGCTGCGCGGTCAACTCCGCCCGGAACGCGTCGCTGATGCCGGCCTTCGCCGAACTGGCGAACACCCCCGCGCCGGTGGCGAGCGCCACGCCGATCATGAGGGCGGCCGCCGTCACGGCCGTACGGATCGGGTTGCGCCCGGTGTTGCGGGCGCCGAGCCGCCCCGGCGTGGTGAACGAGACGGGCCGGCCCAGGGTCGTGGTCACCGGCCGGCTGATCGCCGGGGCCAGCATGGCGACGCCGAGGAAGGCCAGCAGGGTCCCGCCGCCCAGCAGGAGGACGTTCTGGCCCTCCACCGCACCCGTGAGCCGCAGGGTGAGCAGGCCCGCGCCGGCGAGCAGGACGACCGCCCCCGCGATGGTGAGCGGTCCCAGTGGGCGCTCCGGGGCGGCCGACTCGCGCATCGCGGCCACGGGCGCCACCCGGCCCGCGCGCAGCGCCGGCACCAGCGCCGCGAGCACGGTGACGCCGACGCCGACCGCGAGGGTGGCGATGACCACGTACGGCCGCAGGATCACGCCGGTCACGGGCAGGCTCGTGTTGGCCAGGGCCTCCAACGCCGCCGTGAGCAGGTAGCCGACCCCGGCGCCGAGGACGAGCCCGACGAGCGAGGCGGCCAGCCCCAGCAGCGCGGCCTCGGCGAGGACGCCGCGCAGCACCTGCCCGCGCCCCGCCCCGAACGCGCGGTAGAGGGCCAGCTCCCGGGTCCGCTGCGCGACCAGCATGGCGAACGTGTTGAAGATCAGAAATGTACCCGTGAACAGCCCGATGAACGCGAAGACGGCCAGCCCGTTCTTGAGGATCCCGACGAACCCCTGCATCGCGTCGGCCTGCTCCTCGGCCACCTCGTCGGCGGTCTTCACCGCGTACCCCGGGCCGAGGGCGGCCGCGATGTCGTCGCGCAGGGCGGTCGGCGTCACGCCGGGTGTGGCGGTGACGTCCACCTGCGTGAACTTGCCGGGCGCGTCGATCATGACCCGCTGCGCGGTCGGCAGCGTGAACGCCACGTTCGTCTCGCCACCGAGGCTGTCGCGGTCGCCCTCGTACCCGAAGATGCCTACGACCTGGAACGTCTCGGGCTCCGGGCGCAGGGTCAGCACCTTCACGGTGCCGCCGACGGTCAGGTCGGCCGCGTCGGCGAGGGTCGCGTTGACCGCCACCTCGTCGGGCTGCACCGGGGCCCGGCCCTCGCGGAGCACGACGAACCCGCTGCCGTCGTCGACCCAGCTGCTGCCGTACCGGGGCGGGCCGGTGCTCGGCACGACCTTGCCGTCGGGGCCGATGACCCGGGCGCCGTCGACGAGCACCAGGCCGGTCGCCTTCGCCACACCCGGGACGGCCTCTATCTTGGCGAGCGCGGACGGGTCGACGAAGGCGGTCGGCGTGCTCGTCCCCGTCTGGCTGCGTGGCGCGTCGCTCACGGCGGTGACCTGAACGTCCAGGTCCTCCTGGGTCGTGGCGAACAGGTTCTCGAAGCCCTTGGCGATCGTGTCGCCGCCGACGAAGGCGCCCGTCATGAACATGGTGCCGAGCACCACGGCGAGCGCCGACAGCGCGAGGCGTAGTTTGTGCGTCAGCAGGCCGCGCAGCATCGCCCGGAGCACGGCGGGCTCACCTGGGTTCCGGCGGCGGGCCGGGCTCGTCGGGCCGGCCGAGCCGGGTGTCCAGGCTGCGCATCGTGTCGAGCACCAGGTCGGCTGTCGGGTCGGTGACCTCCTCGACGATCTGGCCGTCCACCAGGAACACGACCCGGTCGGCGTACGAGGCGGCGTTGGGGTCGTGGGTGACCATGATGATCGTCTGCCCGAACGTGCGGACGGAGGTGCGCAGGAACCGCAGGATCTCGGCCCCGGACTGGGAGTCCAGGTTGCCGGTCGGCTCGTCGCCGAAGATGACCTGGGGCCGGGACACGAGCGCCCGGGCGCACGCGACACGCTGTTGCTGACCGCCCGACAGCTGTGACGGGCGGTGGCTGAGGCGGTCGCCGAGGTCGACCGTGTCGATGATTTTGTCGAACCACCGCTGGTCGGGCTTGCGGCCGGCGATGGCGAGCGGCAGCAGGATGTTCTCCTTGGCCGTGAGCGTGGGCAGCAGGTTGAACTGCTGGAAGATGAAGCCGACGCGGTCGCGGCGGACCTTCGTCAGGCCGGCGTCGTTCAGTTGGGTGAGCACGGTGTCGCCGATGCGGACCTCGCCGCGGTTGACGGTGTCGAGGCCGGCCAGGCAGTGCATGAGGGTCGACTTGCCGGAACCCGACGGGCCCATGATCGCGGTGAGCTTCTGCCACTCGAACGCGACATTGATCCCGCGCAGTGCCACCACCTGGGCCTCGCCGGTGCCGTACACCTTCCACACGTCCTGTGCGGAGGCCGCGTTCCCCATCACAGAGATCAAGCTATCGGTCATCAGGTTCTTAACCATGAAATATCGGCAAATCGGTCTGCCGAACGCGTCACAAGGGCGGGCGATCCGTGAGCCGCTCTCGGCAGAATGGCGCCGTGACCTCTCCCGGCCCCTCCGCGGTCCTGTTCGACATGGACGGAACCCTCATCGACAGCGAGCGCCTCTGGGGCATCGCCCTCGGCGAACTCGCCCGCCGGTACGGCGGACGGCTGTCCGACCGGGCCCGCCTCGCGATGATCGGCACCAGCGAGGCGGAGACCTTCCGCCTGCTGCACGAGGACCTCGGGCAGCCCTGGCGCGATCCGCGATCCGGGGCGCGGTGGGTCGCGACCCGGGTGGCCGAGCTGTTCGCCAACGAGCTCACCTGGCAGCCGGGCGCGCGGGAGCTACTCACCGAGGTGCGCGCGGCCGGCGTACCCACGGCGCTGGTGACCTCGACCGGCCGCAGCCTCGTCGACGTGGCGCTGCGCACCCTCGACCCGACCAACTTCGACGTCGTCGTCACCGCCGACGACGTCACCGCCCGCAAGCCCGACCCCACGCCGTACCTGACGGCGGCGGCCGCGCTGGGTGTCGACCCGACCGGGTGCGTGGCCATCGAGGACTCGCCGGTCGGGATCGCCTCCGCGCTCGCCGCCGGCTGCACGGTGATCGCCGTGCCGCAGGAGGTCGCCGTCACCGCGACCGGAGAGCGGCTGCACCTGCACGACGGCCTGGTCGACGTGCGCCTGGCGACGTTGCGCGGGCTGGTCGCGCCGGCGGCCGCACGTCAGTAGGTGGCCCGCGCCGGGGTCACCCGACGCACCGGCTACTCGTCCGTGCTGACGACGATGTCGGCGACCGGCACGGCCGGCACGGCCTCGGGAAAGGGCGGCGGAGTGCCGCCGTAGGCCGGACAGCGCGCCTGGTGGGCGCACCAGTCGCACAGGCGGCTCGGCTTGGGCCGGAAATCGCGCTCGGCGGTGGCCCGCTCGATCGCCCGCCACAGCGCCACCAGGGTGCGCTCGAACCGGGCCAGCTCCTCGGCGTCGGGCGCGTAGTCGAGGATCTCGGCGTCCTTGAGGTAGATCAGCCGCAGCGCGCGCGGCACCACCCCGCGCGTGCGCAGCAGCACGAGCGCGTAGAACTTGAGCTGGAACAGGGCCCGCGCCTCGAACGCCTCGCGGGGCGCGCCACCCGTCTTGTAGTCGACCACCCGCAGGTCGCCACCCGGTGAGACATCGAGGCGGTCGATGTAGCCCCGGATGCGCAGCCCGTCGTCGAGCGTGCCCTCGACCAGGCACTCGCGCTCGCCGGGCTCCAGGCGGCGCGGATCCTCCACGGTGAAGTAACCGTCGAGCAGGGCCCCGGTCGAGTCGAGGAACTCCGGCTCGGTGGGCCCCTCGTCGCCGAACAGGTCGCCCAGCTCCGGCCGCTCCTCACGCAGCCGCTGCCACTGCGGGACCACGAGTTCCCCGGCCCGGGGGCGGGTGCGCTCGGCGGCGGGCAGGTCGAACAGCTTCTCCAGCACCGCGTGCACGAGAGTGCCGCGGGCCTGGTCGGTGGTGGGCTGTTCGGGGATGCGGTCGATCGTGCGGAACCGGTAGAGCAGCGGGCAGGTCTTGAAGTCGGCCGCGCGGGACGGGGACAGTGACGGCTGGGGGGAGGCTGCGGGGGAGGCGTCGACCGACATGCGTTGAGGCTAAGCCACCGGTACGACACGGCCGCCACGGCGGCGCCCCGCGCCGGCCCGCCTACGATCGGAGACCATGAGCGAGCGTCAAGGGCTGCGGCTGGCCACGGTGGCAGGGGTCCCCGTGTATCTCAACGCGACCTGGTTGCTGCTCGCGGGGCTGCTCATCCTCATGTACGGGCAGCTGCCCAGCGCCGCCGGGACGGGCGTCAGCGCCTACGTCATGGGCGGCGCGTTCGTGCTGTGCCTGCTGCTGTCGGTGTTCCTGCACGAGCTGGGGCACGCGCTGACCGCCCGGCGCTTCCGCATCGAGGTGCACGCGATCACGCTGGACCTGTTCGGCGGGTACACGGAGATGGACGCGCGCAGCCCGAGCGCCCGGGCGGACCTGCTGGTCTCGCTCGCCGGGCCGGTGGTCTCCGCGGTGCTCGGCTTCGGCGCGGTCGCCGCGGCCGTCGTGCAGCCCGGCGCCGGGCTGGTGCGTGAGCTGACCTGGCAGGTGGCGGTCAGCAACCTGCTGGTGGCCGCGTTCAACGCCCTGCCCGGCATGCCGCTGGACGGCGGCCGGATCCTGCGCGCCGTGATCTGGGCGATCACGGGCGACCCCCACAAGGGCAGCCGGGTGGCCGGCTGGTGCGGCGTATTCGTGGCGGCGGGTTCCGCGGCCGCCGGCGTGGCGGCGTACGCCGCGCGCTGGGTGGGGCTGGTGGGGCTGCTGTTCACGGTGATGATCGCGGTCGTGCTGTGGCGCGGCGCGTGGGCGGCGATCCGCCAGGGCCGCGTCGCGTCCCGCCTGGCGGGGCTGCGCCTGGGCTCCCTCGTGACGCCGCTCGTGGCCGTGCCGGCCGGCACCCCGCTGGCGGAGGCGCAGCGGCGCGGGGGTGGCGCCGCGCTGGGCGTGACGGACGGCCAGGGCCGGCTCGTGGCGCTCGTGCACGACGAGGCGGCCGCCGCGGTGCCCGTCGAGCGGCGGCCCTGGGTTTCCGTCGAGTCTGTCGCCCGTACGCTGGACCCCGGCCGTACGCTCGCTGTGGAACTTTCCGGGGAGGACTTGGTGCGGGCCGTGCGGATGAACCCGGCACCGGTCTACCTCGTACTCTCGGACGGCGCGGCGGCTGGTGTGCTGCGCACCGCCGACCTGGCCCGGGCGCTGACCGCGGCCCGTCCCGATTCTGAATGAGGAAGTCCGCACGGTGACCCGATCCACCACCTTCGTCCCGGGCGACCGGGTGCAGTTGACCGACCCCAAGGGCCGCATGCACACGATCGTGCTCGAGCCCGGCAGGGAGTTCCACACCCACCGGGGCGCGCTCGCCCACGACGACCTCATCGGGCTGCCGGACGGCAGCGTGGTCACGTCGGCGGGCGGCACGGCGTACCTCGCGCTGCGGCCGCTGCTGTCGGACTACGTGCTGTCGATGCCGCGCGGCGCGCAGGTGATCTACCCCAAGGACGCCGCCCAGATCGTGGCGATGGGCGATGTGTTCCCGGGCGCGAAGGTGCTCGAGGCGGGCGCGGGGTCGGGCGCGCTGAGCTGCTCGCTGCTGCGGGCCGTCGGCGACGGCGGCGAGCTGCACTCGTGGGAGGTGCGGCCGGACTTCGCCGACATCGCCCGCCGCAACGTGGAGGCGTTCTTCGGCGCGCCGCCCAAGGCGTGGCAGCTGTCGGTCGGTGACGTGAACGAGTGCCGGGAGACCGGGTTCGACCGGATCATCCTGGACATGCTGGCGCCCTGGGACTGCCTCGACCTGGTCGACCGGGCACTCGTGCCGGGCGGCGTCCTCATCGCGTACGTCGCGACGACCCCCCAACTGTCGGAGACGGTCGAGGCGCTGCGGGAGCGGGGCGGCTACACCGAGCCCCGGGCGTGGGAGTCCCTCGTGCGCGACTGGCACGCCGACGGCCTGGCGGTGCGCCCCGACCATCGGATGATCGCGCATACCGCGTTTCTGATCAGTGCCCGCAAGCTGGCCCCCGGGGTGATCGCTCCGCCCAGACGGCGAAAGCCCAGCAAGGGCGCGGAGGCATATGCTCTGCGCAAGCGCGGGAACGCCGCGCGGGAAGCCACCGCGTTGGAAGCCACCGCGTCGGAGGGCCCGGAGGAGATGCCACGGTGAACCGGCCGGCGTACGGCAACGATCTGCCCGCGGTGTTTCCCGACTGGTCGCCCTACCCCGACCTGGACTCCGCCGCGCGCGCCTACCTGCGCGACCCCGACGTGGCACTGGAGGCCCTCGATGGGGTGCTGTCGGGCGGCTCGGTGCTGGGTTTCACGCTGGAACGCTTCGTGAACGAGGTCAACGGCGTCTGGCAGGAGGTGGCCGTGTGTGACGGCACCCGCCTCGTGCTGTGGCACGGCGAGGACATGGCCCCCACGGACGGCCCGACGGGTGCCATGACGTCGTCGATCCGGGTCGTGCCGCTGTCGGCGGTCACGGAGGTGGGCTGCCGGCGCCGCCTGCTGCGCGGCGCCGACGGCCAGGTGCGGGTGGACGGCGTGGATGTCTACCTGTTACTCAGCTCACTGGACGAGGCGGGCGCCGGGTCCGGCCGCGAGGAGACCGGGGTGCGCCACGACGCGTTGCGCTTCGGCAAGACGATGGACGACGGCGGGGCGGGGCAAATCGCCCGACTTGAGGAGTTTGCCCAGCTTGTCGGATCTTTGGTAGGCCGCCCAATCTGACGTCAGTCGGCGTCCGGGCCCGCCACGGCCACGCCGTCGGCGGCCCGCTGCACGTGAATGCAGTCGCCCGGGCACTCCTTGGCCGCGTCGATGATCTCAAGACGCAGGTTTTCGGGCACATCCACCTGGCTACCAGGGGAAGTGAGCAGCTCACCATCGGTGCCCTTGACGTAGGCCAGGCCGTCGATGTCGAACTCGAAGACCTCCGGGGCGTACTGCACGCACAGCCCATCGCCGGTGCACAGGTCCTGGTCGACCCAGACACGCAGGGGTTCGGTCGTCACGTTCTCGACCGTACCGCACCGCGATAACGACCTTGCGACAGCCGCCTCGGGTGGGGACGCTGGGAGGTCAAACCGGTTAGTGTTTATGGCACGAGAGCAGGACGCGGCTCCCGCCGCGTCAGGCAGTACCCCCCGGGGAGGTGGGACGTGGCACGCAGTGAGGACGCGGATGCTCGCGCCGAACGCTGGGAGAGGGAGGCCCACGATCTCGCCACGCAGGTCGCGTTCCTCCAGGAGGAACTCGCCCTGGTGAGGCGGAAGCTGACCGAGAGCCCGCGGCATGTTCGTCAGTTGGAGGAGCGACTCGCCGCGACCCAGGCGCAGTTGGCGAGGGCGACGGAGAACAACGAGCGGCTCGTGGCCACGCTCAAGGAGGCGCGGGCCCAGATCGTCACGCTCAAGGAGGAGGTCGACCGCCTGGCACAGCCGCCGAGCGGCTACGGCGTCTTCCTCGGCCGCTACCCCGACGGCACGGTGGACGTGTTCACCGGCGGTCGGAAGCTGCGGGTCGCGGTGTCCCCGGCGATCGAGGTCGAGGACCTCCGCCGCGGGCAGGAGGTGCTGCTCAACGACGCGCTGAACATCGTCGACGCGCTCGGCTTCGAGCGGGCCGGCGAGGTGGTGATGCTCAAGGAGGTCATGGAGAACGCCGAGACCGGCGTCCTGGACCGCGCCCTGGTCATCTCGCACGCCGACGAGGAGCGGGTGGTGCACCTCGCCGACACGCTCAACGCGTCCGCGCTGCGGGCCGGCGACTCGCTGCTCATCGAGCCGCGCAGCGCCTACGCCTACGAGCGCATCCCGAAGAGCGAGGTCGAGGAGCTCGTGCTGGAGGAGGTGCCGGACGTCGACTACACCGACATCGGCGGCCTGCACTCCCAGATCGAGCAGATCCGCGACGCGGTCGAACTGCCGTTCCTGCACGCCGACCTGTTCCGGGAGCACCAGCTGCGCCCGCCGAAGGGCGTGCTGCTCTACGGCCCGCCCGGCTGCGGCAAGACGCTCATCGCCAAGGCCGTGGCCAACTCGCTGGCCAAGAAGATCGCCGACAAGCGCGGCGAGGAGAAGAAGACCAGCTACTTCCTCAACATCAAGGGCCCCGAGCTGCTCAACAAGTACGTCGGTGAGACGGAGCGGCACATCCGGTTGATCTTCCAGCGGGCCCGCGAGAAGGCCAGCGAGGGCACGCCGGTCATCGTGTTCTTCGACGAGATGGACTCGATCTTCCGGACCCGTGGCTCGGGTGTGTCCTCCGACGTCGAGAACACGATCGTGCCGCAGCTGCTGAGCGAGATCGACGGCGTGGAGGGGCTGGAGAACGTCATCGTGATCGGCGCCTCCAACCGTGAGGACATGATCGACCCGGCGATCCTGCGGCCGGGCCGCCTGGACGTGAAGATCAAGATCGAACGCCCGGACGCCGAGGCCGCGAAGGACATCTTCAGCAAGTACATCCTGACGGGGCTGCCGCTGCACGCCGACGACCTGGCCGAGCACGGTGGGTCGGCGGACGCCTGCGTGCAGGCGATGATCCAGGCCGTGGTCCTGCGGATGTACTCGGAGACCGAGGAGAACCGCTTCCTCGAGGTGACCTACGCCAACGGCGACAAGGAGGTCCTGTACTTCAAGGACTTCAACTCCGGTGCCATGGTGCAGAACATCGTCGACCGGGGCAAGAAGATGGCGATCAAGGAGTTCCTCTCCACCGGACGCAAGGGCCTGCGCCTGCAGCACCTCCTCGACGCGTGCGTCGACGAGTTCCGGGAGAACGAGGATCTGCCCAACACCACCAACCCGGACGACTGGGCGCGTATCTCCGGCAAGAAGGGCGAGCGGATCGTCTACATCCGCACGCTCGTCTCCGGTGGCAAGGGCGCCGAGGCCGGCCGCTCGATCGACACGGTCAGCAACACCGGCCAGTACCTGTAACGGACGACACGCTCATGGCCCCGGCGGACGCCGGGGCCATGAGCCTTTTTCACGGCGGCTGGACGCGTCGGGCCGCGTCGCGGTCGGGGTCCCGACCGCGCGCCGCGCGCGATCCGGCGGGCCGGAGGGCCAGCGAACCAAGGCGACCGTTCCTCGCATGCCGCCGGTCAGCCGGCCACCCGTGGCCATCCGATGCGTCTACGCTCGAAGCATCAGCCCCAGCGACAGGAGCCCTCCCAGTGAGCGTACGACGGATCATGGGCAGCGAGGTCGAGTACGGCGTGTCCGTGCCGGGCCAACCCGCGGCCAACCCGATGGTGACCTCCTCGCAGGTCGTCAACGCCTACGGTGCCCGTCCCGAGCTGACCCGCGGCGGCCGCGCGCGCTGGGACTACGAGGAGGAGTCGCCACTGCGTGACGCCCGCGGCTTCACGTACTCCGGTTCGCTGTACGACCCGGCGGAGGCCCTCGCCGACGAGGACCTGGGCCTGGCCAACGTCATCCTGACCAACGGCGCCCGGCTCTACGTCGACCACGCCCACCCGGAGTACTCGACGCCCGAGGTGACGAACCCGCGCGACCTGGTGCTGTGGGACAAGGCGGGGGAGCGGGTGATGGCCGAGGCGGCCCGCCGGGCCGCGACCGTGCCGACCGTCGGACAGATCCACCTGTACAAGAACAACACCGACAACAAGGGCGCCAGCTACGGCGCCCACGAGAACTACCTCATGGCCCGCCAGACCCCGTTCGCCGACATCGTCACGCACCTGACCCCGTTCTTCGTGACCCGCCAGATCGTGTGCGGGGCGGGCCGGGTCGGCATCGGCCAGGACGGCTCGCAGGCGGGCTTCCAGATCTCCCAGCGCGCCGACTTCTTCGAGGTCGAGGTGGGCCTGGAGACCACCCTCAAGCGGCCCATCATCAACACCCGCGACGAGCCGCACGCCGACGCCGACAAGTACCGGCGCCTGCACGTCATCATCGGCGACGCGAACCTCTCGGAGATCTCCACCTACCTCAAGGCGGGCACGACCTCCCTGGTCCTCGCGATGATCGAGGCCAAGGTGCTCACCCCCGACCTGGGCATCGCCGACCCGGTCGGCGAGCTGAAGGCCGTCAGCCACGACCCGAGCCTCACCCACCTGATGCGGCTGCGCGACGGGCGCCGGCTCACCGCGCTCGACCTGCAGTGGGCGTACCTGGAGCGGGCGCGCTCCTTTGTGGACGCCAACGGTTCGGACGACATCACCGAGGACGTGCTGGCCCGCTGGGAGAGCGTGCTCGACCGGCTCGGCCGCGACCCCATGCTCTGCGCGGGCGAGCTGGACTGGGTCGCCAAGCTGCGGCTGCTGGAGGGCTACCGCGAGCGGGAGGACCTCGCCTGGGGCTCGCCCAAGCTCCAGCTGGTCGACCTGCAGTACTCCGACGTTCGCCCGGAGAAGGGCCTCTACCACCGCCTGGTGGCGCGCGGCGCCATGGAGCGGCTCTTCGACGACGACGAGGTCCGTCGCGCCATGACGGAGCCGCCGGAGGACACCCGTGCCTACTTCCGGGGCCGCTGCCTGGCCAAGTACGCCAGCGAGGTCGTCGCGGCCAGTTGGGACTCGGTCATCTTCGACGTGGGCCGCGAGTCGCTCGTGCGGGTGCCGATGATGGAGCCCGAGCGGGGCACCCGCAAGCACGTGGGCGCGCTGTTCGACCGGTGCCCCAGTGCGAAGGACCTTCTGGAAGTTATCACCGCCAACTGAGTGCGCCCTGGGCGAAACCGCCGGGGGGCCGAGGATTTTGTGCCCCGGCCGAGGTAGGTTTTCTGCAACCGATGTTGGAGGAGGACAGGATGGCTACACGCGATTCCGGCGGTCAGTCCCAGTCCGGCAAGTCCCGCCGCGACGAGGAGATCGACGAGTCCCCGGCGCCCGAGGTCAACCCTGAGGTGGCCGAGCGCCAGGAGAAGCTCACCGAGGACGTCGACGACCTCCTGGACGAGATCGACTCGGTGCTTGAGGAGAACGCGGAGGAGTTCGTGCGGGGCTATGTCCAGAAGGGCGGGCAGTGAGCGTGCCAGTGGGTTTTGATCCTTCCGGCCGTCTGCCCGATCTGTTCACCAACGTGGGCACGTCATCGTTCACGGACTTCCTGAGCCAGGCCGCCCCGTCGCTGCTGCCCGGCCGGCGGCCGCTGCCCCCGGGCAGCGCCGACCTGGCGCCCCACGCCACGACGATCGTGGCGGTCAGCTACCTGGGCGGCGTCGTCATGGCCGGCGACCGGCGCGCCACCATGGGCAATCTCATCGCCAGCCGCGACATCGAGAAGGTCCACCCCGCCGACGCGTACTCCCTGGTGGGCATCGCCGGCACGGCGGGCGTGGGCATCGAACTCATGCGCCTGTTCCAGGTGGAGCTGGAGCACTACGAGAAGATCGAGGGCACGATGCTGTCCCTCGACGGCAAGGCCAACCGGCTGGCCGCGATGATCCGCAACAACCTCGGTGCGGCTATGCAGGGGCTCGCGGTCATCCCGCTGTTCGCGGGCTTCGACCTCGACGCCGCCGACCCGGCGCGGGCCGGGCGCATCTTCAGCTTCGACGTGGCCGGCGGCTGCTACGAGGAGACCGGCTACGACGGCATCGGCTCCGGTTCGCTGTTCGCGAAGGCCGCGCTCAAGAAGCGGTACCGGCCGGGACTGGGCGCCGACGAGGCGGCCCGACTGGCGGTCGAGGCCCTCTACGACGCCGCCGACGACGACACGGCCACCGGGGGTCCGGACCTCATCCGCAAGATCTACCCCGTGGTGATGACGGCCAGCGCCGAGGGCACCCACCGGCTGCCCGAGGCCGAGACCGCCGTGCTCGCCGAGGCCGTCGTGGCGGCCCGCAACGAGAACATCGGCGGCTGACGCCGGAGCCGTATTCGCTCGTCCCGTTCCCACACCCGGTAGTTAGGAGACCCACCACCCATGGCCATGCAGTTCTACGCCTCGCCCGAGCAGATCATGCGGGATCGTTCGGAGTACGCGCGCAAGAACATCGCGCGCGGCCGCAACGTCGTGGTGCTGAGCTACGAGGGTGGTGTGCTGTTCGTGGCGGAGAACCTCTCCACGACGCTGCACAAGGTGAGCGAGATCTACGACCGCATCGGGTTCGCCGCGGTGGGCCGCTACAACGAGTTCGAGAACCTGCGGGCGGCCGGCGTGCGCCTGGCCGACCTGCGGGGCTACTCGTACGACCGCCGCGACGTGACCGGTCGGGCGCTCGCCACGGCGTACGCGCAGACCCTCGGCGCCATCTTCACGGAGCAGTCCAAGCCGTTCGAGGTCGAGATCTGCGTCGCCGAGGTGGGCCACACGTCGTCCGCCGACGAGCTCTACCGGCTGACCTACGACGGTTCCGTCAGCGACGAGCCCGGCTTCGTCGTGATGGGCGGTCAGGTGGACGCCCTGTCCACCGTCATGCGCCAGGGCCACAACGCCGACCTCGGCCTCACCGAGGCGCTCGCCCTGGCCCTCAAGGCGATCGGCAGCGTGGGCGGCGAGAACGGCGCTCAGCGCACCCTCGTCGCGAACCAGCTGGAGATCGCCGTCCTCGACCGCCGCAAGGTCGGCCGCGCCTTCCGCCGCATCACCGGCGCGGCCCTGACCGCCCTCCTGCCCGGCGCGCCGGCCGCGGCGGCGGAGAGCCCCAAGGCCGAGGGCGGCGAGCCGCCGGTGAAGGGCAGCCCCGCCAACCCGGTGAAGGCCACGCCCGCCAAGACCACCGGCACCGCGACCGTCCGGGCCGAGAAGGAGCTGGCCGAGGAGGCCGGCGCCGAGGCCCCGGACGACGAGGACACCGACCGCGACAAGACCGCCGGCGGCGACTCCTCCGGCGGCGCCCCCCAGTAGCACCAGTCACGCTCACCGCAGCCCGCCCCGCAAGCGCGGCGGGCTGCGCCGCTCACGCTGCCTCGCGCCGCGTGCCCTTCGCGCCTTGCCCTTCGCGCCTTGCGCCGCCGAGTGGCCTTACGTACCGAATTCTGGGCGACATTCGGTACGTAAGGCCAATTTCGGCGAGTGCCCTTCGACGGGTGCCCGTCAGGTGGAGAGGAAGGTGGCGAGGGAGGTGCGCCAGTCGGGGAGGGGTGGCAGGCCGGCCGCCGCCCAGCGGGCGTGGCCCAGCACCGAGTACGCGGGCCGGGGCGCCGGGCGCACGTAGGCGGCGCTGGTCGTCGGGCGGATCCGGTCGGGGTCCAGGCCGCGCCGGGCGAACACCTCGCGGGCCAGCCCGTACCACGTGGTCTCGCCGGACGCGGTGCCGTGGTAGACGCCGGCGGGTGCCGACCCGGCCAGCGCGGCGCCGCCGAGTGCCACGAGTTGCTGCGCGAGCGCGCGCGACCAGGTGGGCTGGCCGCGCTGGTCGTCGACCACGTCGAGGGTGTCGCGTTCGGCGGCCAGCCGCAGCATCGTGGTCACGAAGTTGCGCCCGCCCGCGCCGTACAGCCAGGCGGTCCGCACGACGTAGCCCACGTCGGGGGCCAGGGTGAGCACGGCCCGCTCGCCGACGAGCTTCGAGCGCCCGTACGCGTTGACGGGAGCCGTGGGGGCGTCCTCCGCGTACGGCGAGGTGCCGTCGCCGGCGAAGACGTAGTCCGTGGACACGTGCAGCAGCCGCGCCCCGGCGGACGCGCACGCGTCGGCCAGGTGGCCCACGCCGACCCCGTTGACGGCCGTCGCGGCCGCCTCGGCGGTCTCGGCACCGTCCACGTCGGTCCAGGCGGCGGCGTTGACGACGACGTCATGGTCGGTCACGGCGGCGCGCACAGCGGCCGGGTCGGTGATGTCGAGGTCGGTGCGGGCGAGCGCGGTCACCGACGAGGCGGTGTCCTTGAGGACGGCGAGCAGGTCCTGCCCGAGCATCCCGCCCGCCCCGGTGACGAGCCAACGGCTCATGCCGACTCCAGCCGCGCCCGCTCGCGCAGCGGCTCCCACCAGGCCCGGTTGTCGCGGTACCACTGGACCGTGTCCGCCAGGCCGCGGGCGAACGGAATGCTGGGGGCGTACCCGAGTTCCTCGGAGATCTTGGTGATGTCCAGGGAGTACCGGCGGTCGTGGCCCTTGCGGTCGGTGACCGGCACGACGCGGTCCCAGCCGGCGCCCAGGGCGGCCAGCAGCTCGCCGGTGAGCTCCTTGTTCGTCATCTCGGTGCCGCCGCCGATGTTGTAGACCTGGCCGGCGCGGCCCTTCTCCAGCGCCAGGTGGATGCCGACGCAGTGGTCGTGCACGTGCAGCCAGTCGCGCACGTTGCCGCCGTCGCCGTAGAGCGGCACGGTCCCGCCGTCGAGCAGGTTGCTGACGAACAGCGGGATGACCTTCTCGGGGAACTGGTACGGCCCGTAGTTGTTGGAGCAGCGGGTCACGACGACGTCGAGGCCGTGCGTGCGGTGGAACGCGAGCGCCAGCAGGTCGGAGCCGGCCTTGGAGGCCGCGTAGGGCGAGTTCGGCGCGAGCGGCCAGTCCTCGGTCCACGACCCGGTCTCGATCGAGCCGTACACCTCGTCGGTGGACACGTGCAGGAAGCGGCCGATCCGGTGGCGGGCGGCCGCGTCGAGCAGCGTCTGGGTGCCCAGCACGTTCGTCACCACGAACGGGGCCGCGCTCGCGATGGACCGGTCGACGTGCGACTCGGCCGCGAAGTGCACCACGGCGTCGTGGCCGGCGACCAGCTCGTCGACCAGGGCGGTGTCGCAGATGTCACCCTGGACGAACGTGAGCCGGGGATCGGCCGCCACCGGGTCGAGGTTGGCTCTGTTGCCCGAGTACGTCAGCTTGTCGAGCACCGTGACGGCCGAGACGGACGACGGCTGGAAACCGCCGCTGAGCAGGGTACGCACGTAGTGGGAGCCGATGAACCCGGCGCCGCCGGTGACCAGAAGCCTCATGAGGAGGGGAGTCTAGTCCAACGGTGGTACGGTCCCTTCCCATGCGCGGGATCGTTCTGGCGGGCGGCACCGGGTCGCGGCTATGGCCGCTGACCAGGGCCGTTTCCAAGCAGCTCATGCCGGTCTTCGACAAGCCCATGATCTACTACCCGTTGACGACCCTCCTCATGGCGGGCATCCGGGAGATCCTGATCATCACCACCCCCGAGGATCAGGGGCAGTTCCGCCAGCTCCTGGGCGACGGCAGCCAGCTGGGCATCGACATCACGTACGCGGCGCAGCCCCGGCCGGAGGGCCTGGCGCAGGCGTTCGTCATCGGCGAGGAGTTCATCGGCGGCGAGTCCGTGGCCCTGGTGCTCGGCGACAACATCTTCCACGGCGTGGGGCTGGGCCGTCAGCTTTCCGACTCGGCCGAGATCGTCGGCGGGCGCGTCTTCGCGTACCAGGTGGCGAACCCCGAGGCGTACGGCGTGGTGGAGTTCGACCCCGACGGCAAGGTCATCTCGATCGAGGAGAAGCCCGAGAAGCCCCGTTCGAGGTTCGCGGTGCCGGGCCTGTACTTCTACGACAACGACGTGGTCGAGATCGCCCGCAACCTGACCCCGTCCGCGCGGGGCGAGCTGGAGATCACCGCGGTCAACGACGCGTACCTGCGCCGGGGCGCCCTGACGGTCACCGTCCTCGACCGGGGCACGGCATGGCTGGACACGGGTACGTTCTCCTCGCTCATGCAGGCCTCGGAGTTCGTCCGGGTGATCGAGGAGCGGCAGGGCGTCAAGATCGGCTGTATCGAGGAGGCCGCCTGGCGCAACGGCTTCATCGACGACGAACAGCTGCGCGTCCTGGCCGGGCCGCTGACCAAGAGCGGCTACGGCAACTACCTGCTCGACCTGCTGGAGGCCTCGTGAAGATCAGCCCGCTCGGCATCGAGGGCGCGTTCGAGATCACCCCGGTGCAGCACGGCGACCCGCGCGGGGTGTTCCTCGAGTGGTACCGCTTCGACCACCTCGCCGAGGCGGTCGGGCACCCGCTGCGGCTCGCCCAGGCCAACCTCTCCACCTCGTCGGCCGGCGTGGTGCGCGGCATCCATTTCGCCGACGTACCGCCCGGGCAGGCGAAGTACGTCACCTGTACCCGCGGCGCGGTACTCGACGTGATCGTCGACATCCGGGAGGGGTCGCCCACGTTCGGCCGCTGGGAGGGCGTGCGCCTCGACGACGTCGACCGCAGGGCGGTCTACATCGCCGAGGGCCTCGGGCACGGCTTCTGCGCCCTCACGGACGACGCGACGCTGACGTACCTGTGCTCGGAGACGTACAACCCGGCCGGCGAGCACACCGTGCACCCGCTCGACCCCGAGCTGGGCATCGAGTGGCCGGCGGAGCACCCCCTGCTGTCGGCGCGCGACGACGCCGCCCCCTCGCTGGCGCACGCGCGCGAAACCGGGCTGCTTCCCCGGTACCCGGCGTGTCGCGCGTACACGGAATCCCTGCGTACCACCGAAAAAGCGCAAGGGGCGCGAGCACACTGACCACAGACGGCCTCGGCCGGCTAATGTCGGTGCATGGACCGGCGCATTTTCGGGCTTGAGACCGAGTACGGCGTCACGTGCACCTATCGCGGGCAGCGCCGCCTCTCCCCGGACGAGGTGGCCCGTTACCTGTTCCGTCGGGTGGTGTCGTGGGGTCGATCCAGCAACGTGTTCCTGCGCAACGGCGCGCGGCTCTACCTGGACGTGGGTTCACATCCGGAGTACGCGACGCCTGAGTGCGATTCGATCGCCGACGTGGTTGTCCACGACCGGGCGGGCGAGCGGATCCTGGAAGGCCTCCTCGTGGACGCCGAGAAGCGGCTGCACGACGAGGGCATCGCCGGCGACATCTACCTGTTCAAGAACAACACCGACTCGGCCGGCAACTCCTACGGGTGCCACGAGAACTACCTGGTCTCGCGGCACGGCGAGTTCGGCCGGCTGGCCGACATCCTCATTCCGTTCCTGGTGACCCGCCAGCTCATCTGCGGCGCCGGCAAGGTGCTGCAGACCCCGCGCGGCGCGGTGTTCTGCCTGTCGCAGCGCGCCGAGCACATCTGGGAGGGTGTCTCGTCGGCGACCACCCGGTCCCGGCCGATCATCAACACCCGCGACGAGCCGCACGCGGACGCGGAGCGCTACCGGCGCCTGCACGTCATCGTCGGCGACTCGAACATGAACGAGGTCACCACGCTGCTCAAGGTCGGCAGCGCCGACATCGTGCTGCGGATGATCGAGGCCGGCGTCGCTATGCGCGACCTGACCCTGGAAAACCCCATCCGGGCGATCCGCGAGGTCTCGCACGATGTCACCGGCAGGCGCAAGGTCCGGCTGGTCAACGGCAAGGAGATCTCCGCGCTGGAGATCCAGCAGGAGTACTTCGCGCGGGCCAGCGAGTTCGTGGAGCGCCGGGGCGGCGACGCGGCCACCAAGCGGGTCATCGACCTGTGGGGCCGGCTGCTGGCCGCCGTCGAGTCCGGCGACCTCAGCCCGGTCGAGCGGGAGATCGACTGGGTGACCAAGCTCAAGCTCATCGAGCGCTACCAGGCCAAGCACGGCCTGTCCCTGTCCAGCCCGCGGGTCGCGCAGATGGACCTGGCCTACCACGACCTGCGCCGCAACCGGGGCCTGTACGCCCTGCTGGAAAAGCGCGGGCAGGTCGACCGGGTCGCCACCGACCTGGACATCTTCGAGGCGAAGGAGACCCCGCCGCAGACCACCCGGGCGCGGTTGCGCGGCGAGTTCATCCGCCACGCCCAGGAGAAGCGGCGCGACTTCACGGTCGACTGGGTCCACCTCAAGCTCAACGACCAGGCCCAGCGCACGGTCCTGTGCAAGGACCCGTTCCGGGCCTACGACGAGCGCGTGGAGCGCCTCATCGCCAGTATGTGACCATGAGCGGGTGAGCGAACAGGAGCCGCAGCGCAAGCCCGATTGGGTGCGGGAGGGGTACCTGCAGAAGCGGCGGGCGAAGGTGCGTCAGGAGATCGAACGCAACCGCCGCGGCGAGTACCTCGTGCCCACCTGGGTGCTCATCGTCGCGCTCGTCCTGGTCGTGGCCGGCTTCGCCGCTCTGATGATCTTTTTCTAGGACCGCTGTTCCGCCAGGGCGGCGGCGTGGCGGCCCGCTGCCGCGCAGGTGACGAAGTACGCGTGGTCGGCGTCCAGGCCGCGGCCCATCGTCGACAGCTTCACCGGCAGCGCCCGCAGCGCCGCGTCCAGCCCGTCGGCCGGCACGGTGACGACCCGGTGCGGCGGGGTGAGCGGTGCCAACGCCGCCGTGACGGCCGCGGCCAGGTCGGGCGCCAGGCCGGCCGGGACGACCAGGTCCGCGGGGGCCAGGGCGACCCGGTGGTACGCCGTGAGGCTGTGGTGCGACACGCCCCGGTGGCGCTCGCGCGGGTCGGCGTCGGAGACCCGCAGGGAGCCGACCGGCCGGCCGCCCAGCGTGGCGACCGCGTTGACCGCCTCGCCCACGGCCGTGCCGGAGAACCCCCACGCGGTCCCGGTGCCCAGGTTGCCCGGGCCCTGGCTGACGATGGCCACGTCGGCGCGCAGGGCGTGCCGGGCGGCCAGGAGACCGCTGTGGATGTTGGTGGCCTCCAGGTCGCCGCCGAACGCCTGCCCGACCGTCACGACCCCGCACAGGTCGCCGCGCAGCGCGTCCAGCGTGCGGGAGAACCACGCCGGCAACGCGCCGCCGTCGGTCATGACGTACGCCACCCGGGCGGTGGGCGTGTCGGCGCGCACCCCGGCGAGGATCGCGGGCAGCGCGGAGTGCAGGTCCGCGGTCACCACGGGCAGCCCGTCGAGCTCCGTGGCACCGGCCAGCGCCGCCCGGTGGGGTGAGTCCTCCTCGTCGGCGGCCAGCACGATCGCCTGCAACGGCGTGTAGCGGGCCTTCACGACGTGCCCGGGCGCGCGGGGCGGATCGGGCGGCAACCGGTCCGGCAGGGCCACCACCAGGGCGTACCCGCCGGTGCCCAGGCCCATGGCCAGGGCGTTCGTGTTCAGCAGCACCCGGTCGCCCGCCTGCGGGTCGCCCACCAGTGCGGGGTAGGCGACCGCCCGTACCGACGGCGGATCGGAGGGATCGCGGCGGGTGAGCGCCACCTCCAGCTCGACCGCTCCGGCCCATCGCCGTTTCACGGCGGTCACGGTTCCCTCACGCCAGCGCACCACGGCGCCACGCTAGCCCACGCCCGGCCGGCGGTACTGCTAGCGTCGCTACCGTGTCCAGGACCCGGACCGAACGCTTGGTCAACCTCGTCATCTGCCTGCTGTCCACCCGGCGGTTCCTCACCGCAGCGCAGATCGCCGCCACCGTGCCCGGCTACGAGCACAATGCCGGCGACAGCCGCGAACACGAGGCGTTCCAACGCAAGTTCGAACGGGACAAGGCGGAACTGCGAGATCTCGGCGTGCCTCTGGAGACCGGGACGGCGAGCGCGTTCGACACCGAGCCCGGCTACCGGATCGCCCGCCGGGAGTACGCGCTGCCCGACATCCACCTGGAGCCGGAGGAGACCGCGGCCGTGGGCATCGCGGCCCGCCTGTGGCAGCACGCGGGCCTGGCGGCCGCGGCCAGCTCGGGCCTGCTGAAACTGCGCGCGGCGGGCGTGGACGTGGACCCGCAGGCCACTCTCGGGGTGGAGCCGGTCGTGACCGTGGACCCGGCGTTCGGCCCGTTGCAGGCCGCCGCCCGGGAACGCCGGGAGGTCCGCTTCGACTACCGGGTCCCCGAGGAGGACTCGGCGATGACCCGCCGGCTGCAACCCTGGGGCGTGGTGTGCTGGCGGGGCCGCTGGTACGTGGTGGGTCACGACCGTGACCGCGACGCGGCGCGCTGCTTCCGGCTGTCACGCATCGTGGGACCGGTCGCGCTCGTCGGCCTGCCGGGCGCGTACCGCCCGCCGGCCGACGTGAACCTGATCAGCTATGTGGCGAACTGGGGCGGGGGTCCGCCGGACCGCACCGGCCGGGCGGTCGTGCTCGTGCGCCCGGGCCGGGCGGCGGGGGTGCGCCGGTTCGCCGAGCACCTGTCCTCGGACCCGGACGGCGACCGCCTGGCGCTGGGCTACGGCGACGCGGAAGGGCTGGCCCGCTGGCTGGTCGGCTACGGCGCCGACGTGACCGTCCTGGAGCCCGACGAGGTGCGCAAGGCCGTCGTGGCGCGCCTGCAGGATCTGGCCGAGGCGGCCGGGGAGCCGCCGGCCGTGCCGGCGGCCCGCGGCGTGCCGAGCCCCGCGGGGGCCCGCCCGTGACGGCGGCCGGCGGCGACCGGCTGGGCCGCCTGCTCAACCTCGTGCCGTACCTGCTGGCCCGGCCCGGCATCGAGGTCGCCGAGGCGGCGGCCGACCTGGGCGTGACGGAGCGGCAGCTGCGCGAGGACCTGGAGCTGCTGTGGGTCTGCGGCCTGCCCGGGTACGGCCCGGGTGACCTGATCGACATGGCGTTCGACGGCGACCGGGTGACCATCACCTACGACGCGGGCATCGACCGGCCGCTGCGGCTCACCCAGGACGAGGCGCTGGCCCTCGTGGTCGCGCTGCGGATGCTGGCCGAGCTGCCGGGCGCGCACGACCGGGCGGCCGTGGAGAGCGCCCTCGCCAAGATCGAGTCGGCGGCCGGGGACGCGGCGGCGGACCTGCCGGTGGCCGTACGGCTGCCGCCCAACACGACCCGGCGGCTGGCGGACCTGCGCGCGGCCGTGCAGCGGGGCAACGCGTTGCGGCTGCGCTACTACAGCGCCACCCGCGACCGGGTCAGTGAGCGTGTCGTGGACCCGATGCGCGTGGTCGTGGCCGAGGGGCACGCCTACCTGGAGGCGTGGTGCCGCGCCGCCCAGGGCGTGCGGCTGTTCCGGCTCGACCGCATCGATGAGCACGCGGAGCTGCCCGAGCCGGCCGTCGTGCCGGCCGGGGCGGCCCCGAAGGACCTGCGCGAGGGCATCTTCCGGCCGGACGCCGACATGCCGCTGGTCACGCTGAGCGTGGGCCGGTGGGCGCGCTGGATCACGGAGTACTACCCGTGCGAGAGCGTCGTGGAGGATTCGCCGGAGCGCTGGCTGGTGTCCCTGCGGGCGGTGGACATGGCGTGGGCGCGCCGGCTGGTGCTGGGCCTGGGCCCGGAGGTGTCCGTGGTGGCCCCGGCGGAGCTCGCCGCCGAGGTGCGCCGCGAGGCGCGCGCCGCCCTGGCCGCGTACGGGGCGTGAGCCGGCGGCCCGCCGGGTAGGGTAGCCGCGTGGTCTGGTGGTTGGTGGGTGGCCTCGTCCTGATCGGCCTCGTCGTGCTCGGTGCCGTGTGCGCGCCCGTGCTGCGTCGGCTCGGTGCGCTCCAGCGCGCCGGTGAGCGACTTCGCGACCGGGTCGAATCGGCTCAGGCGCTCCAGAGCGGGGTCGAAGAGCTGGCCGAGCGGGTCGCCGGCCTGGAGGCCAGCCTGGCCCGGGCCGCGGCCGCAAAACCGTCGAAACATTAAGTTGTTACTTTCGGTCGGTTGACGCTCGGATCCCCGTCACGCAGACTTGCTCGACGTCAGCCGGCCACGCGGCCGGTGCAACGTCGCCCTGCCGTACGTAGGATGGGTGGGGTCGACGGTTCAACAGCTGGGAGGTCGGCAAGATGGGCGCTTTGAAGCCGTGGCACATCATCGTGCTCGTGGTGGTGCTGGTGCTGCTGTTCGGCGCCAAGCGGCTGCCTGACGCCGCGCGTTCGCTCGGCCGCTCGCTGCGCATCATCAAGGCGGAGACCCGCGGGCTCGCCGACGACGACGTGCAGGCCAAGGCGGAGGCCCAGGCGGGCCACAAGCCGCTGCCGCCGACGGTGGCCGACGACCAGGCTTCGCCGCTGGATCCGGTCCAGCGCGTGCGCGACAACAGCTGATCCCCGCGCCCGGCAGTGGCACTCCGCAAGGGTCCGAGTCAGTTCCAACGGGCGGCCGAGGGGCAGATGTCCCTCATCGACCACGTCCGCGAGCTGCGTAACCGGCTTTTCAAGGCGAGCGTCGCGGTCGTCATCGGCATGGCGATCGGCCTCTTCTTCGCCGATCAGGTCGTCACGTTCATCACCGAGCCCTACTGTGACTTCACCACGGCGAACAGCCCGACGAACGACTGCCAGTTCAGCCAGGCCGTGATGCTCGAGGCCTTCATGGTCAACCTGAAGGTCGCGCTCTACATCGGTCTGGTGCTGGCCGCGCCGATCTGGCTCTACCAGCTGTGGGCCTTCATCGCCCCGGGCCTGCACAAGCGCGAGCGTCGCTACACGTACGCGTTCGCCGCGGTGGCGGCGCCGCTGTTCGCGGCGGGCGTCGTGCTGGCGTTCATCGTGGTGTCGCGCAGCCTGCCGTTCTTCCTCGGGCTGGGCAACCAGTTCACGAGCATCGTCAACATCGGCGGGTACTTCGACTTCGTCACGTCCATGATGCTCTACTTCGGCATCGGCTTCCTGTTCCCGCTGGTCGTGGCCGCACTGAACATGGTCGGCGTCGTCAGTGCGAAGCGGCTGCTGGGCTGGTGGCGCGTCGCGGTGTTCCTCATGTTCGCGTTCGCCGCGATCGTGACGCCCACGCCGGACCCGTTCAACATGACGATCCTCGCGCTGTGCATGTCGGTGCTGTACTTCGCCGCGGTCGGCTTCGCGTTCCTCAACGACCGCCGTCGGGGCCGCAACAGCCAGTACGGTGACCTCGCCGACGACGAGATGTCCTCGATCGACGACCCGACGCCGGTGTCGCCGGTGGACGGGGACGGCTGGAACCGCAACCGTTACGACGAGACGCCCTGAGGTGTCGGGGCACCTCGCCGTTCTGATCAACCCGAGCGCCGGACGTGGCCGGCTGCGCGGTGGTGGCGTCGCTGACGTCCTCGCCGCGCTGGCCGGCGCCGGCCACGAGGTGCGCGTCCTCGACGCTCCGGACGAGGCGGCGGCCAGCGCCGCAGCCTGCCGGGCGGTCGCCGACGAGGGCGCGGCCGCCCTCGTCGCGGTCGGCGGCGACGGCACCTTCAACCTGGCGCTGCAGGCCGTGGCGGGCACGTCCGTGCCCCTGGGCCTCGTCCCGGCGGGCACCGGCAACGACTTCGCCGCCGAGGCGGGCCTGCCGGCCGACCCGGTCGAGACCGCCGGAGTCATCGCGGCGGCCGCACGGGCGGGCCGGGCCCGTGCCCTGGACCTGGCCCGGCTCGACGCCGCCGGCGGGTACCGGCGGTGGTTCGGCGCGGTGTGCGCGGCCGGCTTCGACGCGGTCGTCAACGAGAAGGCCAACCGGATGCGCTGGCCGAAGGGCCGGCGCCGCTACGACGTGGCGACCGTGGCCGAACTGCTGCGCATGCGTCCCCGCCGGTACACCCTCGTGCTCGACGGCGTGCCCCACGCGGTCGACGCGATACTCGTCGCGGTGGGCAACACCGCCAGCTACGGGGGTGGGCTGCGCATCTGCCCGGCGGCCGATCCGACGGACGGCCTGCTCGACATCGTGGTGGGCGCGCGGATGACGCGGCTGACCATGATGCGGATCAAGCCGCGCCTGGTCGGGGGCACGCACGTCGAGCACCCGTTGGTGACCAGTCACCGGGCGACCACTGTGGAGATCCACGCCGAGGGCATCACGACCTACGTCGACGGCGAACGGGCCTGCCCGTTGCCGGTCACGGTGACCGCCGTGCCGGGGGCGTTGCGCCTGCTCGGCTAGCCGAGCACCAGGTTGAGCGCGAGACCCAGGTCGTTGCGCTCGCCGGGCGGCGCGGCCGGCAGGACGAACGCGCGGCACCCGGCCGCGACGGCCCCGGCGTCCGCGGGCGTGTCGCCCACCATGAGCGTACGGGCGGGGTCGGCGCCCAGGGCCTGGCAGGCGAACGCGAACACGGCCGGGTCCGGCTTGCACCGGCCCAGGTCGCAGGACAGCGTCCACGCGTCCACGTACTCGGCGATGCCCAGCTCCTCGGCGAGCGGGCGCAGGTCGAAGCCGATGTTACTGACCACCCCGACGGCCACGCCGGCGCCACGCAGGGCCTGCAGCGTCGGCAGGGTGTCCGGGTAGAGCCGCCAGCCCTCGGGCCGCAGCAGGCGCTCGTACAGCGCCGTCGCGAGCCCGTCGATGTCGGTGTCCACCGTGGCGGCGAGGCCCTCGTAGGCGGCCCGGTGGGCGTGGGGGCTGAGGTCGCGCTCGGCCCAGACCTCCATGAGGTGCACGGGCACCCGGGTCGGCACGGGGCCGCCGGCGCGCCCGGCCGTGACCAGGCGGTCGGCCAGCCCGGTCGCCTGCGCGGGGGCCACGGCGACGCCACAGGCCCACGCGGCGCCTACCACCCAGTCCACCGGGTCCTCGACCTGGGCGATCGTGCCGTGGAAGTCGAACAGGACGGCGTCAGCGGGCCGGCGGTGGTCGCGCAGCGGGGACGGTCGACTGCTTTCCGGCACGCCGTGCACCATACCCACCCAGTCCGACATCCGCCCGCGCCGGGCGCCGGGCGGACGTGGCGAATATGTGCCCGGCGGCTAGATTTGCGGTTATGACGAGCCCCGCCGAGCGGTACGCCGCGGCCCGACGGCGGGCCGCCGTCGACGCCGAGTTCCCGCAGCTGGCCCAGTTCGTGCCCGAACTCGGCTTCGCGATGGACCCGTTCCAGCGGGAGGCCTGCCAGGCGCTGGAACGCGGCAGCGGGGTGCTCGTCTGCGCGCCCACGGGCGCCGGCAAGACGGTCGTCGGCGAGTTCGCCGTGCACCTGGCCCTGGCACAGGACCGCAAGTGCTTCTACACGACGCCGATCAAGGCGTTGTCCAATCAGAAGTACAACGATCTTGTCGACCGGTACGGGCCGGCGAAGGTCGGCCTGCTCACCGGCGACAACGCGATCAACGGCGACGCGCCCATCGTGGTCATGACCACGGAGGTGCTGCGCAACATGCTCTACGCGGGCTCGACCGCGCTGCGCGACCTCGGGTACGTGGTGATGGACGAGGTGCACTACCTGGCCGACCGGTTCCGCGGCGCCGTGTGGGAAGAGGTGATCATCCACCTGCCGCAGTCGGTCAGCCTGGTGTCGCTGTCGGCCACGGTGTCCAACGCGGAGGAGTTCGCGGACTGGCTGGTGACCGTGCGCGGCAAGACCGAGGTCGTGGTGAGCGAGGAGCGGCCGGTGCCGCTGTGGCAGCACATGCTCGCCGGGCGGCGCATGTTCGACCTGTTCCACGATGCCGAGGCCGCCCAGATGCACGAGGTGCACCCGGAGCTGCTGCGTTACACCCGGGAGCTGACCCGGCGCGCCGAGCTGACCGGCGGCGCCCGTGGCGGTCCGCGCGGGCGGGGCGCCCGCCGGCAGGGACCCAACCGGCCCGAGATCGTGGAGCGGCTCGACCGCGAGGGCCTGCTGCCCGCGATCGTGTTCATCTTCAGCCGCGCGGGCTGCGACGCGGCCGTGCAGCAGTGCCTGCACGCGGGCCTGCGGCTGACGACGCCGGAGGAGCGCACGGAGATCCGCCACGTGGTCGAGTCGCGCACGGCGAACATCCCGGGCGAGGACCTGTCCGTGCTCGGCTACTGGGAGTGGCTCGACGGCCTGGAGCGCGGACTCGCGGCGCATCACGCCGGCATGCTGCCGGCGTTCAAGGAGGTCGTCGAGGAGCTGTTCGTCCGGGGCCTGATCAAGGCGGTGTTCGCGACCGAGACGCTGGCGCTGGGCATCAACATGCCGGCCCGCTGCGTGGTGCTCGAGCGCCTGGTCAAGTTCAACGGCGAGGCGCACGTCGACCTGACCCCGGGGGAGTACACCCAGCTCACCGGCCGGGCGGGCCGGCGCGGCATCGACGTCGAGGGCCACGCCGTGGTGATCTGGTCGCCGGAGGTGGACCCGCGGCAGGTGGCCGGTCTCGCCTCGACGCGCACGTACCCGCTGCGGTCGAGCTTCCGGCCCTCGTACAACATGGCCGTCAACCTCGTCGGGTCGGTGGGGCGGGCGGCGGCCCGCGACCTGCTGGAGTCGTCGTTCGCCCAGTTCCAGGCCGACCGTTCCGTCGTGGGTCTCGCGCGCCAGGTGGCCCGCAACGAGGAGACCCTGCGGGTGTACGACCTGGAGATGGCCTGCGACGACGGCGACTTCGCCGAGTACTTCGACCTGCGGGTGCGCATCGGGGAGAAGGAGAAGGCGATCGCCCGCACGTCGGCGGCGTCGCGGCGCGCGGCCGCCCTGGAGTCGCTCACGCGCCTGCGGGTCGGCGACGTGATCCGGGTTCCGTCCGGGCGCCGGTCGGGACTGGCGGTCGTGCTGGACCCCGGCGTCGGCGGGTTCGGCGAGCCGCGTCCGCTCGTGCTCACGGAGGACCGGTGGGCGGGCCGGCTGGGCGGCGGGGAGTTCACCGCGGCCGTGGAGGCGATCGCGCGGCTGCGCGTACCCAAGCATTTCAACCACCGGTCGCCGCAGGAGCGCCGCGACCTGGCCGCGAGCCTGCGGCAGGTGCCGTTGCCGCCCGGGACCAGCCGCTCGGGACGCCCGCGCGGCGGCGGCGGACGCGGGGCGGGTGACGACGCTGAGCTCGCCGAGCTGCGCCACCTGATGCGCAAGCACCCGTGCCACACCTGCCCGGAGCGCGAGGAGCACGCCCGCTGGGCGGAGCGGCGGGCCCGGCTGGCCCGCGACACGGACGGCCTGCGCCAGAAGGTGGCCAGCCGGACCGGGTCGCTGGCGCGCACGTTCGACCGGGTGTGCGACCTGCTGGAGGATCGCGGGTACCTGGCCGGCGCCACGGTGACCGGTCACGGCCGGACCCTGTCGCGGATCTGGACCGAGGCGGACCTGCTGGTGGCGGAGTGCCTGCGCGAGGGCGTGTGGGACGGGCTCGCGCCCGCCGAGCTGGCGGCCGCGGTCTCCGTGGTGATCTTCGAGGCGCGCCGGGAGGTGGACGAGCAGATCATGCTCCCGCGCGGGCCGGTGGCCGACGCGGTGGACGCGACCGTGGCTGCGTGGGCGCGGTTGGAGGCCGACGAGAGCGGGCGCGGGTTGACCCCGACGCGCGAACCCGACCTGGGCTTCGTGTGGCCGATCTACCGCTGGGCCCGGGGGGAGCCGCTGTCCAAAGTGCTCGCCAGCGGCCACGAGCTGGAGATGCCGGCCGGCGACTTTGTCCGCTGGGCGCGGCAGGTGCTCGACCTGCTGGGGCAGATCGCCGAGGCGGCGGGCGCGGACTCGCCGCTGCGTACGACGGCGCGGGCCGCGATGGACGCCCTCAACCGGGGAGTGCTGTCCTACACCTCGGTCGTTTAAATATCATCGATGCCATGCGCCGGGAATGCCCTATATAGCAAGCGATGTGACCCGAACTTGCATCTTGCTTTCCGCTTCGGGAAGATGCCCGAGTTCAGCGGTGTCGTAAGCCCTATGGCTGGGGAGCATCGAGATGGTTCATCTCAACCAGTTTTCGTACGGCTGGCTCAACCCCGGCCTTGCCTACGCCTTGTCCGTCCTCGGTTCGCTGCTCGGTCTCATTTGTACCGCCCGCGCGCGGCGCGCGCTCACCAACGGCGAGCGCGCCCGCTGGCTGCTGCTCGCCGCGTGGGCGATCGGCGGTACGGGCATCTGGGTCATGCACTTCATGGCGATGCTCGGGTTCACCGTACCGGGCATGCCGGTGCGCTACGACGTGCCGATGACGCTGGCCAGCTGGATCACGGCGGTGGTCGTCGTGGCGCTGGGCCTGTTCATCGTGGGCTTCGGCAAGCCCTCCGTGCCGAAGGTGCTCTCGGCCGGCATTCTCACGGGCGTGGGCGTGGCGGCGATGCACTACACCGGCATGGGCGCGATGCGGATGGCCGGTGTGGTCGTCTACGACCGCACGCTCGTGATCGCCTCGGTGGTGATCGCCGTGGTGGCCGCGACGGTCGCGCTCTTCTTCACGATCACGCTGCGCAACGGCCTCGCGATCGCGGCCGCTGCGGCCATCATGGGCGTGGCCGTGTGCGGCATGCACTACACCGGCATGTTCGCCATGAGCGTCTACCGCCAGGCGCCGACCGAGCCCATCAAGGGCCTCACGCCGGTCAGCTTCATCGCGCCGATCGTGGTGTTCGTGCTGCTCGTGTCGATCTCGCTGTTCTACGCGTTGCTGAACCGCCCGCTGGACGACATGGAGCACACCGACCCGGGCGGCCCGCCGGCCCCGCCGCTCGTCCCGGCGACCCCGGACGCGTTCACCCCGTCGTCCGCGCGTGCGCCCCGCACCCCCTACGTGCGCTCAACCCGTTAGCCGCCAGACGGTCGTGCGGGCCGCCGTGGCGTTCTCCAGTGCGGCCGACACGACGACGTCCACTGTGGCCAGCTCGGTGAAGGCCCGCGTGGGCAGGTATCCGCGCCCGGGATCGGACACGATGACCTCCGTGCCCGCGCGGGCGGCCCGCCGCAGGTAGGCCAGCATGAGCCGGGCGGTCGCCGCGCTGTAGAACGCGTCGCCGGCGAGGATGACCTGGGCGTCGCCGATCGCGCTGTCGTGCGCGAGGGCGCGCGCGTGCGCGAGCACCTCGACGTCGTTCGCGGCGGCGTTGCGGCGTACGGCCTCGACGGCGGCCGGGTCGCTGTCGACGGCCTCGACGTGCGCCGCGCCGGCCCGGGCGGCGGCGATGGCGACCAGCCCGGACCCGGTGCCCACGTCGAGGACGCGGCGCCCGGCGACGACCCCGGGGTGGTCGAGCACGTAGCGGGCGAGGCCGACCCCGCCGGGCCACGCGTACGCCCAGAACGGCGGCGGCTGGTCGCTGCGGTAACCGTCCGTGTGCTCCCACAGGCCGGTGTGCGGGTCCGCCAGCTCCAACCTGATCTCGGGAATCCCGATGACCTGCCTGAGTCCGTCCACGATCCATCATCCTAGGACGCCTTAGCGGAGGTGGCTACCGCCACCCCGAAAACATTCCTCGAAAAGCAGAGCCTGGATCAAGGCAATGACGTCCTCCGCCGGCGATCGGCGGCTGACCCGGCGATTCACGCGCTGATCGGCCCTGGGTACGGAATTCCGGCGGGAGTTCCGTACCCAGGGCCCTTAGGTGGCCGGCGCCGCGCCGGCGGGGTTCTCGCGCGTCAGCGTGCGGCGGCCGCGTCGACGAGGCGGCGGATGGGGCTCGCCAGGTTCCAGCGTTCGGCCAGGGCGAGGAGAGTGTCGGGGTCGGCCGGCGCGGTGGGGAGGGTGAGGTCGAGGTCGGGTACGGGGGCGTCGGTGGCGACCCGCACGACCGGTCCGGCGGCGGCGAGGTAGTCGGTGGCGGCGGCGAGTTTGGCGCGGACGCCGGCGGCGAAGGGCGCGTCGGGCTTGTCGAGGGCGGCGACGATGTCGTCGAGGCCGCCGAAGCGGGTGACGAGACCGGCGGCGGTCTTCTCGCCGATGCCGGCGACGCCGGGCAGGCCGTCGCTGGGGTCGCCGCGCAGGGCGGCGAAGTCGGCGTAGTGGTGGGCGGGCACCTGGTAGCGGGCGGCGACCGCGGCCTCGTCGTAGACCTCCAGTTTGGCGACGCCTTTGCCGCAGTAGAGGACGCGTACCCGGGTGGTGTCGTTGACGAGCTGGAAGAGGTCGCGGTCGCCGGTGGCGATCTCGGTGGGGCCGGGTTCGCGGGTGGCGAGGGTGCCGATGACATCGTCGGCCTCGTAGTCGGGGGCGCCGACGGTGACGACGCCGATGGCGGCGAGGACCTCGAGCAGGAGGGGGACCTGGGGGACGAGGCCGGCGGGTACCTCTTCGCCGCCGTCGGCGGCCAGGCGGTGGCGCTTGTACGAGTCGATGAGCGCCACCCGCCAGGCGGGGCGCCAGGACAGGTCGAGGGCGCAGGCGACGCGGCCGGGTCGGCGGGTGCGCACGAGGGTGGCGAGCATGTCGAGGAAGCCTTTGACGGCGTTGACGGGGCTGCCGTCGGGGGCGCGGGCGGCGGATTCGGGGACGCCGAAGTAGGCCCGGAAGTAGAGGCTGGCGGCATCGACGAGCAGGAGCGGTCGGCTCTCGGTCACGGGGTTCAGCCTGGCATATGGGGGCTGGCCACGAAAACCTAACGAACGTTAAGCTGTTGGGGTGACGGTGCATCGCCTGCTCCCTTCTGACGAGGCCGCCGAGCTGCTCGACCTCGCCACGAAGCTGGCCGACCGCGAGCTGGCCCCGCGGGCCGCGGCCGCGGAGGAGCGCGGGGAGTTCCCGACCGAGGTGGTCAGGCAGTTGGCCCGCTCGGGTCTGCTGGGCCTGCCGTACCCGGAGGAGTACGGCGGGGGCGGGCAGCCCTACGAGGTGTATCTGCAGGTGTTGGAGATCCTGGCGAGCCGGTGGCTGGCGGTGGCCGAGGTGGTGTCGGTGCACACCCTGGCGTGTTATCCGCTGGCGACCTACGGCGCGCCGGCGCTGCGGGAGGCGTTGCTGCCGGAGTTGCTGGCGGGCGACAGGTTGGGCGCGTACTGCCTGTCGGAGCCGGCGGGCGGGTCGGACGCGGCGGCGCTGACGACCCGGGCGGTGCGCGACGGCGACGGGTACGTGGTGACGGGTACGAAGGCGTGGATCACGCACGCGGGCCGGGCGGACGTGTACAACGTGTTCTGCCGTACGGGCGGGCCGGGCGCGGGCAGGATCTCGTGCCTTCTGGCGGACGCGCGTACGCCGGGGATCGTGCCGCAGGCGCCGGAGCGGACGATGGGGCTGCGCTCGTCGCCGGTGGCGCAGATCGCCTTTGACGGCGTGCGGGTCCCGCGTGACCGGTTGATCGGCGAGGAGGGCCAGGGGTTCGCGATCGCGTTGTCGGCGCTGGATGGTGGCCGGTTGGGCATCGCGGCGTGCGCGGTGGGTCTGGCGCAGGGGGCGTTGGACTACGCGGTGGACTACGCCCGGGGCCGGGAGCAGTTCGGGCGGCCGATCATCGAGTTCCAGGGACTGGGGTTCCTGCTGGCGGACCTGGCGACGCAGATCAGCGCGGCGCGGGCGTTGACGTTGGCGGCGGCGCGGTTGCGCGACGCGGGGCGCCCGTACTCGGTGGAGGCGGCGAAGGCGAAGCTGTTCGCGAGCGACGTGGCGATGCGGGTGACCACGGAGGCGGTGCAGGTGCTGGGCGGGTACGGGTATGTGGCGGACCATCCGGTGGAGCGGTATTTCCGGGAGGCGAAGGTGCTGCAGATCGTGGAGGGGACCAACCAGATCCAGCGGCTGGTGATCGCCCGTGGCCTGACCCGTTGAAGCGGGGCCTTCTCCGGAAGGCTTGCCGCCGGCCCGCTGAACAGGTGGCGCATAACGGGTGTTGGACGTGTAGGTTCGTCGCGTGGAGGAGATCGACCGGGCTATTGTTGCCGCGCTGACCACCGATGGGCGCATGTCCTATACGGACCTGGCCGAGAAGGTCGGGTTGTCGGTGTCGGCGGCTCATCAGCGGGTGCGCCGGTTGGAGCAGCGGGGCATTCTGCAGGGGTACGCGGCGCGGGTGGACTACCCGGCGATCGGGTTGCCGATGACGGCTTTCGTGGCGATCCGGCCGTTGGACCCGTCGCAGCCGGATGACGCGCCGGAGCGGTTGGCCTCGCTGCCGGAGATCGAGTCCTGTTACTCGGTGGCCGGTGAGGACTTTTATGTCCTTTTGGTGCGGGTGGGTACGCCGGCGGACCTGGAGCGGTTGCTGCAGAAGATCCGTCAGGCGGCGAACGTGATCACCCGTACGACCGTGGTGCTGTCGACGCCGTATGAGGGCCGTCCGCCCCGGGTCGGCGCCTGACGCCGGTGCTGACGGGGCGGCGCGATGAGATCGCTCACTGTCCGTTTTGTCCCCTCATCAGGTCAGCCGAAACTCACTGGATGCCTTATGGCGGCGCATTTCTAGGCTGTTGCGGTTGCGTTATCGAACGGCGTTGACAGCGGCGATGTTAACGATAACACTCCCTGCAAGGCGCGGTACCCACGCGCGTTCAATCCGGCCGAGCTTTGGAGGTGGCAGATGGGCGTCCCCGATCCTCTGGTGATCGGCGTCGACTACGGCACGCTGTCCGGTCGCGCCGTCGTGGTGCGCGTCGCTGACGGCACCGAGCTCGGCTCGGCCGTGCACGAGTACGCGCACGCCGTGCTCACCGACGCCCTGCCCGACGGGACGCCGCTGGGGGTGGACTGGGCGCTGCAGGTGCCCAGCGACT
Organism: Luedemannella helvata; assembly: GCF_039528415.1. NCBI lineage: Bacteria > Bacillati > Actinomycetota > Actinomycetes > Micromonosporales > Micromonosporaceae > Luedemannella > Luedemannella helvata. The sequence continues at coordinate 64,353 of NZ_BAAALS010000009.1, forward strand.
ACGTCGACGTGCTGCGCAACGCCGTGCCGGCCGCGGTAGCGGCCGCCGGGGTCGACCCGTCGCGGGTCATCGGGATCGCCACGGACTTCACCGCGTGCACGATGGTGCCGACCCTGGCCGACGGCACGCCACTCAACGAGTTGCCGCAGTACGCGGGCCGCCCGCACGCGTACGTCAAGCTGTGGAAGCACCACGCCGCGCAGGGGCAGGCCGACCGCATCAACGAGCTGGCGGCCGCGCGCGGCGAGTCGTGGCTGCCGCGCTACGGCGGGCTGATCTCCTCCGAGTGGGAGTTCGCCAAGGGCCTGCAGCTGCTGGAGGAGGACCCCGAGATCTACGGCGCGATGCGCCACTGGGTGGAGGCCGCCGACTGGATCGTGTGGCAGCTCACGGGCGAGTACGTGCGCAACGCGTGCACGGCCGGCTACAAGGGCATCCTGCAGGACGGGAAGTACCCGTCGGCGGAGTTCCTGAGCGCGCTGAACCCGGACTTCAAGGACTTCGTGGCCGATAAACTCGACCACCCGATCGGCCAGCTCGGGGCACGCGCCGGTTCCCTGAGCGCGCAGGCCGCGCAGTGGACCGGCCTGCCGGAGGGCATCGCGGTCGCGGTGGGCAACGTCGACGCGCACGTCACGGCCGCGGCCGGGGACGCGCTGCGTCCGGGCCAGATGGTCGCCATCATGGGCACCTCGACATGTCATGTGATGAACGGTTCGGAGCTGCGCGAGGTGCCCGGCATGTGCGGGGTCGTCGACGGCGGCATCGTCGCGGGCCTGTGGGGGTACGAGGCCGGGCAGAGTGGTGTGGGCGACATCTTCGGCCACTTCGTGGAGCGGCACGTGCCGGCCGAGTACGTGGCGGCGGCGCGGGAGGCCGGTATCTCGGTGCACGAGCACCTGACCCGCCTGGCGGCGGCGCAGCCGATCGGCGCGCACGGGCTCATCGCGCTGGACTGGCACTCGGGCAACCGGTCGGTGCTGGTCGACCACGAGCTGTCCGGGGTTCTCGTGGGGGAGACCCTGGCCACCCGGCCGGAGGACATCTACCGGGCGCTGATCGAGGCGACCGCGTTCGGCACCCGCACGATCATCGAGACGTTCGCGAAGGCGGGTATCCCGGCCGAGGAGCTGATCATCTCGGGTGGGCTGGCGAAGAACCGCCTGCTCATGCAGATCTACAGCGACGTGACGCGGCTGCCGTTGTCGTTGATCACCTCCGAGCAGGGTCCGGCGCTGGGGTCGGCGATCCACGCGGCGGTCGCCGCGGGGGCGTACGCGGACGTGCCGGCCGCGGCGGCGGCGATGGGCCGGGTGGCGCGCAACGTGTACACCCCGGACGAGGCGGCCGCGGCGGCGTACGACGAGCTGTTCGCCGAGTACACGACGCTGCATGACTACTTCGGGCGCGGCGCCAACAAGGTGATGCGCCGGCTGCGGGCGATCCAGCGCGCGGCCACGACGAAGGTGGGGGCCTCCGCATGACGATCACCGAAGCTGTCCGCGGCACCATCGCGGGCGTGCGCGCGAGCGTGGCCGCGCTGCACGCCGAGCTGCCGCGCAACGAGCTGGTCGTGTGGACGGCCGGCAACGTGTCGGCCCGGGTACCGGACGCGGACCTGCTGGTCATCAAGCCGTCCGGGGTGCGCTACGAGGAGATCACCCCGGACAACATGGTGGTCACCGACCTCGATGGCCGGCTGGTGGAGGGCGAGTTCGCGCCGTCGTCGGACACGGCCGCCCACGCGTACGTGTACAAGCACATGCCGCACGTGGGCGGTGTGGTGCACACCCACTCGACGTACGCGACGGCGTGGTCCGCGCGGGCGGAGCCGATCCCGTGCGTCCTCACGATGATCGCCGACGAGTTCGGTGGGGACATCCCGGTGGGTCCGTTCGCGCTCATCGGCGACGACTCGATCGGGCGGGGCATCGTCGAGACCCTGTCGGGCAGCCGCTCGCCGGCGGTCCTCATGCGTAACCACGGTGTGTTCACCATCGGCCGCGACGCGAAGGCCGCGGTGAAGGCCGCGGTCATGTGCGAGGACGTGGCGCGCACCGTGCACATCGCCCGCCAGCTGGGCACCCCGCTGCAGATCGAGCAGTCCGACATCGACGCGCTCTACGCCCGCTATCAGAACGTCTACGGCCAGGAGATCCCGAAATGACCACGGCGAAGCCCCAGCTCTGGTTCCTCACCGGCAGCCAGCACCTCTACGGCCCGGAGACGCTCGACCAGGTGGCCGACCAGTCGGCGCAGATCCAGCGGATGCTGGCCGACTCGGACGGGCTCAGCGCCGAGATCGTCGGCAAGCCGGTGCTCACCGACTCCGCCGCGATCCGGCAGGTCATGCAGGAGGCCAACACCGACGCGAACTGTGTCGGGATCATCGCCTGGATGCACACGTTCTCCCCGGCCAAGATGTGGATCACGGGCCTGGATGTGCTGCGCAAGCCGTTGCTGCACCTGCACACGCAGCTCAACGAGGCTCTGCCGTGGGCGACCATCGACATGGATTTCATGAATCTCAACCAGGCCGCGCACGGCGACCGGGAGTTCGGGTTCGTCCAGACGCGGCTGGGGGTGCCGCGCAAGACCGTGGCCGGGCACGCGTCCGACCCGGATCTGGTGCGCCGCGTCGACGAGTGGGCGCGCGCGGCGGTCGGCCGGGCGCACCTGTACGGGCTGCGGTTGGCCCGCTTCGGCGACAACATGCGTGATGTTGCGGTCACCGAGGGCGACAAGGTCGAGGCGGAGCTGCGCTTCGGCGTGTCCGTGAACACGTACGGGGTCAACGACCTGGTCGCCGTGGTCGACCAGGTCGCCGACGCCGACATCGACACGCTGGTCAAGGAGTACGCCGACAGTTTCCGCCTGGCGCCGGAGCTGGCGAAGGGTGGCGATCGTCACGATTCGTTGCGGTACGCGGCGCGGATTGAGGCCGGTCTGCGGCAGTTCCTCACCGATGGTGGATTCGGCGCGTTCACCACGAACTTCGAGGACCTGGGTGGACTGCGGCAGTTGCCTGGCTTGGCCGTGCAGCGGCTGATGTCCGACGGGTACGGTTTCGGTGGCGAGGGCGACTGGAAGACGTCCACGCTGCTCGCGGCCGTGAAGGCGATGGGTGCGGGCAGCGGCCGTGGCACATCGTTCATGGAGGATTACACGTACCATTTCGGGCCGGGTACGCCGAAGATCCTCGGCGCGCACATGTTGGAGGTGTGCCCGACCATCGCGTCCGCGCAGCCGTCCTGCGAGATCCACCCGCTGGGCATCGGTGGCCGGGAGGACCCGGTCCGGTTGGTCTTCGACGCCGCGTCCGGCCCCGGTGTGGTGATCGGCCTGGCGGATCTGGGTGACCGGTTCCGCCTGGTGGCCAACGAGATCACCGTGGTGCCGCCGGACGAGCCGCTGCCGAAGCTGCCCGTGGCGCGGGCGGTGTGGCAGCCGGCCCCGTCGCTGGCCACCTCGGCGGAGTGCTGGCTGACCGCGGGCGGCCCCCACCACACGGTGCTCACCCAGGGCGTGAGCGCGGAGACGCTGCGCGACTTCGCCCAGATGTTGCATACGGAACTACTGGTGATCGACGAGAACACGACGGCGCGTCAGTTCGCCGATCACCTGAGGTGGAACCAGGCCTACTACCGGCTGGCCCAGGGCCTGCCGGGCCGGGGCTGACGCCACCACCCCCTTGTAACACCGCAACACCATCCCCCCGAGGAGAAGGAACAATGAGGTTCACCCGAATCGCGACGGCGGCCACCGCCCTCGCGCTCACCGCGGCCATGGCCGCGTGCGGTTCCAGTGAGAAGGACGCCGACAAGCAGACCGGCGGCGGCACCGAGGGCGCACTGGTCGGCGTGACCATGCCGACCAAGTCGTCGGAGCGCTGGATCAGTGACGGCGACAACGTCAAGAAGGCCCTTGAGGCGCGGGGCTACAAGGTGGACCTGCAGTACGCCGAGGACGACATCCCGACGCAGGTCAACCAGATCGAGAACCAGATCACCAACGGCGCCAAGCTGCTGATCATCGCGTCGATCGACGGTACGGCGATCACCTCGCAGCTGCAGCAGGCCGCGGACAAGAACATCCCGGTCATCGCCTACGACCGGCTCATCCGCAACAGCCCGAACGTGAGCTACTACGCCACCTTCGACAACTTCAAGGTGGGCGTGCAGCAGGCCACCTCGCTGCTGGTCGGCCTGGGCATCAAGAAGGCCGACGGCACCGACGGCGACGCCAAGGGTCCGTTCAACGTCGAGCTGTTCGCCGGCTCGCCGGACGACAACAACGCCACGTTCTTCTTCAACGGCGCCATGTCGGTCCTGCAGCCCTACATCGACAACAAGACGCTGGTGGTCCGTAGCGGCCAGACCGACTTCAAGACGGTCGCGATCCTGCGGTGGAAGGCCGAAACGGCGCAGAAGCGCATGGAGGACATCCTCACCAAGACGTACTCGTCGGGCGCCAAGGTCGACGGCGTGCTGTCGCCCTACGACGGCCTCTCGATCGGCATCCTGTCGGCGCTGAAGAGCAACGGTTACGGCACCACCGGCCAGAAGTACCCGGTCGTCACCGGTCAGGACGCCGAGCTCACCTCCGTGAAGTCGATCATCGCGGGTGAGCAGTACTCCACCATCTACAAGGACACCCGCGAGCTGGCGAAGGTCACGGTCGAGATGGCCGACGCGGCGCTCAAGGGTCAGCAGCCCACGGTGAACAACACCAAGGACTACGACAACGGCAACAAGGTCGTCCCGTCGTACCTGCTGGAGCCGGTCATCGTCGACAAGACCAACTACGAGAAGGTCCTTGTCGAGAGCGGCTACTACACCAAGGACCAGCTGGGCTGATCGGGCTCGTCGGGGGTGTGGCCGCACGGCGCGCGGGCACACCCCCGACCTGTTCCTGACGACGGGAAGTGACGAACGACATGACCGACGACATTCTGCAGATGCGGGGGATCAGCAAGGTTTTTCCCGGCGTACGGGCACTGGAGGATGTGACCCTGTCGGTGCGGCGCGGCGAGATCCACGCCATCTGCGGCGAGAACGGTGCCGGCAAGTCGACCCTCATGAAGGTCCTCTCCGGCGTCTACCCGCACGGCTCGTACGACGGGCAGATCTTCTTCGACGGCGAGGAGTGCCGTTTCGGCGGCATCCGCGACAGCGAGCACAAGGGCATCGTCATCATCCACCAGGAGTTGGCGTTGTGCCCCCAGCTGTCGATCGCCGAGAACATCTTCCTCGGCAACGAGCGGGCCCGCCGCGGGATCATCGACTGGAACCGCACCAACTACGAGGCGACCAACCTGCTGCGGCGGGTGGGCCTGGACGAGAGCGCGGTCACCCAGGTCTCGGACATCGGCGTGGGCAAGCAGCAGCTCGTGGAGATCGCGAAGGCGCTCGCCAAGGAGGTCAAGCTGCTCATCCTCGACGAGCCGACGGCCGCGCTCAACGACGAGGACTCCGCGCACCTGCTGGATCTGCTGCGGGGCCTGCGTGACCAGGGCATCACGTGCGTGATCATTTCGCACAAGCTCAACGAGATCGTGGGCATCGCGGACCGGATCAGCATCATCCGCGACGGTCGCATGATCGAGACGTTGGACCTGGCGACCGACGAGGTCACCGAGGACCGCATCATCTCGGGCATGGTGGGCCGTGACCTGGAGCACCGGTTCCCGCCGCACGAGCCGAACATCGGCTCCGAGGCGCTGCGCATCGAGGACTGGACCGTGCACAGCCCGGTCCAGCACGAGCGCAAGGTCGTGGCCGGGGCGAACCTGGTCCTGCGTCGCGGGGAGATCGTGGGCCTGGCCGGGCTCATGGGCGCCGGGCGCACCGAGTTGGCGATGAGCGTGTTCGGGCGCTCGTACGGGCACAACATCTCGGGTCGGATCTTCAAGGACGGCAGGGAGATCACGCTGCGTTCGGTGCGCGACGCCATCGACAACGGCATCGCGTACGCCACGGAGGACCGCAAGCGGTACGGCCTCAACCTCATCCAGGACATCCAGCGCAACGTGTCGGCGGCCGCGCTGGACAAGCTGGCCAGTGGCGGTTGGGTCAACGACAACGAGGAACACAAGGTCGCCGACAGCTTCCGGCGCAGCATGAACATCAAGGCGCCCAACGTCAGCGCCATCACGGGCAAGCTGTCCGGCGGCAACCAGCAGAAGGTCGTACTCTCGAAGTGGATCTTCACTGATCCGGATGTGCTCATCCTCGACGAGCCCACCCGCGGCATCGACGTTGGCGCGAAGTACGAGATCTACACGATCATCAACCGGCTGGCCGACGAGGGCAAGGCGGTGCTCGTCATCTCCTCGGAGCTGCCGGAGCTGCTGGGCCTGTGCGACCGCATCTACGCGCTGTCGGCCGGGCGTATCACGGGTGAGGTGTCGCGGGCGGACGCGACCCAGGAGCGCCTCATGCAGTACATGACCAAGGGAACGGAGTAGCTTCGATGAGCACCACCAACGCTGATGTGGCCCTGAGTGAGCAGGGCCTTGCTGAGGCGGCTCCCCCTCCCGGCAGACCGTCACGCACCCGGTTCTCGTTCAACCTTCGCCAGAGCGGCATCTACTTCGCGTTCGTGGCGATCGTGGCGCTGTTCGCGGTGCTGACCGACGGGTCGTTGCTGCAGCCGCAGAACATCTCGAACATCATCGTGCAGAACTCGTACATCCTGATCCTCGCGATCGGGATGATCATGATCATCATCGCGGGTCACATCGACCTGTCCGTCGGCTCGGTGGTCGCGGTGACCGGCGCGCTGTCGGCCGTGCTGATGGTCAACCACAACGTGCCGTGGCCGCTGGCCATCCTCATCACGCTGGTGGCCGGCGGTCTCATCGGTGCCTGGCAGGCGTTCTGGGTCGCCTACTTCGGCATCCCCGCGTTCATCGTGACCCTGGCCGGCATGCTGCTGTTCCGGGCGATCACGATGATGGTCCTCGGCAACCGGGGCATCGGCCCGTTCCCGGACGAGGTGCGCACCCTGTCCAACGGGTTCACCGAGGGCTATCTGGGCAACGTGGGGCTGGGCCCGCTCGGCGGTGCCGACCTGTTCAGCCTCATCGTCGGCATTCTCGCGGTCGCCGGCTTCGCCGCGGCGCAGTGGCGGGCCCGGCGGGCCCGGCTGGGCTACGACCAGACCGTCGAGCCGATCGGCATGTTCGTCGCCAAGATTCTCGGCGGCGCCGTGGCGATCATGTTCCTGGTCGTGCAGCTGGCCCGGTTCAAGAACCTGCCCTGGGTGCTTGTCCTGCTCGCGGTCCTCGTGCTCGGGTACTCGCTGCTCACCCAGCGCTCGGTGTTCGGCCGCCAGATCTACGCGGTGGGCGGCAACCTGCTGGCCGCGCAGCTGTCCGGCGTACGGACCAAGTCGGTCGTGTTCTGGCTGTTCGTGAACATGGGCGTGCTGTCGGCGGTCGCCGGCATCATCTTCGCCGGCCGGCTCAACCTGGCCCAGCCGACCGCCGGCAACTCCTTCGAGCTGGACGCGATCGCGGCGGCGTTCATCGGCGGCGCCGCCGTGCAGGGCGGCGTCGGCAAGGTCGTCGGCGCCATCACCGGCGGTCTCATCATGGGCGTCATCAACAACGGCATGTCGCTGATGAGCCAGCCGCCGGACCGGGTCATGCTCGTCAAGGGCCTGGTCCTGCTCGCGGCCGTCGCGTTCGACGTGTGGACCAAGCGGCGCGCCGGCGCAGCCCGCTGACCCACACCGCGGGCTGAGGGGCCCGACCAGCACCGGTCGGGCCCCTCAGTTCGCTTACGCGGCGGCGTTCCAGCGGCGCAGCACCGGCTCGCCGTGCTCGTGGCCGAGGACGCTGACGGTCGCCGTGTCCAGGTAGAAGATCTTCGCCAGCGCCACCGGCAGGCCCACCCAGCGGGCGGCGATCACGCGCAGGCAGTGCCCGTGCGCGACGAGCGCCACGTCGCCCGTCAGCGAGCGCACCCGGGCCAACAGCCGGTCGACCCGCTCGCCGACCTGTTCGGGGGTCTCGCCGCCGGGGCCGCCGCCGTCCGTCCACAGCGACCAACCCGGGGCCCGTTCGTGGATCTGCGCGGTGGTCAGGCCCTCGTACCCGCCGTAGTGCCACTCGGCCAGGTCCTCGTCCACCACGGCGCCGGGCAGGCCCGCGAGGTCCGCGGTGCGTCGCGCCCGCAGGCGCGGGCTGGTCAGCACCGCCGCGAACTCCACCCCCGCGAGTACGGGCGCCAGCGCGGCGGCCTGGTCCGCCCCTCGGGCCGTCAGGTCGAGATCGGTGAACGAGGTGTGCTGGCCCGAGCGGCTCCACTCGGTCTCACCGTGCCGGATCAGATAAACGGTACCCATCCGGATGATTCTGGAGCACGAGCAGCGCCGCCGCGCGGGCACGGTCGGTGTGCGACAGCACGTCGGCGCTGTCGACGAACTGGTCCACGGACCCGACCAGCGGCAGGTCGCGTACCCGGGGGTCGGTGATCCGGGCGACCAGCGCCGCGCCGAAGCGCCCGGCGTCGAGCACCCCGTAGGGGCGGTCGTGGAAATAGCGGGTGGTCGGGTCCAGCGGTTCGGTCAGCCCCAGCCCGTTGTGCACCTCGGCGATCGTCTCGTACGCGCGGCACAGGTGCGCCTCGCGGGCCGCGTCGTGCCCGGCCGTCACCGCGCCCCACAGCGCCTCGGTCAGCTCCGACCCACCCGCCAGGCGCCCGTACGCGGTGCCCAGCCACTTCGCGTACGGGGGCCAGCGGCGGTTCATGAGCAGGTACAGCCGCATGATGTCGCGGACCAGCCGGGCGCCGAGCACGGCCGCGCCGATCGGGTCGCCCGCCTCGGCGGCGCGGCCCACGAACGGCTCCTCCTGGGCGATGCGCTGCCACTGGCAGGCGAGCACGTAGCGCCACACGTCGTCGGGGTACCAGGTGAGCTGGGCGCGGACCGGTTCGAGTGCGGCCAGGCCGTCGTGGAAGACCTCCCCGCCGGTGACCTCGGCGAGTTTCTGCCACGGCAGGGCCAGCCAGTCCAGGACGGTGGGCGGCCGCGCCGGGTCGAAGCCGAGCATGTTGGCCCACCACGCCTCGGGGCTGGTCAGCATGACCCGGTGCTGCACCGGCCCGTCGGTCGGCTGCATCGACACGGACACGCCGCCGGTCGAGACGAAGTTGGTGGGATATCCCAGGAAGTCGCGGGGCAGCCGGTGGGCGAGCGCGGTGCTGATCTCGCGGCCCTGCGCGCGCAGGTCCTCGCGGCGCAGGAACAGCAGCACGCGCGGGCCCCAGTCGTGGTCGGTGGAACGCGGCGAGTCGAAGCCCAGCACCTCCGAACCGGGACCGACCAGCGCCGCGCTGTGCGACAGGCTCGGCCAGCCCGCGTCGAGCAGTGGCCGCACCGCGTCGGTGTAGAAGGCGCGGGAGAGGTCCAGTCCTGACACGAAACCCATGCCACCACTGTGCCGGTCGCCCGCCACCGGGCCTGAGCGGGGTCGCCGGCTGTCGTTCGGGGGATGGCCAATCCGTTGGCGCTACGGCACAATTCGGCCATGCGATGGTCGGCGCACCAGCGGGTGACGGACACGTTCGCCACGGCCGTGGGCCAGCTTCAGGACGCGCGCCCGCCGGTACGTCTCGGCGGCCTGTACACACTGGAGCTCATCGGCCAGCACAGCCCCGACCAACGGGCGGCCGTCGTGGACGTCGTCTGCGCCTACCTGCGCATGCCGTGGTCCGCCACGAACGACGACCTGCCCGTACGCCGGGCGGCGCAGAAGATCCTCACCCGCCACCTGCGCCCGGCCCATCCGGTCACGTTCTGGCCGGGCATGTCCCTGGACCTGACCGGCGCGCGCCTGGTCGGGCTGGATCTCAGCGGTTGCCGGGTCGACGGGGTGGCCGGTTTCGACCGGGTCGTGCTGCACGAGCCGGTACTGGCGCGGGGCGCCGTGTTCGGCGCCGACGCCCGCTTCCGGGGGGCGGTGTTCACCGAGCACGCGTGGTTCGACACGGCGACCTTCCTGGCGTCGGCGCACTTCGAGACCGCCACGTTCCACGGCGACGCGTGGTTCGGCGGGGTCGACGTGGGCGGCGCGGCCGGGTTCTCCGGGGTGGTGTTCAACGGTCACGCCTGGTTCGCCGCCGCCGTCCTGCGGGGACGCGCCACGTTCAACGACGCGATCTTCCAGCGGTCGGCCGGGTTCCGGGGCGCGCGGTGCGAGGGTGGCGTGGTGCTGGCGGGAGCGACGTTCCGGGGGCCGGCCAGGGTCAGCCGCCGCGACGCGGGCTGGAACATCTGTCCGCCGGGGTGGCGGGTCGCGCCCGATCCGGACAACAAGGCCGTCGGGCACCTGCACTGGGCCGGCGCGCTCGACGCCCCGGACACCCGCAACACCTTGTCACCCGCCTGATCCCTTCGATCATGTTTCCAATGCCCTCGGCCAGGGCATCTGTTCGTCGTATGACGAAACCATGATCCAAAGGGGGAGCCATGGGTCTCGACGACAAGATCCGCAATCAGGCCGAAGAGGCCAAGGGCAAGACCAAGGAGTTCGTCGGCGACAAGACCGACAACGAGCGCCTGCAGGCCGAGGGGCAGGCCGACCAGGCCAGCGCCGGCGCCAAGCAGGCCGGTGAGCACGTCAAGGACGCCGCGAAGGACGTCAAGGACGCGCTCAGCTGAGCATACCGGTCGTACGGGGCGCGGACGGCCGTCCGCGCCCCGTCACGCTGTGCGCCGGCCGGATCGCGGCGTCAGGTCCGCCGCTGGGTGAACGCGTACCGGGCCAGGGTCATCTGCTCGACCGCGCTGATGAGCGCGTAGAGCACGATCGAGGCCAGGGTGACGATCGCGACCGCCGACCACATGCGGTCCAGCTCGAACGTCGTCAGCGACTGCAGCATCAGGTGACCCAGCCCTTCACCGGTGGTGAGCCACTCGGCCAGCAGCGCCCCGACCAGGGCCAGCGGGGCGGCGATGCGGGCCGCCGCGAACAACGCCGGTAGGGCCGCCGGCAACTGCACGCGCCACATCAGCGCGAGCTTCGACCCCCCGTACGCCCGGATGAGGTCCACCGACGAGGCCGGCACGCCACGCAGCGCGAGGGAGACGTTCACCAGGACGGGGAAGAACGTGACGATGCCCGCGACCACGGTGATCGCGAGCAGGCCCCGGCCGAACACGAGCGCGATCAGCGGCGTCATCGCGACCAGCGGCACGGCCCGCAGGGCCATGGCGACCGGCAGCAGCGTCTGGCGCACCCCGCGCCACAGCGCGAACACGACCGCCGTGCCGAGGCCGGCGAGTGTGCCGGACAGCAGGCCGATGGCCGCGTCGCGGGCGGTGACCCGGCTGGCCTGCCACAGCACGGCGCGTTCGGCGTCGTGCGCCGGGTCGGTGAGGTAGTCCAGCACGTCGAACGGGCCGCGGGTCAGGAAGGGGTCCAGCGCGAAGCCCTTGACCAGCAGCTGCCACACGGCGAGCACCGCGCCGATCGACAGCACCGCGCCGCCCAGCCCGGACAGCAGCCGCCGGCCGGCCCGTGCCGGGGCGGCAACCGGCGCGCTCATCCGGACACCCGCGGCGCCCAGGGGGTGAGCAGGCCGCCCACCAGGGCGGTCAGCCCGTACGCGGCGCCGGAGAGGGCCGTGGCGACCAGGGCGATGCCCCAGGTGCGCTCCACCGCGAAGCTCTGCTGCGAATTGATCATCGCGACGCCCAGGCCGGACTCGGCGCCCAGGTACTCGCCGATGATCGCGCCGAGCATCGCGGCCGGCGCGGCGATGCACAGCCCGGCGAACATGCTGGGCAGGCAGGCGCGCAGCCGCACCTTCCACAGCTGCGTCCAGCTGCCCCCGCCGTACGCGCGGATCAGCTCCAGGCTGGTGCGGTCGGCGTCGCGCAGGCCCACGAGCGTGCCGATGAGGGTGGTGAAGATGACCGACAGGGCCGCCAGGATCACCTTGGGGGTGTCGTCGCTGAACAGGATCGCCAGCACCGGGCCGATCGCGATGACCGGCAGGCAGTAGCTCGCCAGCGCGACCTGCAGCAGCGCCCGTTCGACCAGGGGGATCTGCACGAACGCGACCGCCAACGCGATCGCGATCACGTTGCCGATCAGCCAGCCCAGCGACGCCTCACGCAGCGTGGTCGCGACGTTGGGCAGGTAGAAATCGAGCCCGTCGGCGGCGAACTGGCGCGCGATCGCCGTCGGCGGTGGCACCGCCCGGTTGCCGGCGAACACCGTACGCCCGATGGTCTCCCACACCGCCAGCAGCGCCACGACCCCGACGGTCCCGGGCAGCCACCGTCTCATGCCGAACCCCCGAACAGCAGGGCGCTGAGCTGGTCGGCCAGCTCATGGAACCGCGGTGTGCGGATCATCTCCGGGGTGCGGGGCCGGGGCAGGTCGATCGGCACGGTGGCGACGATGCGGCCCGGACGTGGGCTCATCACCGCCACCACGTCGGCCAGGAACACCGCCTCGGCGATCGAGTGGGTGACCAGCAGGGTGGTTGCCGCCCGCTCGCTCCACACGCGTTGCAGCTCCAGGTTGAGCCGCTGGCGGGTCATCTCGTCCAGCGCCCCGAACGGCTCGTCGAGCAGCAGGATGCGCGGCTGCACCACCAGGGCGCGGGCGATGGCGACGCGCTGGCGCATGCCGCCGGACAGCTGCGCGGGCCGCGCCTGCTCGAAGCCCTCCAGCCCGACCAGCTTGATCAGGTCGGTGATGGCGTTGTCGTCGACGCGTACGCCGCTGACCTCCAGCGGCAGGCGGATGTTGGCGCGCACCGACCGCCACGGCAGCAGGGCCGCATCCTGGAACGCGATGCCCAGTTCGTGCTCGCGCCGGGTCGCCGCCGGGACGCGCCCGTGCACCAGGGCCTCGCCGGAGGTCGGCTGCTCCAGGTCGGCCAGGATGCGCAGGATCGTCGACTTGCCGCAGCCCGACGGGCCGAGCAACGCGACGAACGCGCCGGACGGGGTGGCCAGGTCCACTCCGTCGAGCGCGGTCACCGTGGACCGGCGGATCGTGAACCGCTTGGTCAGCGCGCGCAGCACGATGCCGTCGGTCGCGTCCCCGGTCAGAGCAGCCCCTTGAGGTCCGGGTTCTCCTGGTAGACCTCGGCGAGCACGGACATGTCGAACAGCTGCTCCTTGGTGATCGTCACCCCGCCCAGCGCCAGCGTCGCGATCGTCTCGGTGATCTTCGCGTCGGTGATGGTGAACAGGCCGTTGGCCTTCGTCTCGTCCGTGGCCACGACCGTGTTCTGGGCCTCGGATTCGAGCACCTGCTCGGCCTCGTTGAGGCCGAGGTCCTTGCCGTACTTCGTGGCGGCCAGGTTGGCGCCCAGTTTCGGGTCCTTGACCGAGTCGGCCCAGCCCTTGATGTCCGCGATCAGCATGGCCTTGAGCGCGTCGCGCTTGCTGGTCAGCGAGTCCTTGCGGACCACGTACACCTCGGACACCATCGGGTACCCGTGGTCGTTGAGCAGCATCACGGCGGTCTCGTGGCCCTGGGTCTTGAGCAGGTTCGGCTCGTTGGTGAAGAATGAGAACCAGCCGTCGACCTCCTTGTTGACCAGGGGCGCCGGGTCGAACTGGGCCGGCACCTTGGTGATGGACGCCGGGTCGAGGTTGTTGGCCTTGAGGAACGCCGCCCACACGGGCTCGTTGGTGGCCTGCACGCCGATCTTCTTGCCCACCATGTCCTGCGGGGTGGTGATCGGCTTGTCCTTCAGGCTCATGATGCAGAACGGGTTCTTCTGGTACTGCGCGCCGATGAGCACCAGCGGGGCCCCCTTGAGGATCGCCGCGGCGGTGATGTCCGGCGAGGAGATGCCGACCAGGGCCTTGCCGGCGGCCACGACGGAGTCCTGGCTGACGTTCGGGCCGCCCGCCATGAGGTTGACGGCGGTGAAGCCGGCCGCCGCGTAGTAGCCCTTGGTGTCGGCGATGTACTGGCCGGCGAACTCCACGTTCTTGATCCAGGAAAGCTGGTAGTCGAGGGTGCCCAGGTTCGTGGGGCCTGCCGGGGTCTCCTCGTCGTCGCCGCACCCGGCGAGCAGTGTCGGCGCGGAGCCGAGGACGGCCAGGCCGGCCGCGGCGCGCAGGCTGTTGGCGAGAAGTCGGCGTCGGTCCATTGTGTACGTCATGGCAAACGCTCCAGGGTCATCGAGTCCGTGACGTGCGGCGATCCTCCGAGGAGTGATCAGAACGGGGCGACCGTAGCCAGAGCGCGTTTCACATTCAGTGCTTCGTATTTCGGCCATGTTGCCGGTGCCGAATTGTGATTTGTCAGCCGCGCGATCGCGCCGGCGACCCGGCACCTGATGGCCCCCGTAACCGCCCGTTCCCTCACCCTGGCCGTCCTCGCAACGCCGCTGTCGGCTCGTTGCCGGTCGCTCCCCAGCCCGACGTTTGGGCGGTTCGGCGTGTAACCCGGGGGTGGGTATACACGCCGAACCGCCCAAACGTCGCCTTGGCGGGCCGGCGGGGGACACAACGGAGTGTGAGTTCTATTGATGTGTGACTTGCGATAGTGTGTGAAGCACAGTATCGTGTGGAGCATGTACGACGAAGAGCTGTACGGGATGCACCTGCAGGAGCTGCGACGCGGCACCGTCGTGCTGGCCTGCTTGATCATCCTCAAGGAGCCCAACTACGGCTACGCGCTGCTCGACCAGCTCGAGCGCTCCGGCTTCGCCGTCGACGCCAACACGCTCTATCCGCTGCTGCGCCGGCTCGAGAAGCAGGGCCTGCTCGCCAGCGACTGGAACACCGACGAAGCCCGCCCCCGCAAGTTCTACCGGACCAGCGACGACGGCCACGCCCTCGCCGACGCGCTCACCGCCGACTGGACCGACCTCAACACCGCCTTCCGCAGCTTGAGAGGTGAATGATGACCGCCCCTACCCCTTCCCTGACCGAGCGCTACGTCGAGGCGACCTTGCGCCGCCTGCCCGAGCGCCAGCGCGCCGACATCGAGCGCGAGCTGCGGGCCTCCATCGACGACGCGGTCGAGGCCCGCGTCGAGGCGGGCGAGGACCCGGCGGAGGCGGAGCGCGCGGTGCTGACCGGCCTGGGCGACCCCGCCCGCCTGGCCGCCGGGTACGCCGACCGGCCGCTGCACCTCATCGGCCCGGACCTGTTCCTGCCCTACACCAGGCTGCTGACCGCGCTGATCGCCATCGTCGTGCCGATCGTCGCGACGATCGCCGGCATCGCGCGCGCCGTCGACGGCGACGTCGGTCAGGTGATCGGCGACATCATCACCGCCGCCATCACCACGGGCGTCAACGTGGCCTTCTGGACCACGCTGCTGTTCGCGATCCTCGAACGGCTGCCCAGCGTGCGCGCGTCGGTCATCCGTGACTGGACGCTCGACCAGCTGCCCGAGCCGCCGAAGCGTCGGCGCCGCCACGCCGACCTGATCGCCGAGACCGTGATGATGGTGTTGTTCGCCGCGTTCGTGCTGCTCACGCCCGTACTGCGGTTCAAGACCGACGCGTCCGGCGGCCCGATCGGCGTCCTGTCGCCCTGGCTGTGGGACACCGGTGTGGTGTACCTGTTCCTCGTCCTCGCGCTGGTCGGCCTGAGCTTCAACTACGTCAAGCTGCACGTGCGGTGGAGCGCGCCCCTCGCGGTGGCCGGCGCGGTCGTGAACCTGGCGGCGTCCGGCGTCCTGCTCTGGGTCGCCAGGACCGACCGCCTGATCAACCCCGCGTTCCGGGCGGCGGTCGACTGGCCGGCGGAGGTGTGGGAGTGGCTGCCCGTGGGCGTCACGATCGGCGTGGCCATCAGCGCCGTGATGGTCGTGGTGGAGCTGGTCCGCGGCTTCATCACCCGCTCGTGGGAGCGGGCCGACTTCGGCGAGACGATCCGCGAGGCCACCCAGCGCATCCCCGGCGTGAAGTAGGCAAGCGGCGCGGCCCCCTGGCTTCGGCCTGGTGGGCCGCGTCAGCGTTCCCGGAACCCGCCGAGGAACCGGCGGAAGAACCCGCCCTCCATCGGCAGCGGAGGCGCCGGCGGCGGCGCGGTCGCGCGCAGCCGACCGATCGGCTGGTCGTAGTCGGCCCGCGCGATCGCGTCGATGACCTGCTCCTCGGTGAAATGCTCCGAACCCTCGATCATCGGCACGAACCCGACGAGGACGCCGTTGCGCATGACCTGGGCCTCCAGGCCCGCCGTGCCGTCCGTGTCCCAGATCGCCTGGCGCCCATCGGGCAGCATCACCCGCACGCCGAACTGCGCCACCGAGGCCCGCTCCACGTGCGCGGGCACACCCCGGTTGCGCAGCGCGTCCACCACCCGCCGGGCCTCGTACTCGTCCACGGCACCCACCGTAGCCGCCCCAGCTGTGAAACCGCCGGGAGCGCGGTGCGTCAGGCCTCGCAGATGACACAACGAGTCGTGTCAAACGGCCGGGCCCGCGCGCGGTCGATCAGCGAGGCCGCGGCCGGCCGGTCGGCGCGGACGAACCGTCCCAGGACGACCGCGACCACGGCCGGTGCTCCGGCCGCCTTGAGGGCGTACGCGGCCGACTGCACCCGCGATCCGGTGGTCCAGGTGTCATCGAGCAGGACAACGCCACCAATCCAGCCCCGCGCGGGTGCGTCCGCGCGAAACCAGTCCCGGGCGAACTGACGCTGTCCGACGGGATACGTCCTATCCGGCCGCAGCGCGACATACCCGGGATCGGCGTCGATGTCGAGCAGCGCGCCGAGAGGATGCCGCCCCACCCTGGCCGACGTACTCGGCACGAAGGACGCGTGCGCCAGCCGCCGACCGGCCGCGCGTTCCAGGCAGGCCCGATGCTGGAGCAGAAACAACTCCCCGATGGCGGCCAGCCGGCCTGTGGCCAGCGACGCGGGCCTGTACGCCTTGTAGGACTTGAGGTCTTCGTAATGCTGCTCACCATGGATCGCGTACGCGATCGGCGCCACGATGTCGGGACCCATATCGGCCGGAGCGCTGGCGTACGCGGCGCATGGCGGGCAGGTCCGCCAGCCGGGGTTGACGGCACTTCGACACACGGCGCAGACGCCGGGTCCGGGGGCGAGAGGGTTGTGCAGGTAGTTGGCGAGGGGTTGAACCGTTGCGCGCAGGCGCGCGAGCCGGTCAGCTAAAGAGGCCAGCGATCCCCTCCCGGCCGGACAGGAGCACATCGCGCTGGCGGAGCACATCGTCGACCGCGTTGACCAGTTCTTCCAGGCTTGCGGACACGTGCACGCCCGGCCGGGTGGCGAGGTGGCGCACCCACTCCAGCTCCAGCAGCTCCTTGCGCACAATCACCTGCCGCCCGTGTTGCAGCGCCAGCCGCGCCTGAATACGCACCCCGCTGTGCTCACCCGCTTCGACCACGACCGTGGCGGCCGAGTAGCCGCTCATGACGGCATTGCGCATGGGAAAGTGTTCGCGGCGCGGTGGGGCGTCGGGCCAGAACTGGGAAAGCACGAGGCCCTCGGTCGCGATGCGCTGTTGCAGCGGCCGGTTGGTCGACGGATAGGTCTGGTCGACACCGGTGCCTATCACGGCGACCGTGCGCCCGCCGGCCGCGAGCGCACCGTGGTGGGCTGCGGTGTCGATGCCGGCGGCCAGTCCACTCACGATCGTGACCCGCCGGGCGACCAGCTCGGCGGCGATCGCGCCCGCGATGTCGCACGCCCGGTCGCTCGCCGCGCGGCTGCCCACCACCGCGATCGCACGGACGTCATCGGCGAGCTGTCCCCGGCTGAACAGCAGCGGGGGCCGCTCGCGGATGTCGCGCAGCAGCGCGGGATACGACGCGTCCAGCACGCAGTGCACGCCGATGCCCGCCGACTCCCACGCCCGGACCTCGGCGACTGCGTCCTCGAGCGCCGCGTCCGGGTCAGCCAGTATGTCCTGCTGACCGGACGGCTCGCGCAGCAGCGAGACCGCGCTGCCGCGGTCCAGCACCTCGGCGGCGACGTGTGACCACGACGCGCCGGGGGAGCGCAGCAGCGCCACCACCGCGGCACGTTCGATCATGACGTCGGACACGTCCACGATCGTAGGTCCCGCGTACACCGATCAAACGTATGTTCGATGATCTCCCGCGTCAAGCAACCCTTGACGGCGCGTCGCGGGACCAGAACTTCCGGCCCACCTCCGGCAGGGTGTCGATCGGGTCGTAGTAGGCGTACTGGCGGCCCTCGGTGATGCCCTCCGCCACTTCGAGCTGGGTGCGGTAGCCCTTGTTCCACCACGAGATGCCCAGCTCCCGGTCGTACTCGGCGGCCATGTGGACCCAGCGCTTGCCGACGAAGGGTACGTCGCACACGATGCGGGGGGTGGCGTAGCCGGGCAGGTAGCCCATGATGTCGTGCTGCAGCTGCTGGGCCTGCCACAGCGCCACGCGCCAGTGCTCGGCGTTGGGGATCATGTCGCACATGTAGAAGTAGTAGGGCAGCACGCCGGCCTCGCCGTGCAGCGCGAAGCACAGGTCGAGCAGCGCCTCCGCGGAGTCGTTGACGCCGCGCATGAGTACGCCCTGGTTGCGCACGTCGCGCACCCCGGCGTCCAGGGCGACCCGGGCGGCGCGCGCCACCAGCGGCGTCACCGACTGGGCGTGGTTGACGTGCGTGTGGATCGCCAGGTTCACGCCCTGTGAGCGCGCCCGCGCGGCGACCCGGCCCAGGCCCTCGACGACGTCGGGCGCCAGCCAGTGCTGCGGCAGGGCGGCGAGCGCCTTCGTGGCCAGGCGGATGTCGCGCACGGAGTCGAGGTCGAGCAGCCGGTTGAGGAACGCCTCGAGGTTGCGCCACGGCACGTTGGCCACGTCGCCGCCGGAGACGACGACGTCGCGCACCTCGGGGTGGGCGGCCAGGTAGGCCAGCATCGCCGCGTAGCGGTCGGTCGGCTTCAGGGACAGCTTCAGCTTGTCCACCGAGGGGGTGGAGTTGCCGACCAGGTCCATGCGGGTGCAGTGCCCGCAGTACTGCGGGCAGGTCGACAGCAGTTCGGCGAGCACCTTGGTGGGGTAGCGGTGGGTGAGGCCCTCGGCCACCCACATGTCGTGCTCGTGCAGCGAGTCGCGCGACGCGTTCGGATGCGACGGCCAGTCCGCGCGCCGGTCGGACGCCACCGGGATCATGTAGCGGCGCACCGGGTCGGCGTAGAACGCCGCCGTCCAGTCGGCGGCGCCGGCCGGCACCATCGTATTGATCATCTGCGGGGGCACGAGCATCGACATGGTGGCGAACCGTTGCTGGTCGGCCGCCAGGTCCGCGTAGAAGACCTCCGAGACAAGATCTCCGAGTACGCCCTTGAGCTGCTCGATGTTCTTCACGCAGTGGGCGCGCTGCCACTGGGCGGACGCCCAGTCCGCCCCGGTCACGTCACGCCAGCCGGGGAAGCGGGTCCAGTCGGGTTCGACCAGTTCCCGCCGGCGGTACCCGTACGGCTCGTTCACGCCGACACCTCCCTTGCGCAATGACCACGACTCGGGCGAGGGTAGTAGAGATTATTCGGCCAAGTCACTAGTCTGCCGAATAATTTCCTGTCAAGAGGCCGAAGCGCAAGGGAGCATCCGGATCATGGGTATGTCGTCGCCGGTGGGCCTGCACCGCGTCCTCGCCCCGCACGGGGTGCTTCCCCAGGCCGCGCGCAGCCTGGACACCGCGCCAGACATCGCCGACGACGAGGTGCGGGTGCGCGTCGAGCGGCTCAACCTCGACGCGGCCAGCTTCCGCCAGCTGCACACCGCCCACGGCGGCGACGGCGACGCCGTCCGAGCCGCCGTCCTCGACATCATCAAAAACTGCGGAAAGATGCACAATCCGGTCACCGGGTCGGGCGGGATGCTCATCGGTACGGTCGATGCGGTCGGCCCACGCTCGCCCCTGGGCCTCAGGCCGGGCGACCGGATCGCCACCCTGGTCTCGCTCACCCTCACGCCGCTGGCCATCGCCGACGAGCTCGCGCGCTGGGACGGGCACTCCGAGCAGGTCCCGACCAGCGGGCACGCCATCCTGTTCGCCCGCTCCGTCGCCGCCGTCCTCCCCGACGACCTGGCCCCGGAGCTGGCCCTGGCCGTCCTCGACGTGTGCGGCGCGCCCGCCCTGACCACCAGGGTCGTGGCCCAGCACCGCGACCACGGCGGCCAGCCCACGGTCGCCGTGATCGGGGGCGCAGGCAAGTCCGGGTCGCTCGCGCTCGCCGCGGCCAGGCGCGCGGGCGCCGCCCGTACGCTCGGCGTTGTTCCCAGCGCCGCGGAGCGCGACCGCCTGACGGCGGCCGACGTGGCCGACGACGTCGCGCTCGCCGACGCCCGCGACCCGGTGGCCCTCGCGCACGCGGTCGAGCGGCATCTCGGGCGGCCCGCCGACGTGACCGTCGTGTGCGTGGACGTGCCCGGCTGCGAGCACGGGGCGATCCTGGCCACCGCGAACGGCGGCACGGTGATCTTCTTCAGCATGGCGACGAGCTTCCCGGCCGCCGCGTTGGGCGCCGAGGGCCTCGCGGCCGACGTCACCATGCTGATCGGCAACGGGTACGTGCCCGGCCACGCCGACCTGGCCCTGACCCTGCTGCGTGACGTACCGGGCATCCGCGCCCTCTTCGCGGCGCGCCTCGCGGCGGAGGCGGCAGGATGACGCCATGACCCCCACGCTTTTCCGCAACGGCCGCGTCTACAGCCCGGCTGACCCGAGGGCCACCGCTCTGCTCGTGGCCGACGGCACGATCACCTGGCTGGGCGCGGACGCCGACGCGCCCGCGGCCGGTACGGTCGTCGACCTCGACGGCGGGCTCGTCACGCCCGCGTTCGTGGACGCCCACGTGCACGCCACGGACACCGGCATCGCGCTGTCCGGCCTGGACCTGAGCGCGACCCGCTCGGCGCGCGAGGTGCTCGACGCGGTCGCGGCGCACTGCGCGTCGCTGCCCCCGGACGCGGTCGTCGCCGGCCACGGCTGGGACGAGTCGGGGTGGGCCGACAAGGTCCCGCCGACCGCCGCCCAACTGGACCGGGCCGCCGACGGCCGGATGGTGTACCTGTCGCAGGCGTCGATCCACTCGGCGGTCGCGTCAACCGCGCTGCTCGCGGCCGCGTCGCCGGCCGTGACGACCGCGCCGGGCTACGACGCCACCGGCTGGCTGCGCCGCGACGCGCACCATGCCGTACGCGGCATCGCGATGGGCTCGATCACGACGGCGCAGCGCCGCGACGCCCAAGTCGTCGCCCTGCGCACGGCCGCCTCGTACGGGATCGCGGCCGTGCACGAGTGCGGCGGCCCGGGCACCTCCAGCGAGGACGACTTCACCCACGTGCTGTCGCTGGGCGGCGCGGCCCATGGCCTGCCCGAGGTGTACGGGTATTGGGGCGAGCTCATGGGCGCCGCCAAGGCCCGCGAACTGGGCGCGCTCGGCGCGGGCGGCGACCTCTACGCCGACGGCGCGCTGGGCGCGCGGACCGCGCACGTGTCCGATGCCTACCTCGACGGCGACGAGGGCGCGTGCGGGCACGCCTACGTCACCGCCGAGCAGGTGCGTGACCACCTCGTCGACTGCGCGCGCCACGACGCGCAGGGCGGCTTCCACGCCATCGGCGACGCCGCCATCGCGACCGTGCTGGCCGGCTTCGCGGCCGCCGCCCGCGTGGTCGGGCGCGACCGGCTGCGCGCCGGCCGCCACCGCGTCGAGCACGCCGAGATCATGAACAGGGAGCTGATCCGGGGCTTCGTCGAGTACGGGATCGTGGCCAGCATGCAGCCGGCGTTCGACCGGCTCTGGGGCGGCGACGACCAGATGTACGCCCTGCGCCTGGGAGTCGACCGGTCGCTGGCGTCCAATCCGATCGGCGCGATGGCCGGCGTCGGCGTGGCCCTGGCGTTCGGGTCGGACTCGCCGGTCACGCCGCTGGACCCGTGGGGCACCGTGCGCGCCGCGATGTGCCACCACAACCCGGTGCAGCGCATCAGCGCGCGGGCGGCGTTCGCCGCGCACACCCGTGGCGGCTGGCGCGCGGCGCACCTCGACGGGGAGGGCATCCTGCAGCCCGGCGCCCCGGCGACGTTCGCCGTCTGGGACGCCCCGGCGCTCACCAAGGGCCTGCCCACCCTGGTGGCGGACAACCCGGACGAACCCCACCCCGCCCTGCCGTCGTGCTGGCGCACCGTCCTGCGCGGCGTCACGATCTTCGACGAGAACGAGCTCTAAGGAGTACGCGTATGTCCGCCCCGCGCAAGCTTGACCTCGATCCGCGGCTCGTGGCCCGGGCGCGCGCCCTGGCCGAGCGCGTGGGGCGGCCGGTGGTGGAGCTGGCGCGCAGCCACACGACCGTGGCCGTGGAGCGGGCGGTGCTGCGGCTGGCCGGCGTCACCGGCGCCGACCCGGACGGCATCCCCTGGGTGAACCGCCTGGTCGACGCGGTGCGCGCGGACGTCGGGCTCGGGCACGGGGTGGCGCTTCCCGTGTGGCACGCGCTCGCGGCCGAGGGTCTCGACGACGTGACCCTGCTGGCGCAGAAGGCGGCCGCGGGCTCGGTGCGGTTCCGGGTACCCACCGGCGCGCAGGCCAGAGCGGCCGCGAGGGCCGCGCGGCGGGCGACCGGCGCGGGCATCCGGCGCGTCGACCGGCGCCGCGCCGAGCGCGAGCGGCTGGTCAAGCGCCTGGGGGACCCGCCCCGGCGGCCGTGGATCTACCTGATCGTGGCGACCGGCGACATCTACGAGGACATCCCCCAGGCGCAGGCGGCCGCCCGGGCGGGAGCGGACGTCATCGCGGTGATCCGGTCGACCGGGCAGTCCCTGCTGGACTACGTCCCGGAGGGGGCGACGCGGGAGGGGTTCGCGGGCACGTACGCCACGCAGGAGAACTTCCGGCTCATGCGCGCGGCGCTCGACGAGTCCTCCAAGGAGCTCAAGCGGTACGTCCGGCTGACCAACTACGCGTCCGGGCTGTGCATGCCGGAGATCGCGACTCTGGCCGGGTTGGAGCGGCTGGACATGATGCTCAACGACTCCATGTACGGCATCCTGTTCCGCGACATCAACCCCGTCCGCACGTTCGTCGACCAGCGGTTCTCGCGGCAGGTCCACGCCCGCGCCGGGATCATCATCAACACCGGCGAGGACAACTACCTCACCACGGCCGACGCGGTCGAGGCGGCGCATACGGTGACGGTGTCGCAGCTGCTCAACGAGTACTTCGCGCACGAGGCCGGCCTGGCGGACTGGCAGCTCGGCCTCGGCCACGCCTTCGAGATAAACCCCGACCTGCCGGAGTCGTTCCGGCTGGAGCTGGCGCACGCGCTGCTGGCCCGGGAGCTGTTCCCGGACGCGCCGCTGAAGTGGATGCCGCCGACCAAGCACATGACCGGCGACGTGTTCCGGGGCAACCTGCTCGACGGGTTCTTCAACCTGGCTGGGGCCATGACCGGGCAGGGCATCCTGCTGGTCGGCATGATGACCGAGGCCGTGGTCACGCCGTGGCTATCGGATCGCGATATCGCCTTGCAGAACGTCCACTACGTGCTCAACGCGGCCGGCGGCCTGCACGAGGACTTCGTGCCCGCGCCGGGCGGGTTCATCCAGCAACGTGCCAACCAGGTCCTCAATGAGGCCCTCGACCTGCTGGAACGCATCGTGAACGACGGCGGCGCCGCGCCGCTGCTCACCGCCATCGCCGACGGCACGTTCGGGATCATGAAGCGGCCCGCCGACCGGGGCAAGGGCCTCGACGGCGTCGCCGCGCACGAGGACGACTACTACAACCCCGCGACGGACATCCTGGAGGCAGCGTGATCAGGCCCTACGGGGACACGACCGGCGACGGGATGGTGCAGCTGAGCTTCACCCTGCCCGTACCGGCGGACAAGCGCGCGGAGGGCGCGGCGCTGCAACTGGCCGCGAAGATGGGCATGGACCCGGCCATGGTCGTGCACGCCAGGCAGCTGGGCGAGGGCTTCACGTTCTTCGTCGTCTACGGCAGGGTCAACCACCTGGTCGACCTCAGCAAGGTCGTGGTGGCCGAGCGGGACTTCCCGCTGCGCTCACCCAAGGAGATCAACACGCTGATCAAGCAGAAGTTGCGCCGCAAGCTGACCGTCGTGGGCGCCTGCATCGGCGACGACGCGCACACCGTGGGCATCGACGCGATCCTGAACCTCAAGGGGATCGCGGGGGAGAAGGGCCTGGAGTCCTACCGGGAGTTCGCGGTCACCAACCTGGGCGCGCAGGTGACCGTGCCGGAGCTGGTCAACCGGGCACGCGCGGAGAAGGCCGACGCGGTACTCGTCAGCCAGGTGGTCACGCAGCGCGACGCCCACCTGCGCAACACGATGGAGATGTCGGCGGCGTTCCGGGAGGCGTTCCCAGCCGGCAAACGCCCCCTGCTGGTGGTCGGCGGGCCGCGCTTCGACGAGTTGGCCACCGGCGAGCTGGGTGTGGACCGCATCTTCGGCCGGGGCACCACCCCCCGCGAGGTGGCCTCCTACCTGGTGGAAAGGCTGGTGCCATGCTGACGGTCACCCATCGGCGGTACGTGCCGTACGCGCACGCGCACTACGCCGGTCACCTCGTCGACGGCGCGTACTCGCTCGGGCTGTTCGGGGACGTGGCGACCGAGATCTGCATTCGGCTCGACGGCGACGAAGGGCTGTTCGCGTCCTATGCGGACGTTCAGTTCCTGGCCCCCGTGCGGGCCGGCGACGTGCTGGAGATCGCCGGAACGGTGACGAGGATGGGTACCCGCAGCCGGACGATCGACTTCGAGTGCCGGGTGGTCTGCCGGGGTCGGCCGGACCGGGGCGGGTCCGCCGCCGAGGTCCTCCGCGAGCCGATCGTCGCCGTGCGGGCCACCGGCACGGTCGTGGTCCCGCCGAAGCCGTGAGCGTCGCGGTCTGCGCGGACGTCGGGTCCACGTACACCAAGGTCGCGGTCGTCGACCTGGACAGCGGCGCGCTGGTCGCCACCGCCGCGCGTCCGACCACGATCACCACGGACGTGCTGCACGGCCTCGACGCAGCGGTCAGCGCCGCCGGGGCGCCGCGCGACGCGGCGACGTACGTCTGCTCGTCGGCCGGCGGCGGGCTGCGGCTGGCCGTGGTCGGCTACGAGCGCCGGATCACGGCGGAGGCGGCCCGCCGGGTGGCCCTCACCGCCGGCGCGCGCGTCGTCCACATCGCGCACGGCCGCCTCGACCCGGCCGGGGTCCAAGAACTGCGCCAGGCCCGCCCTGACGTGATCCTGCTGGCCGGGGGCACCGACGGCGGCGACGAGGACGTGCTGCGCCACAACGCCGACCGGCTCGCCCGCGCGCGGGTACGCGTTCCGGTCGTACTCGCGGGCAACGCCGAGGCCCGCGACGCCGTGGCCGCCCACCTGGGTGAGCACCGCGTGCCCGTGGTGGCGACCGACAACGTCCTGCCGCGCATCGGCGAACTGAACCCCGCGCCCGCCCGCGCCGCGATCCGCGAGGTGTTCCTGCGGCACGTCATCGGCGGCAAGGGCCTCTCGCGGGGGACGCGGTTCGCCTCACTGGTGCGCGGCGCGACCCCGGACGTGGTGCTGACGGCCGTGGCGCTGCTCGCGGACGAACTGGGCGGCGACCTGCTGGCCGTGGACGTGGGTGGGGCGACCACGGACGTGTACTCGGTGCTGCGCCCCGACGACGCCGGCGCGGACGTCGCGGGAACGCTGTGGCACGGCCGCACGGTGGAGGGCGACCTCGGCGTTCGCTGGAGCGCGCCCGGCGTGCTGGACGCGGCGGCCACGGAACGGCTCGCCGTCGACCCCGACCTGGTGACGGCGGCGCCGCGGCGGGCGGCCGATCCCGCGCTGCTGGCGGACGGCGACGCCGACCTGCGGCTGGCCCGCCTGGCCGCCACGGTCGCCGTGCGCCGCCATGGCCGCGACCGGGACCTGCGCCGCGTGCGGCTCGTCGTCGGGTCCGGGGGTGTCCTGCGTCACGCCGCACCAGCCGCGGCCAGGTCGGTCCTCGACGCGATCCTCGCCGATCACGCGGGTGGGTGGCGCGTGCCGACGTCCGCGCGGGTGCTCATCGATCACGAGTACGTGCTGGCAGCGGCCGGTCTGCTGGCGCAACCTCATCCGGCGGCCGCCCGGCGGCTGCTCCGGGCTCGGCTGGCCGGGGATTGACGAACACGCCAGGGCGACACGCCGTCCCCCTCAAGATCCTTCAGTGGAAGTGTTGACACGGCCCGCCCCGGGGGTCGTACCGTTCTTGAGTCCTTTTCCGTGGACGACCATCAGTGCGCCTAACGTTCATTGCGCCCGCTGGCGTTGCCAAGACCAGCGGTCGGGGGCGGGCGTGGCCGCACCGGAGATGGTCGTTCTGCGGTGGTGGGCCCTGCGACAGGGTGGAGCAGGGGCCACACGGCAGCAGGCACGCCCGGCCAGTAGACAACGGCCCGCGACAGACAGCCAGTCGATCGCGGGTCGGTCCGAAGGCCGCGCGCGGGTCTGGTCTGCCGAACCGGCCAGGAGGGACCTGGGAGTCGGGGCGCGGCGCAAATGCCGCGCCCCGAGCCATGTCCGATTCGGCATCCTCGCTGGTCGGCCCCGACTCGCTTCGGGCACGATGGTCGGCATGCTTCTTGAGGCGTCGGCAGTCGACGCGCCCGCCGACGCGCCGACCCACCCGGCCGCCCCCCTGCCCCTGTGGGCCGCCGCGCTCGCCGCCGTGGCGGCCGGTGGGGCGATGCTGGCCGCGTTCCCGCCCGTGGGCCTGTGGTGGCTCGCGCCCGTGGGCGTGGCGCTGCTCGCGACCGCCGCGCACCGCCGCCGCGCCCGCACCGGCCTGCTTCTCGGGTCGCTCGCCGGGGTCGCCTTCTTCGTGCCGCTGCTGAGCTGGACGGGCATCAACGTGGGTGCCCTGCCGTGGCTGCTGCTGTCCGGCCTTGAGGCGCTCTACCTGGGCCTGCTGGGGCTCGCGACCGCCGTGGTCAGCCCGGTCGTGGACCGGTGGCGGTGGAGCTGGCCGCTGGTGACCGGTGCGTTGTGGGTGGGGCAGGAGGCGCTGCGCGACCGTACGCCGTTCGGCGGGTTCCCGTGGGGCCGGCTGGCGTTCAGCCAGGGCGAGTCGCCGCTGCTCGGGCTGGCCGCGGTCGGCGGCGCCCCGATGGTGACGTTCGCCGTGGGCGTGCTGGGCGGCCTGCTGGCGCTCGCGGCGTGGCGGCCGTACGCCCTGCGCCGCGTGCTCGTGCCCGTCGGGGTGGCCGCCCTGGTGGCGCTCGGCCCGCTCGCCGTCCCGTCGCCCGCCACCACGGGGGTACCGAGCGCCCGCGTCGCCATCGTGCAGGGCAACGTGCCCCGGCTGGGCCTGGACTTCAACGCCCAGCGGCGGGCCGTGCTCGACAACCACATCAGCGGCACGATCGCGCTGGCCACCCGGGTGTCGCAGGGCATCGAACCGCAGCCCGACCTGGTGATCTGGCCGGAGAACGCCAGCGACATCGACCCCCTCGCGAACGCGGACGCCCGCGCCGCGATCGACGGCGCCGCCCACGCCATCCGCGCGCCCATCCTCGTCGGCGGCCTGCTCAACGGCCCCGGCGACCACGTGCGCAACGTCGGCATCGTGTGGCTGCCCGGGTCCGGCCCGCAGGAACCGTACGTCAAGCGCCACCCCGTACCGTTCGCCGAGTACGTGCCGCTGCGTGACATCGCCCGCAAGATCAGCGACAAGGTCGACCTCGTGCGGTCGGACTTCATCGGCGGCGACCGCCCCGGCGTCATGCGTATGGGCGATGTCACGATCGGCGACGTCATCTGCTTCGAGGTGGCCTACGACACGATCGTGCGCGACGTGGTGACCGGCGGCGCGCAGCTGCTCGTCGTGCAGACCAACAACGCCACGTTCAACGCGGCCGAGGCCAGCCAGCAGCTGGCCATGGTGCGCCTGCGGGCGGTGGAGCACGGGCGGGCGGCCCTCATGGCCTCGACCGTGGGCATCTCGGCGTTCGTCGCCCCGGACGGAACCGTGACCCAAGCGACAGCCTTCAATACCCCGGCGGTGATCAGCGCTACGGTGGCACTGCCGGAGGGACGTACCATTGCCACCAGATTCGGGGGACTGCCCGAATTCACTCTGGCAGGTGCGGCGCTTACCATCATCGCCTGCGGGGTAATCATCCGTCGCCGCGCGCGAGGTGCCGAAACGGTGGCTGAAGGGCAGGAAGAGTGACGAACGCATCGTCAGATACCGACACGTACCCAGGCGTCGGTCGGGTGCTGGTCATCATTCCCACGTACAACGAGGCCGAAAACATCCGGTTCATCACCGACCGGCTCCGCAAGGCCGTTCCCGCCGCGCACGTGCTGATCGCCGACGACAACAGCCCGGACGGCACGGGCGACATCGCCGACGAGCTGGCGGCCGCCGACGATCACGTCAAGGTGTTGCACCGGGAGGGCAAGCAGGGCCTCGGCGCCGCCTACCTGGCAGGCTTCGCGTACGCCAAGGAGCACGGCTACGACGCCGTCGTGGAGATGGACGCGGACGGCTCCCACGCCCCCGAGGAGCTGCCGAAGCTGCTCGACGCCCTGTCGAACGCCGACTTGGCGCTCGGCTCGCGCTGGGTGCCCGGCGGGAAGGTCGTGAACTGGCCCGCGCACCGGTTCGCGATCTCGCGCATCGGAAATTTCTACGTCCGCATGGCCATCGGCGTGCCGATCAAGGACATCACCGGCGGTTACCGGGCCTTCCGGATGCCCGTCCTCGACAAGATCGAACTCGACTCGGTGGCGTCGCAGGGCTACTGCTTCCAGGTCGACCTCGCGTGGCGGGCGCTGCGGCACGGGTTCCGGGTGGTCGAACTGCCGATCACGTTCGCCGAGCGGGAGCGGGGGGCCAGCAAGATGAGCTCGGCGATCGTGCGTGAGGCGCTGTGGCGCACCACGGTCTGGGGCGTGCAGGCGCGCGCCACGGCGGTGCGCCGCAAGCTGACCGGTCGCTCGGGCGACTGACCGGAGCCGCCGTGCGCCGCGCGCTACTGATCCTGTTCCTGGTGGTCCTGCCGGTCGCCGAGATCGGCGTGATCATCCTGGTCGGCCGCGCGATCGGCGTGCCGGCGACGTTCCTGCTGCTTCTGGTCACCACCCTGGTGGGCACCTGGCTGCTGCGCCGCGAGGGCACCCGGGCGTGGCGGTCGTTCCGCGACGACCTGGCGGCGGGCCGCCCGCCCGGCAACGCGGCGACGGACGGACTGCTCGTGCTCGTGGGCGGGTTGCTCATGGTGCTGCCCGGCTTCATCACGGATGCGATCGGGCTGCTGATGGTGCTGCCGCCGACCCGTGGGGTGGGCCGGTCGCTGGTGCTGCGCCTGGTGGATCGGCGGATGTCCTCGCGCGCCCGGGCCAACCTGTTCGGCCCGCGCAAGGTGCGGGTGCGCTACGGGCCGGCACAGCGCAACGAGCCACCGCCCCCGCCGTCGTCAACGCCACCTCCGCCGTCGTCGCCGCCCCCGGCGATCGAGGGCGAGATCGTCGACCCGCCGTAGGCCCGGACACGAAAACGTGGCGGCACCCACGGTCGGGGCCGCCACGGTTCGTGGTGGATGTGAGCGCTGTTACGCCGTGCGGCCGCGCCGGACGCGGACCTCTTCGAGGCGCTCGTTGAGGATGTCCTCGAGCTCCGACATGCTGCGCCGCTCGAGCAGCATGTCCCAGTGGGTGCGCGGCGGCTTGGCCTTCTTCGCCTCCGGCTCGGTGCCGTCGACGAGGCGCGCGACCGTGCCGTCGAACTTGCACTCCCAGGTGGTCGGCACCTCGGCGTCGACCGCGAAGGGTACCTCGAACTGGTGGCCGCGGGCACACAGGAACTCACGGGTCTGGCGCGGCGCCAGTTCCGTGTTTCGGTCGGATTCGTAGCTGACGGCGCCGAGACGGCTCCCGCGCAGCATGCGCTCGCCCATGATCGGTTCGTTCCCTCCGGACTCGGAATGCTCCAACGGCATCCGTTGGATCCAACGACGCTGCAGGTCCGACGATTCCCGGACGAGCGAACATCAGAATTCCAACGTACCCATCGAGCGTATCCGGCAACCGGGTGATCACCCACCTCAAGATTCGTGCGGGTGGCCCGGTTCGTCCCGTTTACGTGATCATCGCTGCGCGTCGGATCTGAGACAGTGGCACACTTTCCGTGTGATCGAAGAGGTACCCCTGGACGACATCATCGATCTTCGATGCCGTGTGCTGCGACCCGGCCTGCCCCGCGACTCGGCGAGGTTCGTCGAGGACCGCCGCCCGGGTTCCTTCCACCTCGCCTACCGCGACGACGCCGGCGGGGTCGTGTCCTGCGTCACGTTCGTCCCCGAGGACCTCGACGGCATGCCCGCCTGGCGGTTCCGGGGGATGGCCACCGACGAGGCGCGCCGCGGCGAAGGCCTCGGCAGCCAGGTGCTCAAGGCCGGCCTGGTGACCGTCGCGGCCCGCGGCGGTGGACTCGTCTGGTGCAACGCCCGCGTGAGCGCCCTCGACTTCTACCGACGGCACGGCTTCACCGAACGTGGCGACGTCTTCGACATCCCGGGCATCGGGCCGCACGTGATACTCACCCGGCACGTGGACTAAATCGCTGGGCCGCCCGCGGGACGCCCGCTAACATCGCCAGGGCCTTGTTGTCGTTGAGGGGAGCGGGCCGTTGCTGATCTGAGGCCGCACACACCGCGCCGACCCCGACCGGTCGCGCGTGCCGCCGTCCGATCCGCACCCCCCTTTTGCGAGGCCGCCATGCAGCACGCCATCGTCGTCAACGACCTTCGTTTTACCTGGCCAGACGGGCAAACTCTGTTCGACGAGCTGACCTTCACGGTCGGTGCCGGCCGCACGGGCCTCGTCGGCACGAACGGCTCCGGCAAGTCCACCCTGCTGCGCATCATCGCCGGGGCACTGCGCCCCGCGCACGGCAGCGTGCACGTCGCCGGCACCCTCGGTTACCTGCGCCAGGACCTCACCCTCGACCCCGACCTGCCCGTCGACGAGGTGCTCGGCATCGCCGCCGCGCGCCGGGCGCTGCGCGCCATCGAGGCGGGCGTCGGTACGGACGCCGACTTCGCGGCCGTCGGCGACGACTGGGACGTCAATGAGCGGGCCCGCGCGGCGCTCGACCGGCTCGGCCTCGCCCACATCGGACTCGACCGGCGCGTCGGCGAGGTCTCCGGGGGCGAGGCGATGCTGCTCGGCCTCACCGCGTACGTGCTGAACCCACCCACGGTCCTGCTGCTCGACGAGCCGACCAACAATCTCGACCTGGACGCGCGCACCCGCCTCTACGACGTCGTGGCCACCTGGCCGGGCGTCCTCGTGGTGGTCAGCCACGACCGCGAGCTGCTGGAGCGGGTCGACCAGATCGCCGAGCTGCGCGACGGCGGGCTGCGCTGGTACGGCGGGACGTTCAGCGACTACGAGGCGGCCGTGGCCGCCGAGCAGGAGACCGCCCTGCGGCTGGTCCGCGCCGCCGAGGGCGACATGCGCCGCCAGCAGCGCGACCTCATCGAGGCCCGCATCAGGGCCGACCGGCGCGCCGCCCAGGGCCGCCGCCAGCAGCTCGCCGGCGGCATCCCGAAGATCGTCGCGGGTGGGCTGAAGCGGCAGGCCCAGCAGACCGCCGGCCGCCAGCGCATCCTGCACGGCGAGAAGCTCGACGAGGCCCGCTCGCGCTTGGTCGAGGCCGAGGAGGCGGTACGCGACGACGACACCATCCGCGTCGACCTGCCGCACACGGCCGTGCCGGCCGGCCGGGTCGTGCTCACGGCGCGCGATGTCGTGCTGCGCAACGGCGCGCGCGTCGACCTGGACGTACGCGGGCCGGAGCGCATCGCGCTGCTCGGCCCGAACGGCGCCGGCAAGACCACCCTGCTGGAGACGATCGTCGGCACGTTCACCGTCGCGTCGGGAACGATCGCCCCGGCCGTGCCACTGCGCTACCTGCCCCAGCGCCTCGACGTGCTCGACCCTGCCGCGTCGATCGCCGCGAACGCCAAGCGCCTCGCGCCCGCCGCGACCACCAATGAGATCCACGCCTCGCTGGCCCGGTTCCTGTTCCGCGGGTCGCGGGCCGACCAGGCCGTAGGCACCCTGTCCGGCGGCGAACGCTTCCGGGCGACGCTGGCGGCGCTGCTGCTCGCCCAGCCGGCGCCGCAGCTGCTCCTGCTCGACGAGCCGACCAACAACCTCGACCTGGCCAGCGTCGACCAGCTCGCGCAGGCCCTGGCCGCCTACCGTGGCGCGCTGATCGTGTCCAGCCACGACCTGCCGTTCCTGCGCACTGCCGGAATCACCCGGTGGCTGCGCCTCGACCGCGAACTCACCGAGGTGGACCCGCAATGACCGCCCTGTACCCGCGCCCCGACCCGTACGCCCAGGGAATGCTCGACGTCGGGGACGGCAACCAGATCTACTGGGAGACCGTCGGCAACCCGGACGGCAAGCCGGCCGTCGTCCTGCACGGCGGGCCCGGCTCGGGCTGCTCGCCGTGGTGGGGGCGCTTCTTCGACCCGGCCGCGTACCAGGTGGTGCTGTTCGACCAGCGCGGGTGCGGGCGCAGCACCCCGCACGCCAGCGACCCGACCACCGACCTGAGCGTGAACACCACCGCGCACCTGATCGCCGACATCGAGCGGCTGCGCGCCCACCTCGGCGTCGACCGGTGGCTGGTGTTCGGCGGCTCGTGGGGCTCCGCGCTCGGCCAGGCGTACGCCGTCACCCACCCGGAGCGGGTCAGCGAGCTGGTGCTGTTCAGCGTCGTCGAGGGCAGCCGCCGCGAGGTCGCGTGGATCACGCGGGACATGGGCCGGGTCTTCCCCGAGGAGTGGGCCCGCTTCCGCGACGCGGTCCCCGAAGCCGACCGGGACGGCGACATCGCCGACGCGTACGCCCGGCTGCTGGCCCACCCCGACCCGGCGGTACGCGAGAAGGCCGCGATCGACTGGTGCGCGTGGGAGGACACGCACGTCGCCACGGCCGGACCGCGCAAGCACGACCCGCGCTATGACGACCCCGTGTTCCGGATGGCGTTCGCCCGCCTGGTCACCCACTACTGGCGGCACGGGTGCTGGATGGACGGGCTCATGCCGGCCGCCGCAGGACGGCTGGCCGGCATCCCCGGGGTGCTCGTGCACGGCCGGCGCGACATCAGTTCGCCCGCCGACGCACCCTGGCGGCTCGCCCAGGCCTGGCCGGACGCCGAGCTGGTGCTCATCGACGACGCCGGCCACGGCGCCGGGCACCCGGACGTGACGACAGCGCTCGTGGCGGCCACCGACCGCTTCGCCCGCCTCAGGCCGGGCCCATGACGACCGTGCCGTCGGGCTCGACGCGCCAGCCCGGGTTGTGGGCGATCTCCCAGATCAGCCCGTTGGGGTCGGCGAGGTGCCCGTGGTAGCCGCCCCATTCGGCGTACTGCGGCTTCTTGAGCAGCACCGCGCCCGCCGCGACCGCGTCGCTCACGACGCGGTCGACCTCGGCCGGGCTGCCCACGTTGTGCGCCAGCGTGATCCCGGCCGGCGCCCCGGCCACGTCCGCGCCGGTACCGATGTCGCGCACGAACGCCGGCGCGGCGAAGAAGCTCAGCATCAACCCCGGTCCCGCCTGGACGAAGAGGACCTCGCCGGCCACCTCCAGGGTGGGTGACCAGCCGAGCCCGTCGACGTAGAAGCGGCGCACCGCGTCGAGGTCGGCCGTGGCGATGGTGATGAAGTGCACCCGTTGATCCATGCCGGCCAGTCTGCCACCGGGCTGTGACGCTGGCGGTACGCTGCCCACATGGTTGGCCGCCTGGTGCTGTGGGACATCGACCGCACGCTCCTCAAGGCGGGCGGGGTGACCTCTGAGGTATTCCGGGCTGCGTTCCGGGAGGTCACCGGCCAGGATGCGGGGCACCTGCCCGACTTCGGCGGCCGCACCGACCACGACATGTTCACAGGGGCGCTCTCCGCGCAGGGCATCGCGGTCTCCGACGCGCTGATCCGGCGGTTCTTCGACGTGTTCGCCGCGCGGCTTCGTGAGCGCCGCCATGACATCGTCGCGAGGGGATGCGCGCTGCCGGGCGCGGGCGCCGCGCTGGACGCCTTCGCGAGCGTGCCGGGCGTGGTGCAGTCCGTGGTGACCGGCAACATCCGCGAGACCGCGTACGAGAAGTTGTCTCTGTTCGGGTTGGCTGACCGGATCGACTTCACCGTCGGTGGCTACGGCTGCGACGACGGCGTGCGCGCCACACTTGTGCGGCTGGCCATCGAGCGGGCGTCGCGGGCGTACGGGTGTGCGTACGCCGGCGGGCGGGTGGTCGTCGTCGGTGACACGGAGCACGACATCGTCGGCGCCCACGCCAACGGGGTACGGGCGGTCGGCGTGGCCACGGGCCGTGCCACGTCCGGTGACCTCAAGGCCGCGGGCGCCGACATCGTGCTCGCCTCGCTCCTGGACACCGACGCGGTGCTACGCGCCGTGCTCGATGACAGCTGAGCCCGGCCACCGACGCACGTACGGTCGCGCCGGATCGTTGTTGTCGATGACGACGTCGGCGCGCCCCAGCGGGTCGGCCAGTTCCCGGTACAGCTGCTGTCCCGGAAGGTAGCGGGCCAGGTAGCGCTCCCTGGTGGCCTCGGCGCCGCCGAACATTGCGGCGTCGCGCACGAACGCCCGGCGCAGCGACTCCTCGGGCGTGATGTGCAGGTACACCGTCAGGTCCCAGT
This sequence comes from Luedemannella helvata, assembly GCF_039528415.1. Lineage (NCBI taxonomy): Bacteria > Bacillati > Actinomycetota > Actinomycetes > Micromonosporales > Micromonosporaceae > Luedemannella > Luedemannella helvata. The sequence goes on from NZ_BAAALS010000009.1 coordinate 99,019, forward strand.
GGTCGCGCAGCTGCGGCCGCAGCAGGAACACGCCCTCGAACAGCAGCACGCCGTCCCGCGGTGCCCGCCGCGGCGCCTCGTCGACGGGGGCGTCGCGGCGGTGGTCGAACACCGCCGGCCGGTACCACCGGTCGCCGTCCGCGCCCAACGGCGTCAGGACCTCATCGCGTACGCGCTCGTAGTCGAAGGAGTCCTCGTAGTACCGCTGGCGCAGGTGCCGGGGCCGGTGGAAGCCGTCGATGCTGACCTGGACGGGCTCGCGCACCCCGGCCAAGGCCCGTGCCAGCTCGCCGGCCAGGGTCGTCTTGCCGGCGGCGTCCGGCCCGTCGATCGCGACGCGTAGGACCCGGTCGGGCCGGCGTCCCGCGATCAGCGCGACGAGCCGGGTGAGCAGCTCGTCGCGCGTCATGCGCCGGCGAACTCCGCGCGTACCCTCATGAGGGCGAACCCGAGCAGGTTGAGCCCCTGCCATGCGGCCGGGTCGAAGGCGCGCCCGTCGTTGGCGGCCAGCCCGATGCCCCAGATCCGGTCCTGTGGGCTGGCCTCCACGAGCACGCGGTCGCGGGTGCCGACGAGATACGCCAGCAGGTCGGGGTGCTGGCCGAACTTGGCCCGGTTGCCGGCCACGACAATGTCGAACCGGTGCGCGCGCCACGTCTCGTCGTCGAAGCGGGCGACCTGCCGGCCGAGCGCCTTGGCCGCGCCGGGCGACGCGGCCGCCACGATCCGCGCCGCGGTCTCCTTGTCGTCGAACAGGCGCGCCTTCCCGGCCATCATGAAGTGCTCCGCCGTCGCGTACCGCACCCCGTCGACCTCGAACGGCGCCGACTCCCACCACTGACTCAGGCAGCCCTTCCCGGGCCGCCCGTCGGCCTGCGGCCGGTGACCCCAGAAGTGCAGGTAGGACAGGTTCGCGCCGGCCGCGACCAGATCACGCAGCTCGTCGACGCTGTACGGCAGGGGAGCGGACATCCCAGCAGCGTGCCACAGGCCACCACGACTGCTCATCCCGGTTTTGCGGGCGATCTCGTCCAGCTCGTTCACGGCCTCGCTCGGGTCGGATCGGACTTTTGTGGAACCTGTGTGGAACCGGTGCTGCACTGTAGCTGCAACACGTGTGGCCGAACACAGGTCACCCGGCGGGCCGTACCGCCTCGATGAGGACGCGTTGGGAGTGGGCGATGAACGGGCCGTTCCGCTCGATGCGCTCGTGCAGCGCCCGCAACTGGTCGCGGTAGGCGTCCACCGTGAACCCGGGCACGGTCCAGATAACCTTCCGCAGGAAGACGATCACGGCGGCGATGTCGAAGAACTCCATGCGCAGCGCCTCGGCCCGCAGGTCCACGACCATGAGCCCGGCGGCAGTGGCGTCGGCCCGGATGCGTTCCGGTCGCTGCGCCTCGGTGACCGGCTGGGATCCCATCATCGCAGCCGCCAATTCGCGCACCGAGCCGGAGCCGATCTGCTGTGACAGGTAGGTGCCCCCGGGCGCCAACACACGGGCGATCTCCTGCCACGGCACGGTGACCGGGTGCCGGCTCACCACCAGGTCGAACGACCCGTCCGCGAACGGCAGGGGATCGTTCTCGCCGACCTCGGCCACGGTCGCGCCGAACGGCGCCAACCGGCGGCGGGCCAGGGCGGCGTTGGGCGGCCAGCCCTCCGTGGCCGCGAGCACGGGCGGCGGCTTCGGGATGCCGGCGAGCACCTCGCCGCCGCCGGTCTGCAGGTCCAGCGCCCGCCGGGCATGGGCCATCCGTTCGCCCATCAGCTTCGCGTACCCCCACGACGGGCGTTCCTCGGTCGCCCGGCCCGCGAACCAGGAGAAGTCCCAACCCTCGACCGGCACGGCGGCGCCTTCGGCCACCAGGTCCTCGAACGTCACCGGCCGAGTATGGCCCCCGTCAATCCGCATGACGATCGAATTACCTGCGCCGCGGTGCGCGGGCGGTGAACCGGGCACCTGGGGTACCCGGTTCACCGCCCGCGATGAGCGTTCGTTGTTACGGGCTGGCGCAGATGAGCGTCGGCGTGGACGCGCTGCCGTTGCCGATGAAGCCGAACGCGGTGGATCCGCTGGCGCCGAGCGACCCGTTCCACGCCACGTTCCGCACGGTCACCGACGAGCCGCTCGTGGTGAGCGTGCCGCTCCACAGTTGGGCGATGGTCTGCCCGCTGGCCAGCGTCCAGCGCACCGTCCAGCCGTTGATGGACGCGGCACCCGCCCGGACGGTGACCTCGCCCTGGAAGCCGCCCTGCCACGCGTTGACCGTGCGGTACGTGGCCGTGCAGGCGTCCGTCGAGCCGGTCGGCCCGGACGAGGTGGGCGGGGCGCTGGTCGGCGGACCACTCGTCGTCACGGTCGCGCTCGTCGGCGGGGCGCTGGTCACTACGGCGCTGGTCGGCGGGGTACTTGTCACCACCGCGCTCGTCGGCGGGTTCGACGTCACCGGTCCCGACGTCGTGCCGGTCAGCGTCGGTGTCGTCCAGTCCACCCACTGCGACAGGTTGCCCTGGGCGTTGCTGGCGATGCGGAACACGCCCGCGTCGCTGCCCGTCTTCAGCAGGAACCGGCGCAGGAACTTCTGCATCGGGTCGCGCCACTCGCTGCGGACCGCGCAGTGGGTGCCGTCGGAGACGGCCGACCAGTACGAGATGGCGTCGCCCGCGCCGAGGGCCTTGTAGATCTCCGCGCCAGCCAGCGCCGACACGCTGCCGGGCCGGGTGGCCAGCCAGGCGATCGTGGGGTTCTCCATGATGAACAGGCCGCGCGGGGCGATCATGCCGACGACCTCGTGCTGGTCGATCGGCAGCGCGTTCGGGTTGCCCGTGAACGAGCTGAAGGCGTCGCCGAGCCACGGCTGCTCCGAGTACGCGCTGCTGAGCGGCTGGGCACCGCTCTCCGCCGCGATGCCCCGCATGATCGGGACGCCGGCGCTGCCGGACTCGATCGGCATGGTGAGCTGGATGCGCTGGTCGAACGCGCCGATGGCGAACGCGCCCTTGCCGTACCGGGAGCAGCCGGTGACGCCGATCGCGTCGCCCTTGAGGATGGTGCCGCCCGACTGCTCGATCACGTCGATGATCCGGCTCGCGCCCCACGACCAGGCGGCCAGCAGGCCGGTACTGCTGGTGTTGCCGTAGATGCTGTAGAACGCGCCCTGCTTGTTGGTGCGCGGGGTGCCTTCGCGGCCGACGGCGAGCGGGTCGTAGCTGATGACGGCGACGCCGGCGCCGCGGATGGTGGCCGTGTCGGCGCCGAAGCCGCCCACGACGATGACGGCCGGGAACGGTCCGGTGCCGCTGGGCAGCGAGACGCTCGCCGAGAAGCTCGCGCTGCGGCCCTGGTCGGACACGCTCACCGTGATGCTGCTGCTGGAGACCGTACCCGTGACGGTGGCCGGCTTGGCGGGCTTCGTGCCGTACACGAACCGCTCCGCCATCCGCTTGATCTCCTCGCGCCGGCAGCGCCAGTCCGACCTGGTGGAGATGCGGGTGCCGTCGATCCTGCGGAACGGGTCGGGCAGCCGGGAGTTGCTGGTGGTGGAGCTGGGCACGGTTACGGCGCAGTCGGCGCCTTCGTTCTCCGAGCCGGCCGAGGCCGCCTCGGCTGGCGTGCTGACGTTGAGAACGGTCACCGCTCCAACGAGCGTGAGCGCCGAGACCGTCAGCGCTACGACCGTCGAGCGGATCCTAGAGCGGCCCGAGCTAATGATCACAAGGGCTCCTTCCAACTGTGGGTGGACGCGACATCAGCAATCGATGATTGCTGATGTCGGCTCGCTCTAGCGTCAATTTCGATCTTGCAGAAAATCAACCCATCCATCGAAACATTTCGCGCTCTTTCGCGAATCGTTCATGGGGTACCGGTGACGCGCACCTGTTCCGCTACACGGACGCAGGGTTTGCCAGGCGACACAACGCAGCCCGCCGCACGCCAACATCAGGACAGGGGAATTTTGCGATCATCGCTTCCCTGTCACGGACGGGAAGTTGCGACGTCGGGTGACCGGCCGTGCCGGGTGAAACGAAACGACCGGCGGTCGTCAGTACCCGGGGAAGACCTGACGGAGGTCATCCAGGGTGAGTGGCCCGCGGACCTCGACCGCCGCGGGCGTACGGGCCGGCGCCAGCCGGCCGGCCAGCAACCGCAACCAGGCCTCGGCCGGGGCGCGCAGCACCCCGTCCGGTTGGTCGGGGCGCTCGCCGATGGCGACCGGATCGCCCAGCTGAAGGCCGTAGGAGCGCTCGGGATCGGTGAGGTCCACCGCGAGGGCGGCCGTGCGCCCGCCGAGTGTGGCCGGCTTCGCGATCCAGGCGAGAAGCGGGCCGAAACTGCCGAGCAGCAGTGGCACGGCGGCCGGGGCCAGGGTCACGGTCGGGTCGGCGCCCACCTTCACATCCCAGGTGTGCAGTGTGAACTCCATCAGCCGCATCCTGCCCGCATCCGCGACGCTCACCGGTGCCGGCAGGAAGCCCAGGTCGATGCGCAGCTCCTCGCGCGTGCGGGCGTCCAGCGACTCGTAACGCTCAACCAGCCGCTCGTTGGCCTCGACGAAACCGTCGCGGTGCGCCACCGGGGTCATCGCGTTCCACCGGTCCCACACGCTCTCGTTGAACCCGTCAGGCGCCGGTGCACCGCCGGCCAGGGCCCGCTCAAGCGTCGCCAGGGCGATCTCCGCACCGCTGCCCAGGTGGCTGAGCACCTGCGCGACCGTCCACTCGCTGGCGCCGGACGGGCCGGTCAGGTCCCGCTCGTCGAGCTTGAGCACGTAGGCGGACAGGTCGTCGTGACCGGACCTCAGGGCGGCGATCACGTGGTCAGCGGCATTGGCCATGACCCCGACCCTACATGGGGCGGCTGTTCTCAAGGTCCGGACGGAGCGGACGCGTTCCCGCGGGGAACTGGCGTAGGGTACGGATCCGGCAATGTCGAAAGGACGACGCCTGATGGCCGACACGGTTGAACTTCGCGGGTTGCCGTTTCCGCTGAGCGCTTCACACGCCGACGTCTTTCGACACGACGACCAGGCCGGGCTCGTGACCGCCACAGCTCCCGGCCACACGGACTTCTACGTGAATCCGGCCGGCGCGGACTCGGCCGACGCCGAGACCGTAGTCAACGCGCCGACGTTGCTGGGCCTGCCGCCGGCGGGCGACTTCCAGTTCAGCGCCCGGATCACGGTGGACTTCCGGTCCCAGTACGACGCCGGGGTACTCATGGTGTGGTTCGACGAGCGGACCTGGGGCAAGTTCTGCTTCGAGTTCTCGCCCGCCGGGGAGCCGATGGTGGTCTCGGTCGTCACCCGCGGGGTGTCCGACGACGCCAACGCTTTCACCGTCGCCGACCGGTCCATCTGGCTGCGGGTCTCCCGCATCGACCGGGTCTACGCGTACCACGCCTCAACCGACGGTACGACCTGGCAGTTGATCCGCGTATTCACGCTGGGCGACCAGGTGAGCGAGCACCGCATCGGTTTCGAGGCCCAGTCGCCGACGGGCGACGGCTGCACGGTCACCTTCACCGACATCCGGTTCGTCCCGGACCGCCTGGCCGAACTCCGCGACGGTTCCTGACCCGGCCACCGGAGAGAACGGACACGACCTCAGCCGAACGCGATCACAATTTCGTTGCCTTCGGGGTCGGCGATCCGCCAGCGATCCGCCGACTCGTCGAGGAGCCGGCCGCCGGCTGCGACCGCCGTGGCGAGGCGTTCCCGCGCGATGTCCGAAGGCACCGCAAGCTCGACGTGGATACGGTTGCGCTGTCGGCGCCGCTGCGTCTCCGAAGCGTCGAGCTGTTGGAACACCAGTACCGGGTTCAGCCGGCGCGGATCGTGGATGTCGGTGACCCCGGCCCGCCGGTCGTGGGTGTGGCCGAGCGCGGCGCTCCAGAACGCGCGGACCGCGCCGACGTCCACGGCGTCGAGGAGGAGCTGGGCGAAGCGTGGCAGCCCCGGATCCGGGATGGCCCCGAGGTCGCGGGCAGCGGCCGTGGGGTCGCGCCGCAGCGGGTCCACCAGACCGCCGTCCTGTCCGGGCGCGTAGTCGAGCACCCGCTGCCAGAACCGCCCCACCGCGGGCGGATCCGCGGATTCGAAGACGACGCTCAGCTGCTGCAACACGGCAGGGTTCGCGGCCAGCCCGAGATCCCGCGCGGCCGTCGACACCGCCTCGGCGTGCTCGGCGGAGTCCAGGCGCACCCGCGCGCCTGTCGCGCGTACGTCGATCACCGTCTCGGTCGGCAATTTCGCGATGCGCCCGGCCAGCGCGGCCCCCTCGATCAGCGAAGGCGCGTCGAACCATGCCGTCGCGACCCCGTCGACCAGCCGCCAATCCGCTCCGAGGTCCGTCGTGCCGGCCCCGGTGCAGTCCATTGCGGACCGTCCCTTCCCCCATGGTGGTGATGTCCCGGCTACTCCGGGCGGCGTCCCCATGCCGAGATCAGCGGTGCGAGGGTGAGGTCGAGTTCGCCGGCATCGACCGCGGCCAGGTGCGCGTCGATCTCGGCGTCGTCGGTCAACCCTGCGGCGAGCAGCTCGGCGCGGACCATGCTCACCGTCGCGGTCTCCAGCCGGTCGCAGGCTACCCCGCCGACCGGGAAGCAGCCGGCCGCCGCGACATCAACCAGGCCGGCCGCACGCAACGCCCGCGGCAGCGTGCGGCCGTAGCGCAGGTCGGCGCCGCGGCCAGTCATCAGGTCCCGCACGGCGCGCCGCAGCCGGTTGGCGCGCTGCTGCGCCGGGCCGACCTCATCGAGGCAGGCCAGCGGCTGCAGCTCGGTATCGGCGTCCTCGATCAGCAACCAGCCGCCGGGACGAAGCGCCGCCACCATCGTCGCCAACGCCCGGGCACGGTCCGGCACGTGGACGAGCACGAGCCTGGCATGCACCAGGTCGAACGTGCCTGGTTGCGGCGGCGGGTCGGCGACGATGTCGTGCCGCAGCACCTCGTAGCCGTCCTGCGGCTGTAGCCACCCGGGATTGAGGTCCGTGGCCAGCACGTACCCGGTCGGCCCAACGGCCGCCGCGAGGGCCTGCGGGATGCTGGGACCGCCGGCGCCGACTTCCCAGCAACGCCAGCCCGCCGCCACGCCGAGCTGGTCGAAGTGCCCTCGTGTGACTCCGTCGAACAACGCCGCCAACCAGGTGAATCGCTCACCCGCCTGCGCCCGCGCGTTGTCGAGCAGGTAACCCTGATCCGAGGAGGCGCCGCGGGGCGATGACGTCATGCCCTCACCTCTCCGGTCACCCGGTTGTCGCCCGGGTGAGCTCGAGGACGGGGATGGTCCGGATGCCGGCGACCTTTTCCGCGTACTCGGCGAAGTTGGGGAACCGGCGGGCCTGCTCGTCGTAGCGCCGGTCGCGTTCGTCCGCAGGGAGTTCACGGACGGTCACGGGGTAGGTCTCAGTGCCGCGTTCGACGATGGCTCGGCCGGCCGCCATGACGTTGCGGTACCAGTCGGGATGCTCAGGTGCGCCGGCCTTGGAGGCGAAGACGTAGATGACGTTGTCGTCAGTCTCGTGGGGCAGGTACGCCATCGGGCTGACCAGTTCGCGTCCAGTCCGGCGGCCGCGGTGGTGGAGCAGCACCAGGGGCGTCCCGGCGAAATGCCCGCCGACGCGGCCCTCGTTCGCACGGAACTCCTCGATGATGGGGATGTTCCAGTCGCTCATCAGATGTACCTCATCCACTCGTACTGGTCAGGAGTCGGATCCAGCTTGCACCGCGTCTGAGCAACCCGGTACGCCCGGTGCCGGTCCGCCCGCGTCGGCACAGCTGGTACACGTGAATCTACCGTCGCGCTCAGAACAGGTTCTGGGCTGGTCTGAAGCCGGTCATAGAACGTCACTTCTTCAGTGCTCAGGCAAAGCCGGGTCAGCTCGTGAGGCCGGCGTCGTGGGCGAGTAGGGCGATCTGGGTACGGTTGTTGAGATTGAGTTTGGTGAGTATGCGCGAGATGTGGGCTTTCACGGTGGCCACGCTCATGAACAGTTCGTTGGCGACCTCGGCGTTGGACTTGCCGCGCCCGACGGCGATGGCGACCTCGCGTTCGCGTCCGCTGAGCTGATCCAGCGCGGTGGTGGCGTGCCGTTGCCGGGCGGCGGCGCCAATGTCGCTGAGGTGGGCGATGAGCTGTCGGGTCACGGTCGGCGACAGGATGGGTTCACCGGCTGCGACCCGCGATATCGCGCGCAGGATCTCGGCGGGTGGGGTGTGTTTGAGTAGGAAGCCGTTGGCCCCGGCGCGCAGCGCGCGCAGGACGTGCTCATCGGCGTCGAAGGTGGTCAGGACGATGACCTCGGGCGGGTCGGGTCGGGCGCGCAACTGTTCGGTGGCGGCGAGGCCGTCGAGGGTGGGCATGCGGATGTCCATCAGCACCACGTCCGGGGCGTAGGCGTCGACAGCGGCGGCCACTTCGCTTCCGTCACCGGCCTCGCCCACCACGGTCAGGTCCGATGAGCCGCCGATGACCATCGCCAGGCCGGCTCGCACGAGCGGGTCGTCGTCGACGACGAGGACCCGCACCGCTGCGTTCACGTTGGGCTCCTTCTCTCTGCCCGACCGGGTCACGTTCGCGATCAGAGGGTAGGCCACGGTAACCAGGCCCAGAGCCGGAACTCACCGGCCGGGGTTGGCCCGTGTTCGAGGCGTCCGCCGGCGAGGGCGGCCCGTTCGGTGAGCCCGATGAGGCCGATGCCAGCACCGGGAATTGCGGTACCACCGCCGGTGCCTATCGGGCACGGGTTGCGGATCTCGACAGTTACGCCGTCGCCCGGAGTTGCCTGGACGGTGACGGCCACGTCAGCGCCGGGGGCGTGCTTGCGGGCGTTGGTCAGCCCTTCCTGCACGATCCGGTACGCGCTGCGCCCCACACCAGCCGGCACGGCGGAAAGCGCGGCGGCCTGGCAGCCGAGCCGTACCCGCATCCCGGCGCGCCGGGACTGGTCGACGAGGTCGGGGAGGTCGGCCAGGGTGCGCTGGGGTCGTTCCGGCGTCTCGTCGGACCGGTCGACCCCGGTGCGGAGGACGCCGATCACCTCCCGAAGGTCCTCCAGCGCCTGGTAGGCGTTGGCGCGGACCACCCCGGCGGCCCGGGCAATCTCCTCGGGCGCGGCGTCGGGGCGTAGCTCCAGCGCCCCGGCGTGCAGGCTCAGCAGGGACAGGCGGTGGGCGAGCACGTCGTGCATCTCCCGGGCGATCCGGTTGCGTTCGGACTGGCGGGCTTCGGCGACCCGTAGCTGCTGTTCGGCCTCGACCCGCCCGGCCCGCTCCCGCAGCGACTGTTGTCTGGCCCGTACGAACAATCCCCAGGCGAGTATCGCGACGGCGAGGACGATGCCCAGCACGATCTCCGACCAGTGCGCGACCGGGACGTCCGGGCGGACCAGCAGCGTGAGGAACGGGACGAGCGCGTACCCGGCCACGATCGGGGCGACCACCGCGAAGCGCCGGTGTACCGCGACGGTGAACAGCGCGAGCAGCGCGGCGCCCGCCACGGACGTCGAGTAGATGCTGACCAGACCCACGACCACGGCGAGGCCGACGGGCCAGCGCCGGCGCAGCCACACGCCGAGACAGCACAGGCCGCCGAGGACCAGGTCAATGGCGAGCGGGACCGGCGCGATGTGCTGCGCGCGGCCGTCGACCAGGGCGAGCATCGTGACGCCGACGGCCAGCAGGAAACACGCGGCGTCGACGAGCCAGTCGCGCACGGTGCGCCCGGCCGGGCGCACCGGATCGTGGTCAGCATCGCTGGTCACGCCCGCCGGCAGCCGGCTCCGATCCTGCGGGTCCGCCGGCGCCTTCATGATCAAAGCGTACGGCCGGGTCGGGCCCCACGGCATCCGACCAAAGTAGAACCCCACTTGTAGACCTTCGGCCGCCGCCATCGACCTCGGCTCGTAGCGGCGCATGCGGCCGCTTCAGGAATCTGTTCCAGAGAACCGGAACGGACGGCCCAATCATTCGTGCGCCAACGAGTGGCGCGGAAAGGAAGTCAGAAACGATGAGCGACATCCGAACGAACACCCCGGGCAGGCTCGACACCCCGCCGATCCCCGTGCAGGTCAAGCTCGCGGCAGCCTGGACCAGCTTCATGTTCCTCTACATCTACGTCGACTACTTCCACCTCTACAAGCCCGGCGCCATCGACGAAATCCGGGGTGGCGTCATCTTCGAGTTCGACATCAGCGGGACGTTGTTGACCATATTCCTCGCGGCCGTGGCGATACCGGCCCTGATGGTGATGCTCTCCATGACGCTGCCCACCCGGGTGAACCGCGCCACGAACCTCGTCGTCGCATCGCTCTACATCCCCTTCTCGGTCTTCAACGCCGCAGGGGAGTCCTGGGCCTGGGCCTCCTTCTACGGCCTCTCCATCGGGATCGAGGTGCTGATCCTGGCCTTCATCCTGCGGAACGCGTGGAGATTCCGTCCGGAAGTCGCAGGCCCTGAGCTCTCCCGCAAATCGGTGCCCGGGCGCTGAACCGATCGCCGGTCTCTACGTCCGCTGAGGAGGGAGATCCGCTGAAGCTCAGCCGTCGCTCAACAGCTGGTCTTGCTGAGGCACCGCTGGGGCCGAGCTTCGGAGGTCGGCGATCAGTCGGGTCACCAGAGGGCGTAATGCGACTGATCTCGCGCGGCGCCAGGTGGAGATGCTCGGCATGATGGTGTCCGGGATCGTTGCGGCACGGATGCACCACATCCCGGCCAATCCAACGACGAAACGCGATGCTTCAGGCGGCAGCGTTTGCAGCAGCCGATATGCCCGGTCCATGGCCACTTGCTGACCGAGGGCGTGTCCCGTCGCGACCACGTCCGCCGCCAGTTGGGCAAGGTCGATCCAAGGGGCTCCAGCGGCGGCGTATGCCCAGTCGAGCAACACTGCCGACCTATCATTCGCGTCGACCGCCGTGTTATCCCGGCGAATGTCTCGGTGGACCAATGCACCGCCGGCTGTCCAGCGTTCCCATCCGGCCACCACATCGGCGGCCGGCCCCGCGTGAGTCGCCTCCCAATCTTCGCCCGATCCGATCTCGATCAGGCGAGTCCAGCCGTCAAAGTCGAAGATGCGCTTGGCGACCGGAGGCAGGGTGCCCGGTGCTCGGTGTCCGCTCGCCGTCCGGCACGCCTTCGCAACGGCCTCGATCGATGCGTCGGTCCATGGTCCTGCGGTTGCACCGGCGGCCCAGGTGGTGGCCATGGCTATCCAAGGCCCATGTTCGACGGTGGCGAGACGTCGGGGCGCGGGCACCGACGCCGGCAGAAGGTCGAGGATCGCGGATTCCTGCAGGATCATCGCGTGGTTGTGCGCGCGGACCTCGGCGGACACGGCCTTGACGAAGACCTGTCGTCCGTCGGTCAGGCGTAAGCCCGCGGCGGGGCCGGGCGACATACCACCGTGCAGATCCGTGTGGTCGACGATCGCGGCACCGAGCGCGCCAGCGACGGCAGTCCGCACTGAAACTGGCGTGTCAGCCCACGCAGCGCGAGGTGTGAACGTCACGCCGCATCGTAGGCCGGCGCTGCCCGCCTCCGCGTCCTCTGTCGCGATATCTGACCCCGTTTGATCATCAGCAGAGGACCTATTGACCTGCGGCGCTAACGGTCTATTGAGATGCGATTCGCTCTTCAGCCTTAATGGATCTCAGGTAGCTCTCCGTTTCGACGGCCATGACCAAGATCTAGCGGAATGAGTCATCCGATGCGCAAGATCCAATTGGCTCTCACAGATCAATCGGGATCGGACGCGATGACCTGGCAAGCATTGCCGATCTCTCCTTCGTGAACGAGTCCGTCGATCGCCTCGATCATTGCGGTGATGCCCGTCCGACGCGTGATGACCAGCTCCGTTGCGGAGAAGTAGCAGCCCCCTGCGGCCTCGCCGGTCTGCGCCCACCGCCGAAGGGCAGACGACAGCGGAAGGCAACACGGTTATCGAGGCGCAGGGCCTCATCTATACACCATAACTGTCATTATGGTGCGCTCATTTTTCGCCCCACCGTCACACGATTATCGGATTGCCTTTGCCGTTAATTCGATAATTAACGGCGGTTACGCCAAGGAACGACCCGCCTCGCACGCCTGCTTCGCGGCCGTTGAGCTGCACGGATACCTTCGCGCCCTCGCGTTCGTGGATACTGATGGCCGTGAGTTTGTGGGTACGCGCCGACGACGGTTGCCGCCTCTGGGCGGCCAGCCTCGGTACGGGTGACCCGCTGGTGCTCTGCCACGGCGGGCCGGGCCTGTGGGACTACTTCGACGACGTCGCCGAGCTTCTGCGCGCCACGATCCGGGTCGTCCGGTGGGATCAGCGGGGCTGCGGCCGCTCGCAGCTACGCGGCCCTTACTCGGTCGCCCGCTCGATCGCCGACCTCGACGCGGTACGCGACCAGCTGGCCGGGTCACGAACGGCCCTGCTGGGCCACTCGTGGGGTGCGCACCTGGCGTTGCGGTACGCCATGGAACACCCCGACCGGGTCAGTCATCTGATCTACGTGTCCGGTACCGGCATCGACCCCGGACGCGACTGGCACCCGCACTACGAACGGAACCTGCGGCTGCGGCTGGGGGATCACCTGGATCGGTGGGAGGAACTCCGCGCTCGTGCCCGCACGCCGTCGGAGGACCGCGAACAGGCGGTCCTTCAGTGGAGCGCCGACTTCGCCGACCACCACACCGCGCTGGACCATGCTCAGCGCATGGCGACCCCATGGCTGGGCGTCAACGAGGACTGCAACCGGGCGGTCAACGCCGACGTGAAGAAGGAAATCGCCGGCGATCTCGCCGGCCGGTGCCGCCAGCTCGACCTGCCCGTCCTCATCATCGACGGCGCCGAGGACATCCGGCCCCGCTGGGCGGTGGACTCGCTGTACGAGGCGTTGCCCGACGCCGAACGCGTGATCTTTCCCGGCGCCGGCCACGTTCCCTGGGTCGAAAGGCGTGACGACTTCCACCGAGCCGTGACCACGTTCCTGGTCAGGCGACGCTGAGGGCCTTGAGGATGTTGCGTTCGGCCAGGTCGAGCATCCACTTCCGGTCGGGGAAATCGGTGTCCGCGATGCGCAGCGGCCCCGCGATCAAAGACAACACCTGCGCGTACCGGCAGAGCTCCAACCGCGGCTCGTCCAGTTCCACGGGCCGCAGCGCAGGGTACGCGGCACCGAAGCGTAGCTGCAGAAAGGCGTGTTCCCACTCGACGTCGAAGTACGTCAGTCCCTCGATGTCGATCATCACCGGCTCGCCGGCCGGCGTGACGAGCACGTGGTCGGGCCCCAGCTCACCGTGCACGAGGGCGTACGTCCGGCGGGGTGCCACGGCGTCGCGCAGGCGCCGCACGTTGGCCTCGACGCGGTCGCGGGCATCGGCCATCCGCGCGTCGCGCTGGGCCGCCTCGTCGAGATCGCTCACCGCGCGGTCGACAATCACGTCCTCGGTACGTCGGGGTTGGGGCGCCGCGTCCCGGTCGAGGTCGACGAGCTTGCCGTAGCGGTCGCCGTACGTGGTGTGCATGCGGCGCAGCGCGTCGCCGAGCATGGCGAGCGGGCCGGCCGCTGTGACGGGGTCGCGAGCCATGAGGTCCTCCAGCCGCACGGATCCGGCGTCCTCCAGCACGGCGGTGTCCACGTCCAGGTAACGGCGGTCAACGTCAAGCGCGATCAGCCGCGGCACGCGAACGCCGACGGCGGTGAGCGCCGCGTGGTTGGCGGCGAACAGCGCGGCGCCGGACGCGTCCGCGAACGGGTCGTCCGAGACGGCCGAACTGGCCGGCCAGTAGTTCTCGTCCGCCGACCACACGTAGACGATCGCGGTGGTCCGGTCGTCGAGTTCGAGCCGGTAGACGCCCTTCTTGGCGCCGCCGGTCAGCCGGGTGAGCGCGGTCGGACGCCGGCGGGCGCCGAACACGTCGGTGACGAGTTCATGGAGGTCTTCGATCCGCAGGAAGGCGCGCACCACGCCCATGCTGTCGGCCGGACGCGGAGCGGGCAAACAGAATGGCCGCCGAAGGCACCGGCGGTTAGGCGGCGTCGAGCCGTCGTACGCCCCTGGCCATAACCTCGAACGCGTCCGGTAGCCGCAGGTCGGACCAGAACCGGGCGGGGTCGGCGACGAGCAAGCCGGCCGCGAGCCAGGTCGTGAAGGCCATGCCGTGACCTGCGAGTACGAGCGGTCGTCCGGGCACCCGATGGGCGCTGATGACGTCCGCGATCCGGCGGGCGACGGCCGCCGGTCGCTCCCAGCCGGGCGGCGGCGATCCCGCCACGTAGGCGCGACGCGCTTGGGCGAAGTCGTCGCTGAACAGCTCACGGGGCCGCGCGACTTCCCGTAGGCGGGCGTCGATGACCACGTCGCGGCCGGTTGCCAGCGACAGCGTGGCGTGCGCTTTGGGCTCGTCGCTGGACACCAGGACGGCTCCGGCCGGTAGCAAAGGGCCCAGCGCCCGGGCAGCGGCCACACCGTCGGCCGACAGCGGCCAGGTGGCCAGGTCGGTGTCCGGGTCGATGAGGGGCATGGCGTGCCGCACGACGACCAACGTCGGCGGGCCTGGTATGTCAGCGCACGCGGTCGAGCAGGTCGGCGAGGAGGCGCTCGCCGGCGGGCCACGGGCCGTACCCGGCGGCGGTGTTGAGGTGGCCGGCGTCGCCGGCGTCGACGAGACGCGCGCCCCAGGCGGCGGCCATCTCCTCGGCGCGCTCGTACGGGCAGATCGGGTCGGTGCGGCTGGCGACGACGACGGTCGGGAACGGCAGTGGGTCGAGCCGGTTGACGGGCGGAAGGCGCACCGTCGGGTCTGGTTCGTCCCAGTCGGGGTCGAGGTAGGGCGGCGCGACGATGAGTGCGGCCGCGACGGGTCCGGTGTGTTGAGCGGCCCATTCGGTCACGGTGATACATCCGCCGCTGTGCGCGACCAGCACCACGGGCTGGTCGGCCGCCGTCACCGCTTTGTGTAGGGCCGCGACCCGCAGGTCGATGTCCAAGCCGGGGTCGTCGTCGCGGGGCACCGGCTCGTACTCGGGGTGTTCGCGCGCCCACCGGCTCATCCAGTGTTCGGGCAGCATCTGGCCGAGGCCGGGAACGAGCAGGATGCGCACCATGGCGGGCAGTGTATCGACGCTGATCAGGTCGGTGCTGCTACGCAGGCGGCGGGCTGGTGAGGCGACGATCCAGCCGGCCGCGAGAGCGGCGGCGACGCCGGTGGCCGCGAGCGTCGCGGGCAGCCCGATCGTGGCGCCGAGGACGCCGCCGAGCAGGGCGCCCACGGTGGACGAACCCCACACGGTGGTACGGATGGTCGCGTTGACTCGGCCGTGCAGGTGGTCGGGGCACAGGGCGTACCGGACGGGCACCTGGTGCACGGTGTGGGCCTGCTGGCCGCCCCACATGAGCGCTTGTGACAGGGCGACGACGAACGCGGCAGCCGGGGGCGGGACGGTGAGGCTAAGCGGGGCGAGTGCGGCGCCGAGGCCGCCGGTGATGAGCCCGGTGGCCATGGCGCGGCCGCTGCCGAGCCGGCGCCCGAGCGGGCCGGCCAGCGCGGCGCCGGTGATGCCGCCGACCGCGCCGCACGCGAGGACGGCGCCGAGGACCCCGGCGCCGAGTCCGACGTCGCGGACGAGGAACAGCACCAGGATCGCGGTGTACGCCGTGGTCCAGAACACGAACGTCGCGGTGGCGAGGGTGACCGCCCGCAGCACCCGCTCGCCGGTGACGAGCCGGACGCCCTCGCTGATCTGCGCGAGCAGGCCCGCCCTGCCTGCGGGCCGGGCGGCCACGGTCCGTCCGGCCCGCAGGCGGGTGGCGGCGAGCGCGGCGACGAGGTACGTCACCGCGTCGAAGGCGATCGCGATCGGGGCGGTGAGGGCCTGCACGAGCGCCCCGCCCAGTGCCGGGCCGAGGAGCTGGGCGCCCGACATGGTCAGTTCGATGTCGCGTTGGGTGGCCGGCCGGTGCTCGGGCGGCACCACCATGGGCACGGCGGCGAGGCTCGCGACCTCCAGGAAGATGATCTGCGTGCCGGCGAGCAGGGCCGTGGCGTACAGCAGGGGCAGGCTCAGCCGGCCGAGGGCGGCTGCGGTCGGGATCGCGCCGAGCGTGGCGGCGAGCCCCAGAGCGGCCGCGACGAGGACGGTACGCCGGGGGATCCGGTCGACCCACACGCCGACGACGAGGCCCAGCGCGAGGTAGGGCGCCCGGTTGAGGGCGGTGAGCACGCCCATCTCGACGGGCCCGGCGCCCAGCACGACGGCCGCGGTGAGCGGCAGGGCCAGGAGGCTGACCTGGTTGCCCACGGTGGACACAGCGGTGCCGAGCCACAGCCGCCGGAAGTCGGCGCGCCAGGCGTCGGCCACAGTGCTCAGTTACCGGGCGGGAACTCGGCGGGCAACCAGCTTTCGGTCGGGGTCATACCGTGCAGTCTCGCGGGTCGGCCGGCCGTGCCGCGAGCGCATTACGGTGGTCCTACGGCTTCACCGGCACCGTTCGCCGGCGGCGTAACCCTCGTTGTAGCCGGCCTGGAAGCCATATTGATGATCGTCGACTCCAGCATCGGGCGGGTTACCGACGCGACGCCAGGAGCCGCCGCAGTTCTCCGCCCGGGCGTGGTTGTAGCCGTAGGTGTAACCCGCACGGTAGCCGCGGCGGTAGTCGCCCCGCGAGGCCACCGGTTGGTTGATGTCCACGGTGGTCACCACGGGTGCTGATGCCGGCAGGGGCGCCGCCGCGCCCGGGTCCTGGGTGGCCAGCAGTGCGGCCGCCACCACCAGGCAGCCGGCCGCCGCCTTGATCACGCGCGTGTTCATGAGTGTCCTTCCAGGCATGGGACTATGACAAATCCCATGAGATCGGCGATAAACGCCACCGTACCCGGACCGGCCGTTGCGGGTGCGGATTACGGGCGGATGGAGGTCCGTCCGAAGTGGGCGGGTGGCCGACCGGTTCAGTCCGGGCCCGCGCCGCGCCCGGGCGCGTTGTCCGGCCAGGTCAGCAGCATGGTGTCGGAGTCACCACAGGCACCGACGACGCGGAAGCCGGCCTGGACGTAGAGGCGTGCGGCGCGGTTGCCGGACGCGACGCTCAGCGAGACGGCGCTCAGGCCACGGGCGCGGGCCTCGGCGAGCAGGCCGTGCAGCAGCTTCCGGCCCACGCCGCGCCCGCGCCACGGTTCGGTCACGGCGAGGGTGAGTTCGGGTACGCCGGGGCGCACGAAGCCGTAGCCCGGGTCGTCGGCGGGGAACTCGCGGAACCAGGCGGCCCCGGCCCGCTCGCCGTCGGCGAGCGCCACCACGCCGAAGTCGCCCGGGCGGGGCCACCCGACGACGTAGTGCGCCAGCTCGCGGGTCGCGAGGACCCGTTCGCGGGTCCAGTGCGCGTCCGACGGTGACCAGTTCACCGCGGCCACCACCATGTCGGCGAGAAAGTCCGCGTCGTCGGCCCGCGCCGGCCGGATGATCACGTTAGGCACGCCACCACTATGACCGAAACCCAGGCGACCGGGTCGCGCGGCCCGCGTAGCATCACCCCGCGTGAAGATCTTCACCTATCCGTCGGACGGGCCGGTACTGTCCACCGTCCCTGCGGTCATCGACCTGATCGGCGAGACGTACGGCACCGAGGTCGAGGCGGTGGTGATCCCGGCTGACCGGCTGGCGGACGACTTCTTCGTCCTGCGCACCGGCTTCGCAGGGGAGGTCACGCAGAAGTTCGTGAACTACCGGCTGCGGTTGGTCATCGTGGGTGACATCGCCGCGCAGGTCGCTCGCAGCGACGCGCTGCGCGACTTCGTCACCGAGGCCAACCGCGGCCGGCAGCTGTGGTTCGTGGCGGACGAGGCCGAGTTGGACCGTCGCCTCGCCGGGTGACCTACCGGCAGTACTCGCGGAAGCCCGCCGCGAACCCGGACGAGAAGCCACGGTTGTAGCCGCGTTCGTAGTCACGGTTGCCTGAGCCGCCGCGGAACGTCCGCCAGCCTCGGTTGCAGTCCTCGCGGGCCATACGCCAGCCGTCGCGGAAGCCGTCCCGGTAACCCTGCCGGTAGTCGCGCGGGCTGGTCAACGGCTGCCCGACAGCCACGCTGGTGGTCGCGGTGGCCGGCGCGGGCGCCGTGGTCGTGGTGGCGTTGGCCGGGCTCTGGGCCACGGTGAGTGTGCCGGCGACCAGGACGCTGCCGGCAACCGCCTTGATCATTCGTGCGTTCATCGCTGCCTCCTCTGGTCGTATCGGTGCCAGCATAAATCCGATAAAACCATGCTTGTACGGCTAACGACCGACCCGGTGGGCCCAGGTCACGCCGGCTGGCGCGCCACGGCCGGCGACCGCACCGTGTACTGCCACAGGCTCGGCACCCGACCCGCGATGAGAGCCACTGTCGCCACCGTGAGCAGGCCCCCCGCGACGATGGTCCAGCGCGGCCCGACGGCGGCGGACAGCAGCCCATGCACCAGTACCGACACCTGCGGGCCGCCCAGCAGGACGACCGTGAGCGTGCCCTGCACCCGGCCGCGCAGCGCGTCGTCGCTGTGCGCCTGGGTGATCGTGTTGCGGAAGGTGCTGAGCACGAAGTTGACCGCGCCGCCGGCGACCAGCGCGGCGACCGCGACCGCCACGCCGGGCGCGACCCCGAGCGCGACCACCGTGACACCCCACACCAGCGCGGCGCCGGTCAGCATGACGCCGTGCCGGCGGGCCCGGGTGAACGTGCCCGACAACAGGCCCGCGAGGAACACCCCGGCCGGGTACGCGGCGTAGAGCAGGCCGAGGACCGCCCCTCCGCCGGGCGGGCCGCCGAAGGTGCGCTCCGCCAGTTCCGGGAACAGCGCCACGGGCAGCCCGAACACCATCGCGGCCAGGTCGACGCCGAGCACCGCGACGAGGACCGGCCGGGTCCGCAGGTACCGGAAGCCGTCGACGATCTCCCGGACGGTCGCCCGCGCGCTCGTTCGCGTCGCCGCGCGGGGCGGCGGCTCGATGGACGGCAGCCGCCACACCGCCCAGATGACCGCGGCCAGGGCCACGGAGTCGAACAGGTACAGGGTGCTCAGGCCTACCAGCGGCAGCAGGACGCCGGCCAGCAGCGGCCCGAGGACGGCACCGAGGTAGCGCACGAGCGAGCTGAGGCTGTTCGCCGCGGCCAGGAGCTCGGCGGGCACGACCCGGGGCACCGCCGCGCCCATCGTGGCCATCGTCGCCCCGTACGACACGCCTTGAAACCCGATGAGGACCATGAGCACCGCCACGGACCCCAGCCCGACGGCGGCCTGGGCCCACAGCAGCAGGTACGTGCCAGCGAGGCCGCACTGCCCGAACAGCAGCAACCGGCGCCGGTCCATCCGGTCGGCCAGCGCGCCGCACCACAGCGCCGACACCGTGAGCGCCATGAACGTGACGATCGCCGAGACCCCGATCGTGGCCGACGAGCCGGTGATGGTGAACAGCTGGGTGGGGATCGCGATGAGGCTGAACGAGCCGCCGACGGCCGTGACCACGGACGCGAGCCACAGCCGGCGAAACGCCGGGATGGCCAGCGGGCGACGGTCGACGGTGTAGGACCCCGCCCTCACAGGGTGACCACGTCGGCGACGACGCAGGCGATGTTGTCGGGCGCGCCGAACTCGTACGCGAGCCGGACCAGTTCGTCGGCGACGTCATCCGGGCTGGCGCCGCCGGCGAGCGCGCCGCGCAGCGCCTCGCCGGGCACGACGGCGGACACCCCGTCGGAGCAGAGCAGGTACCGGTCGCCGGCGAGCGCCTCGTGCAGCGACAGGTCGGGCGCCCCGATGGCGCCCGTACCGGTCAGCGCCTGCACGAGCAGGGCCCGCTGCGGATGCGAGGCGGCCTCGTCGGCGCTCAGCTGGCCGGACTCGACCAGCGACTGCACGTACGTGTGGTCGGTGGTGATCTGGAACAGCTCGCCGTCGCGCAGCACGTACGCCCGACTGTCGCCGATGTGCACGAGGCCGAGCTGGGCGCCCGACCAGACCAGGGCGGTCAGGGTCGTGCCCGCGTCGCCGTCGGCGGCGTCGCGTACCGCGCCCTCGGCGGCGGTGGCCGCCTCGGCGAGCACGTTGAGCAGGTCGCCGGCCGCGACGGCGGCGTCCTCCAGTGACTTGAGCGCCTCGACGGCGGCGGCGCTGGCCCGCTCGCCGCCGTCGGCGCCCATCCCGTCGGCGACGGCCAGGAGCCGGCTGCCGGCGTACGCGGTGTCCTGGTTGCGGGGGCGGGACTTGCCGGCGTCGGTGCGCGCCGCGTAGCGGATGCCCAGCGTGGGGGTGGTGTCGGACATGGAGCTGCCCTTCCCTGACAGGTAGTCGACGAGGAAGGAGGCGAGCTGTCCGCGTGCGGCGGTCTCGGCGACGACCTGCGCCCAGTACGCGCCGATACGTTCGGCGGCGGCCGGGCCGGGCAGGTCGCAGACCTCGCGGATGTCGGCCAGCGGCATGCCCAGCCGGCGCAGCCACGCCACCAGCCGGGCCCGGTCCAGCTGGGCCGGGTCGTAGAACCGGTACCCGGTGGCCGGGTCCACCGCGGCGGGCCGCAGCAGGCCGAGCTCGTCGTAGAGGCGCAGCGCCTTCGGCGACAGGCGCGCCGCCCTGGCGAACGCCCCGATCGTCAGCAGCGCCATGCCGCCCTCCTCGCGCCGGCGCGGATGCGCCCGGCTGGCCTTGATGCTGGGCCCTGCCCCAGGGACAAGGTCAACGCTAGTGCCGCGAATTCAGTTGTCCGGCTCTATTCGGCTCATCTACCGTGACCACACACGATCATGCGAAGGGAGGCGGACGACGTGCCCCGTCAACTCGGCAAACTGTTCCGCCTCCGGTGTCACCGGCTGCGCTGACGCGTCCTTTCGCGCTCGCCTCGCCGCCCTCCCGGACCGGGACAGGGCGGCTTTTTCGTGCTCAAGCTAGACTTTTTCTGACGGAGGACTGAACTATGGGCGGCTACGAGCTGCTGGCCGGGACGAAGGCGCCCGTACGGGTGTGGACGGACCCGTGGGGCATCGAGCCCGAGGCTGCCAGGCAGCTGCGCAACATCGGGGCCCTGCCGTGGGTGGACGGCGTCGCGGTGATGCCGGACGTGCACTACGGCATGGGCGCGACGGTCGGGTCGGTCATCGCGATGCGCCAGGCGCTGGCGCCCGCGGCCGTGGGGGTGGACATCGGCTGCGGCATGAGCGCGGTGCGCACGTCGCTGCGCGCCGAGGACCTGCCCGACGACCTCGGCGGCCTGCGCCGGGCGATCGAGGACGCGATCCCGGTCGGGTTCACCATGCACGACGAGCCGGTCAATCCGAAGCGGGTGCCGGGCCTGGACCAGCGGGGCTGGAAGGCGTTCTGGGACGGCTTCGACGACCTCACCGCCAAGGTGGGGCAGCTGTCCAACCGGGCGTCGCGGCAGCTCGGCACGCTGGGCGGCGGCAACCACTTCATCGAGGTCTGCCTGGACACGCACAGCCAGGTGTGGCTCATGCTGCACTCGGGGTCGCGCAACATCGGCAAGGAACTGGCGGAGCGGCACATCGGCGTGGCGCGGCGGCTGCCGCACAACGCCGACCTGCCCGACCGGGACCTCGCGGTGTTCCTGTCCGGCACGCCGGAGATGGCGGCCTACCGGCACGACCTGTGGTGGGCCCAGGAGTACGCGCGGCGCAACCGGGCCCTCATGATGGCGCTGCTGTGCGGCGTCATCCGCGAGATCAGCCCGCAGGTCGCGTTCGACGAGCCGATCTCGTGCCACCACAACTACGTGGCCGAGGAGACGTACGGCGGCGTGGAGCTGCTGGTCACCCGCAAGGGCGCGATCCGGGCCGGCCGCGGCGACCTGGGCATCATCCCGGGCTCGATGGGCACCGGGTCGTACATCGTGCGTGGCCTCGGCAACGACGACGCGTACAACTCGGCCAGCCACGGCGCGGGCCGCAAGATGTCGCGGGCGAAGGCGAAGAAGACGTTCTCGGTCGATGATCTCAAGGAGCAGACGGCCGGGGTCGAGTGCCGCAAGGACCCCGGCGTGGTCGACGAGATCCCTGGCGCGTACAAGGACATCGGCGAGGTCATCGAGCGCCAGTCCGACCTGGTGGAGGTGGTGGCCCACCTCAAGCAGGTCGTCTGCGTCAAGGGCTAGGTGTCGGGCGGGGTTGTGGATTCAATGGGTCGCCATAGCGGCCAAGGAATCCATAACCCCGCGCCAGCCTCGTCAGGCGGGCCGCGCGGTCAGGGTGACCCCGGCGCTCGCCACGATGACCAGGCCGATCGCCAGCCACTGGCTGCCGGACAGGTGCTGGTGCAGGACGACGAGGCCGGCCAGGGCCGCGACGGCGGGGTGCACGCTGCACAGCACCCCGAACACCCGCGCCGGCAGCCGGCGCAGCGCCAGCAGGTCGAAGCTGTAGGGCACCGCGGAGCTGAGCACCCCGACGAGCACCCCGAGCAGGAGTACGTGCGGGTCGAGCAGCCCGGCGCCGCCCTGCACGATGCCCAGCGGCGCGACGAGTACACCAGCGAACGCCACCGCGAGGGCCAGGTCGGCCACACCACCGCGGCCGGCGCCGCCCAGCCGCCGGTTGAGCACGATGTAGCCTGCCCAGCAGGCCGCCGCGACCAGCGCGAACACGACACCGACCAGGTCGAGGTCGCGCAGTCCTTCGGCGAGCAGCAGCACCCCGCCACCCGCGCACGCCGCCCACATCACGTCGAGCCAGCGCCGCGACAGCGCCAACGCGAGCGTCAGGGGTCCGAGGAACTCGAAGGTGATGACCGCGCCCAACGGCAGCCGGTCGATCGCCACGTACAGCGACGCGTTCATGGCCGCGGTGACAACCCCGAAGATCAGGACCGTACGCCAGGCGGCGCCGCTGCGACCCCTGATGCGCGGGCGACCCGCGGCCAGCAGGGCGGCCCCGGCGGCCAGGAGCCGGAGAGTCACCACGCCGAGCGGGCCGACCTGCGGGAACAGCGTGGCGGCGAGCGCGGCCCCGAACTGCAGCGACGAGACGCCGACCAGGATCAGCCCGACCCCCTGCAGTCCACGGCGCAGGTCGGTGGCGGGCTCGCTGAGCGTCGCGGTCGTCATGGTGATGACGCTAGGTAGCGGGCGGGCGCGACGGAAATGCCGACGGTGACACGGTCATGCCGCACGCGCATGACCGCTCGACGGGACCTTCGGCACGGGCGCACGGTGGCGTTCTGCCCTGTGCCGGCACGGGTGGCATGCCGAAGGCTCGCCACCGTGATATCAGTGCTGCTGTATATGGTCGGGGCCGTCCTGGTGGTCGCCGGAGCAATCATGATCGTGGCCGGGTGGATGGGCCGCGGCCAGGTCAGGCGGGAACTGTCCGAGCAGCACATCGGCTTCCCGACGGAGGACCTGCCAGCCGACCTGGCCCGCTACGCCGGAGCGCGGGTCAGCACCGGCCCGCAGGCGAGAGCCTTCTCCGACATCATCGCCACGCACGTGACCGCTGCGACGAAGGGCCGCACGTACGCGCAGATCACCGATGAGTGGCAGGCGGGCGGGCGTACCGACGACGGCCTGCGCAAGCTGCGGGAAATGGCATTCATGGGCAATGCGCTGCGCGGTGCCCTGCTCGGCGCGTACCAGGCCTGGCACATCACCGCCCTGGTCGCCGGGCTCGGGGTGCTGTTCGCTCTCGTCGGCGTGGTGTTCCTGGCCCTGGGCGCGCGGCTGGACTCCTGATGAGGAGGGTGCGCCACGGCGAGACCGACCAGCGCATCCATGCGCCCGATTATGCTCTACGGGCATGGATGTGGAGTTGCGGCACTTCCGGGCCCTGGTCGCGATCGCGGCCGAGGGGACGATCACCGGTGCCGCTGCCCGGCTGCGGATGACGCAGCCCGCCCTGTCGCGGACCCTGCGCCAGCTGGAGCAGCGCGTCGGCGCGCACCTGGTCGAACGGTCCACGCGGCACCTGCGGCTCACCCCGGCCGGGGAGGTGTTCCACGGGCGGGCGGTCACCATTCTCGCCGCCGTCGACGAGGCGCTCGCCGAGGCGGCGGCCAGCCCGCGACCGCTGCGGCTGGGGTACGTGTGGGCGGCGTTGGGGGAGCACACCACCCCGCTGCTGCGCGCCTGGCGTGCCGCGTACCCGCAGGTGCCCCTGCACGTGCACCGCATCGACGACCGTACGGCCGGGCTGACCCGCGGCGACGTGGACGTGGCCGTGCTGCGCACGGTGCCCGACGACGAGCGGCTGCACGTGGAGGTGCTCTACCACGAACGGCGCCACGCGGTGCTGCCCGCCGGTCACCCGCTGGCCGACCGCTCCGAGCTGGACCTGGCCGACCTGCGCCACGAGACGATCGGGCTCGTGGAGACGGAAACCGCGACGACCAGTCCGGACCTGTGGCCCGCCGAGGTGCGGCCACAAGCCTTTGTGGAGACGAACAACGTCGACGAGTGGCTCACCCTCATCGCGGCGGGCGGGGCGGTCGGGGTGACGCCGGCCGGGACGGCACACACGCACACCCATCCGGGGGTACGGTTCGTTCCGCTGACCGGCGTGGCACCCGTACCGGTGTATCTGGTGTGGCCGCGACGGCTGTCACACCGCCGTACGCCTGATGTGGTTGACCTGGCCAGACGCGTGGTCGCCGCCGGAACGCGGTGAGCACGACCACGCCCATTTTGTCGCCTTCGACGCAGACCGCGCGGCCCGGCGCGGGAACCATGGAACCATGCCCTCCGATGTCGACCCCGAAGTGCTGTACCGCTCCGTGATCTTCGCGGTGGCGCTCGTCGCGCTCCTCGTGGGCCACCAACTGGGCGACCACGTGTTCCAGACCGACCGGCAGGCGCTGAACAAGGCGTCGGCCGGGCGGGCCGGCGCCGCCGCTCTGGCGCGGCACCTGCTGGGTTACCACCTGACCGCGGCCGTGGTGCTCGTGGGGACGGCGGCCGTCCTCGGGCTGCCGCTCAGCGTCGCCGGCGTGACGGCCGGGTTGGCGTTCTCCGCCGCCACGCACGGTTTCCTGGACCGGCGCTGGCCGGTGCGGGCCCTGCTGCGCGCCACGGGCTCACCGGGCTTCGCCGAGGTGACCACGCCGGTGTGCGGCATGTACGTCGCCGACCAGGCGCTGCACCAGGGCGCGCTGCTCGTGTCGGCGCTTCTCGTCGCGGGACTCAGCTGATTTGTCACCAGTAGACAATTACTGTCCCTCACAGTCCGCACACAGATGATCGCGGGCCATTGATTGTTCCGGCGCCCTTCGTCAGACTCTCCAACTGAGTTTGGCCTTCCCATGCCGGTGCGAGCCGGCAACTCTTCCCCACCTGGAGGGCGCATGCAGGTGCCTGCACCTTTTGACTACGCGAAGGCGACAAGTGTCGACCACGCGTTGACGCTGCTCGCCGAGCACGGACCCGAGGCCAGGGTCGTCGCCGGCGGGCACAGCCTGATTCCCATGATGAAGCTCCGCCTGGCCCGCCCGGACGCGCTCATCGACATCAACGGGCTCACCGACCTGGCGTATCTGCGCGTGGAGGGCGACGAGCTCGCCGTCGGCGCGCTGACCCGTCATGTCGACGTGCTCTCCTCGCCGGTGGTCGGCGAACACTTCACCGTCCTGCACGAGGCGGAGCGCGTCATCGCGGACCCGATCGTGCGCAACTGGGGCACCGTCGGTGGCTCGCTGTGCCAGGCGGACCCGGCCGAGGACCTGCCCGCAGCCCTCGTGGCCCTGAACGCCACGGCGGTGATCCGCAACCGCGACGGTTCGCGTACCGTGCCGGTGCGGGCGCTGCACGTCGGTCCCTATGAGACCGTCGTCGGGCCCGGTGAGCTGCTCACCGAGGTGCGCATCCCACTCCGCCCCGGCGGCTCGTCGGCGTACGAGAAGGTGGAGCGCCGGGCGGGCGACTGGGGCGCCGCGGCGGCCGCGGCCGCGTTGTGGCTGACCAGCGGCGTGGCCGGGTACTCGATCGACGAGGTCGGCCTGGGCCTGACCGCGGTGGGCGCGGAGCACTACATCGTGCCGGAAGCCGAGGAGTTCCTGCGCGGCAAGCTCGCCACGGAGGAGAACTTCGCCGAGGCCGGCGAGATCGCCGCGCGCACCTGCAACCCGGCCGCCGACCAGCGCGGGCCGGTTGACTACAAGCGACACCTGGCCAAGGAGCTGACCGTGCGCGCGCTGCGCCGCGCGGCCTCGCGCGCCAGGGTCGAGGAGGCCTGATGCAGATCACTGTACGTGTCAACGGCGACGAGTACACCCGCGACGTCGAGCCGCGGCTGCTGCTGGTCCACTTCCTCCGCGACGAGCTGGGCCTGACCGGTACCCACTGGGGCTGCGACACCTCCAACTGCGGTGTCTGTACGGTCCAGGTGGACGGTACGCCCGTGAAGTCGTGCACGACCCT
Organism: Luedemannella helvata; assembly: GCF_039528415.1. Classification (NCBI taxonomy): domain Bacteria; kingdom Bacillati; phylum Actinomycetota; class Actinomycetes; order Micromonosporales; family Micromonosporaceae; genus Luedemannella; species Luedemannella helvata. Next base: position 125,386 of record NZ_BAAALS010000009.1, read on the forward strand.
GGCGGTCATGGTCGACGGCCGTGAGGTCACCACGGTCGAGGGCCTCGAGCAGGACGGCCAGCTGGACCCCGTCCAGCAGGGCTTCATCAACTGCCACGGCCTGCAGTGCGGCTTCTGCACCCCCGGCATGCTGATGACCACGAAGGCGCTGCTCAAGCAGAACCCGGACCCGACCGAGGCGGAGATCCGCGAGGCGATCTCGGGCAACCTGTGCCGCTGCACCGGCTATGAGAACATCGTGCGCTCGGTGCGCTGGGCCGCCGAGCAGACCGCCGAGCAGCAGGAGGTAAAGGCATGACGGCGCCCGTTGAGGAAGACGTCAAGGTCGGCTTCGGGCGGATGCGGCGCGTCGAGGACGCGCGGTTCATCCGTGGCCGGGGCACCTACGTCGACGACGTGCAGCTGCCCGGCATGCTGCACCTGGCGATCCTGCGCAGCCCGTACGCGCACGCGAAGATCGTGTCCATCGACACGAGCGCCGCCGAGGCGCACCCGAAGGTCAAGGCCGTCGTCACCGGCGCCACCCTCGACTCGCTCGGCCTGGCCTGGATGCCCACCATCTCCTACGACACGCAGGCCGTGCTCGCCACCGACAAGGTGCGCTTCCAGGGCCAGGAGGTCGCGTTCGTCGTCGCCGAGGACCGGTACTCCGCCCGCGACGCCCTCGAACTGATCGAGGTGGAGTACGAGCCGCTGCCGGTCATCGCCGACGCGAAGACCGCGCTGGACCCCGGCGCCCCGGTCATCCGCGACGACAAGGAGGGCAAGGCCGACAACCACATCTACGACTGGCAGGCCGGCGACAAGGACAAGACCGACGCCGCGTTCGCCGCCGCCGACGTGGTCGTCTCGGAGGAGATCCTCTACCCCCGGGTGCACCCGGCCCCGCTGGAGACCTGCGGTTCGGTGGCGCACCTGGACAAGGCGACCGGCAAGCTCACCGTCTGGACCACCACCCAGGCTCCGCACGCCCACCGCACCCTCTACGCGATCGTCGCCGGGCTGCCCGAGCAGAAGATCCGCATCATCTCGCCGGACATCGGCGGCGGCTTCGGCGGCAAGGTCGGCATCTACCCCGGGTACGTGCTCGCCGTCGTGGGCACGATCGTCACCGGCAAGCCGGTGAAGTGGATGGAGGACCGTTCCGAGAACCTCGTGAGTACGGCCTTCGCGCGGGACTACCACATGACCGGGGAGATCGCGGCCACCGCCGACGGCAAGATCCTCGGCCTGAAGGTGAACGTGCTGGCCGACCACGGCGCGTTCAACGGGGTGGCGCAGCCGACCAAGTACCCGGCCGGCTTCTTCCACATCTTCACCGGCTCGTACGACTACGGCGCCGCGTGGTGCAACGTCACGGCCGTGTACACGAACAAGGCGCCGGGCGGCGTGGCGTACGCGTGCTCGTTCCGCATCACCGAGGCCGTGTACCTGGTGGAGCGGATGATCGACGCGCTGGCCGCGAAGCTGGACATGGACCCGGCGGAGCTGCGGCTGCGCAACTTCATCCAGGAAGACCAGTTCCCGTACACCACGCCGACGGGCTGGACGTACGACTCGGGCAACTACCCGGTGACGATGCGCAAGGCGATGGAGATCGCCGGGTACGAGAAGCTGCGCGAGGAGCAGCGCGCCCAGCGGGAGCGGTGGGCGGCCGGCGACCGCAGCGGCACCCTGACGGGTGTCGGCATCAGCTTCTTCACCGAGGGTGTGGGCGCGGGCCCCCGCAAGCACATGGACATCCTCGGCCTGGGCATGGCCGACGGCGCCGAGCTGCGGGTGCACCCCACCGGCAAGGCGGTGCTGCGGCTGAGCTGCCAGAGCCAGGGCCAGGGTCACGAGACGACGTTCGCGCAGATCGTCTCGCACGAGCTGGGCATCCCGACCCTCGACATCGAGGTCGTGCACGGCGACACCGACCAGACCCCGTTCGGGTTGGGCACCTACGGTTCGCGGTCCACGCCGGTCTCCGGCGGGGCGACGGCCGTGGTGGCCCGCAAGGTCCGCGACCGGGCCAAGCTGGTCGCGGCGGCGATGCTCGAGGTCAGCCACGAGGACCTGGAGTGGGAGCAGGGCCGCTGGTTCGTCAAGGGCGACCCGGAGCAGGGCAAGACGATCGCGGAGATCGCGATGGCCGCGCACGGGGCGCTGGAGCTGCCCGAGGGCGTGGAGGGTCACCTCGACGCGACCTGCGTGTACAACCCGCCGGACCTGACGTACCCGTTCGGGGCGTACATCGCGGTCGTCGACGTCGACCCGGGTACGGGCGTGGTGAAGGTGCGCCGGTTCATCGCGGTCGACGACTGCGGCACCCGGATCAACCCGATGATCGTCGAGGGTCAGATCCACGGCGGCCTGGCCGACGGCATCGGCATGGCGCTCATGCAGGTCATGGCGTTCGACACGGACGGCAACCACCTGGGTTCGTCCTTCATGGACTACCTGCTGCCGACCTCGCTGGAGTGCCCGTCGTGGGAGCTCGGCGAGACGGTGACCCCGTCACCGCACCACCCGATCGGCGCCAAGGGTGTCGGGGAGTCGGCCACGGTCGGGTCGCCGGCGGCGATCGTCAACGCGGTGCTCGACGCCCTCAAGCCCTGGGACGTCACGCACGCCGACATGCCGCTCACCCCGGCGAACGTGTGGTCGCTGACGCAGGGTCGTCCGCTGCGTACGGACCTGGCCCTGTAGCTCGATGAACCAGACCGACGTGTTGGCGAGGGCGGACCGGCTGCGCGACCAGCGCACGCCGTTCGTCCTCGCCACCGTTGTCCGCGCGCGGCGTCCCACGAGCGCCAAGGCGGGCGACCGGGCGATCGTGCTGGCCGACGGGTCCATCGAGGGCTTCGTCGGCGGCGTCTGCGCGGAGACGACCGTGCGGGCGCAGGGTTTGGCGCTGCTCGGCTCGGGCGAGTCGACGCTGCTGCGCATCACCCCGACTGACGGGGCGGTGGAGACGGCGATGACCGACGAGGACGGCCTGGTCGTGGTCGCCAACCCGTGCCTGTCCGGCGGGACGCTGGACATCTTCCTCGAACCCGTGCTGCCCGCCGCGCTGCTGCACGTGCACGGGGACGCGCCGATCGCGACGGCGCTGGCCGGCCTGGCCCGGGCGGCCGGGTACGAGGTCGCCACGGACGGCGAGGTCGCCGACGACGCGGCCGGGGTGGTGGTCGCCGCGCACGGCCGCGACGAGGAGCGGGTGCTGGTCGCGGCGCTGTCGGCGGGCGTACCGTACGTGGCGCTGGTGGCCAGCCCCAAGCGCGGCCGCGCGGTGGTCGCCGACCTTCCCGTACCGGCGGGGCAGCGCGCCCGCGTGAAGACCCCCGCGGGGCTGGACCTCGGCGCCCGTACGCCCATGGAGGTCGCCGTGACGATCCTGGCGGAGCTGGTCGCGGCCCGGGCCGGCCGCCTGCCCGCGCTGACGACCGTGCCCTCGGACGGTGGCCTGTTGCTGCCCACGGTCGCCCCGTCGGTGGCGATCGACCCGATCTGTCACATGGAGGTGCCGGCGGTGCCGTCCAGCCTGCACACCGAGTACGAGGGTCAGACGTACTACTTCTGCGCGCCCGGCTGCAAGAAGCGCTTCGAGGCCGACCCGGGGCGGTACCTGGGTGCCGCTCGCGGGGTGACGGCGTGACGATCTCGGATCTGCGTGGCGGGCTCGCCGGCGCGGGCTACCTGGCCGATGACACCCTCGCCACCGCGCTGTTTCTCGCCGTGCGGATGAGGCAGCCGCTGCTGCTGGAGGGCGAGCCGGGCGTCGGCAAGACCGCCGCCGCGAAGGCCCTGGCCGCGGCCCTGGACACGCGGCTGATCCGGCTGCAGTGCTACGAGGGCCTGACCTCGGCCGAGGCGCTGTACGAGTGGAACTATCCCCGGCAGCTGCTGGCGATCCGGCTGGCTGAGGCGCGGGGCGAGAAACTCGCCGAGGCCGACCTGTTCGGCCCGGACTTCCTGCTGCCCCGGCCGCTGCTCGCCGCGTTGCAGCATCCGGGGCCGGCCCCGGCGGTACTGCTCATCGACGAGGTGGACCGGGCCGACGACGAGTTCGAGGCGTACCTGTTCGAGCTGCTCGCCGAGGGTTCGGTGACGATCCCGGAGCTGGGCACCCGGCACGCGGTCGTGCCGCCGGTGGCGATCCTGACGTCGAACCGAACCCGCGACCTGCACGACGCGCTCAAGCGCCGGTGCCTGTACCACTGGATCGGCTACCCGGACGCCGACCGGGTGGCGGAGATCGTGCGCCGGCGGGTGCCGGGCGTGGCCGACTACCTGGCCCGACGGGTGGCCGTCGGGGTGTCCCGGCTGCGGGCGCTGGACCTGACCAAGCCGCCGGGGGTGGCGGAGGCGATCAGCTGGGCGGGCGCCCTGGAGGTCCTCGGCATCACGGAGCTGACCGAGGAAACGGTCGCCCCGACGCTGGGCGCGGTCCTCAAGTACGACGAGGACCGCGCGGTGGCGGTGACCGCGGGCCTGGGCTCGCTGCTGGCCGAATGACGCGGGACGCGCCGCGATGACGGCCGACCTCGCCGCCGTCGCGGCCCGCCTGAGCGCCCTGGCCCGCGAGTCCGGCCTGGCCGTCGGGCCCGATCGCACGGCCCGGTTCGCCGCGGCGGTGACGCTCACCCGGCCGGAGACCATCCGGCAGCTGCGCGATCTGGCCCTGGCCACGCTGATCGCGGACCCGGCGGACATCGCCCGGCTCGACCGGATCCTCGCGCTGGTGTTCGGCGGGATGGCCGACCCGGCCGCGTTCCGGGGCGACCAGGCCAACGCGCCGCTCGACCTGGCGTCCGGGCCGCCGCGCACGTCGGGTCAGGGCGTCGGGGTCACGCCGCCGTCGGCGGGCGTCATGGCGGGCGGGTCATGGTCGACCCGGCCGCGTACCGCGGACTCCGACGAACCGGACCAGCAGCGGCCGGTGGCCGCGCTGGCCGCCGACGTGGAGCGGCTCGCGGGTCGCGACTTCGGCGCGCTGGACGCCGCTGATTTGGCGCGGCTGTCGGTCCTCATGCGACAGCTCGCGGTGGCCACCCCACTGCGGCGCGGCCGCCGGCTGCGCGCCGGGGCGGGCGGTACCCACGTCGACCTGCGCGCCACGTTGCGGGCGGCGCTGCGCGGCGGCGGGTACCCGGTGCGGCTGGTGACCCGGCGGCGCCGCGACCGGCCGCGCCGGCTGGTGGTGCTCTGCGACATCTCGGGCTCGATGGAGCCGTACGCCCGGGCGCTGCTGCAACTGGTGTACTGCGCCGCCGGGGCGAAGGGCGCGGAGGTGTTCACGTTCGCGACCCGGCTGACGCGCCTGACGCGGGCGTTGGCCCGGGTGCGTCCGGAGGTTGCGCTGGAGCGGGCGGGGCGGGCGGCGCCGGACTGGTCGGGCGGTACCCGGCTGGGGTCGGCGCTGGCCCGGTTCAACCGCGACTTCGCGGCCCGGGGGGTGGCGCGCGGCGCGGTGGTCCTGATCGTCTCCGACGGTTGGGACACGGGTGACCCGGCGCTCGTCGAGGCGCAGATGGCGCGGTTGTCGCGCCTGGCGTACCGGATCGTGTGGGCGAATCCGCGGACGAGGAGCCCGCGCTACGAGCCGAAGGTGCGCGGGATGGCCGCGGCGTGGCCGTACTGCGACGAGGTGGTCAGCGCCCATTCGCTGGACGCGGTGGCGGGGTTGCTCGCCGCGCTGGCGGGCACCCGCGTTACGCGACGGCGGGATTTGCGGGGGTTGGGCCGGGTACAGTCGGGCTGACCGGGGGGTGAGGCGACATGTCCCAGACCATCGATCCGCCGCCGGCGGACTTCGGGCTCGTCGTGGAGCTGGTGGCGGACAGCGCCGCCGAGTTCGAGCCGGATTTCGCCAGCGAGCACAGCCGTGTCTCCTTCGCCGACCAGCTGGAGGGTGGCCCGGAGGGGGCCCGCGATCCCGACTCGCCGAAGGGTCTGGCCGGGGCCGACGACCGGTTCGGGTCCCTGCTGGACGGTTGAGTTCAACCCTTCGGCCGTTTGCCGGTTTTGCCACCATAAAGGGCTGTAGTGGGTATACGGTCAGGGGGATGCCAAGATCAGGAGGGCTGTCCCATGGCTAGGTCCGCCTCGACGACCACCGCACGCGTGCTGTCCATCATCGTCATCGTCGCCGGCGCCATCATGATCGTGGCCGGCGCTGTCACGTGGTTCTCCGTCCAGGGTCAGCTCGCCAACGAGAAGATCACGGTCTCCGACGACGCGGAACGCTTCGCGGGGCAGCCCGTTGACGGGCCACTCACCGCGTACACCGAGGCCAATGTCATCGAGAAGCATGCCCTCGACGCGACGGGCGGCAAGACCTACGCCGAACTCGGCCGCGACGACCCGGCGCGCCAGACCGCGATGACGGGATCGTTCCTGCGCGCGTCGCTGTTCACCTCGGTCGTCGCGTTCGGCGTCGCCGCGATGGCGGCCGGCATCGGCGTGGTGCTCATCCTGCTCGGCGTGGCACTGCTGTCGCTCATCAGCGCGCTCGCGTCGCCGCCCCGTAGCGCGGTGTCCTAACCGCAGGGCGAATCGTCGACCGTGCACGACACCGGCCGGCCGGTGAACAGGCCTTCGACGTCGAACGCGAACGTGTACGACCCGCCGGGTTCGATGGTGCCCTCGTCCAGGGGGCCGAACCAGTACCGCCCGTCGCCGTACGTGCGCCACTGCACCGAACCGTAGGCACGACGTACCTGGTTGTCGCCGGCGAGTTCGACGACGACCGTCCACGAGCCCCGCGGAGCGGACGTCGGGTTTCGTACGGTGATCTCGCCCTGGTAGCCGAGGAGCCCGAGCAGCGACGGTTTGCTCGTGCGGTAGGTGGCGGTCAGCCCGCCCGTGTCGGCCTGCGGGGCGGCGCCGGACGTCGGCGCCGCCGCCGTGCCGGCCGCTCCTCCGCGGGCGCTCGACGGCTGGGGCGCAGCGGGCGCCCCGGCAGCGGGCGGGGGGCTGGCCTGCGGAGCACCGGTCGGCTGGCCGGACGCGTTGGTCGGCGGGTTGCTCGGCCCGGCGTTACCGGCGCCGGGTGCGCCGGGACCGATGCCGGGGGCGCCGGTCGGTCGGGCGGCGGGCGGCGCGTCGAGCCGGCCGCAGCAGGCCCGGCCCGGCCAGCCGACCACGATCAGCGCGGCCACCACCAGGATCAGCGCGGCCCCTCCCGCGATCCATTTCGCCTGGCGGCCGCTGATCGCGGCGCGCCGCGGCGGGGTCGGGGCGACCGGCGGCGGGAAGGCCTGTGCGAGCGCCGCCTCGAACTCCGCGAACGGGTCCGTGGGCGGCTTGCGTTCGCCGGGCTCACCGGTGGCGGGCCGATCGTCGGCGTCGACGGGGTCGAACGCGACGAGCCGCTCGCCGTCGTTCATCAGCTCGGGCTTCGCGCGCGCTTTGCCGCCCGCCTCTGCGGCTGGCGCAGCCTCCTGGGCCACATTGCGCGACTCGCCGCGGGGGCGTGCCTCGGCGGGGTTCTCCACCTCGCCGATGGAGGCGAGCAGGCTCGACCGGCGCGGCCGTGGTGGCGCGTCCTCGCTTCCTTCGCCCATGCGGTGGACTATATGACGAACTTCACGCGAAACGGAGGACCCCCGAGGAGGGTGCGCCGTCGATGTTTAGGGCGCGGCGTCCGTGGCGAGGGCGAGCAGCGCTTTGCTGAACCGGCGGAACTCGCGCCGCCGCAGCGCCAGCGCCCGGCGGCCCGCGTCGGTGAGCCGGTAGAACTTCACCACCCCGCCGCCCGCGGGCGCCGGACCCGTGCGGATGGTGACCAGGCCGTCGCGTTCCATGCGGTGCAGCGCGGGGTACAGGCTGCCGACCGAGAAGGTGAAGTAGCCGGCCGAGCGCATGCGGGCGCGGTTGGCGATCTCCAACCCGTACGCCTCCCGGTCGCCGATCGCGGCGAGCAGGATCAGTTCGAGGTTGCCGCGTAACAGCCCAGCGTCCATCGGCCCCGCCTTACTATCGCACTCCGATATCGGCTAGCCCCACTCTATCTGCCCTGGTCAAGACGTCGGCACGGGTCAGCCGGTTGTTGGCGCGCTCCGCGGTGCTCACCACGCGATACTTGACCGAACGCCGCATCGCGCGAGCGTACGACCTGGGGAGGGCCGTTGTCCGGGCTGCATGGTGCGGAGTTGGTCTCGCGTACGGCCGCCGGCGCGCCGGTGGCGGCCGACCCGCTCGACGTCACGGAGGCGTGGCTGGCCAACCGGCGCCTGTCGGCGCACACCCGCGACGCGTACCGCCGGGACGTGACGGCGTGGTTGTCGTGGTGCGCCGAGCGTGGCCTCGACCCGCTCGCGGCGACGTTCGTGCACGTCAACGCGTACGCGCGTGAGCTGGACGCCACGGTGGACGCGCGTACCGGCAGGACGCTGAGCGCCGCGACGGTGGCCCGCAAGCTGTCGGGCCTGTCCAGTTGGTACGCGTTCCTGGTGCGGCTGGCCGCGATCCGCGCCAACCCGGTCGACGGCGCCGACCGGCCCCGGGTGTCGCGCGACCACTCCGCCACGGTCGGCCTGCGCCCGGAGGAGGTCGACGCGCTGCTGGCCGCCGCGACCGCTGCGACGGGTCCGCTCGCGGCGCGCAACCTCGCGGTCGTCACCGTCCTGGCCGATCTGGGCCTGCGCGTCGGCGAGCTGGTCGGCCTCGATGTCACCGATCTGGGCGCCGAGCGCGGGCACCGCAGCCTGAGGTTCACCGGCAAGGGCGGCGTCGCCCGGCGGCGGGCGCTGAGCCCGGCGTGCGTGGCGGCGCTCGACGCGTACCTGGCCGAACGCGGCGATCCGGACGATGGCCCGCTGTTCGTGACCGCCTCGGGCGCCCGGCTGGACCGCCACGCCGTGTTCCGGCTGGTCCGCCACCTGGCCCGGGATGCGGGGGTGCAGAGTTGGGCGCGGTTGTCGCCGCACTCGCTGCGTCACGCGTTCGCCACGACGGCCCGCCAGGAGGGTGTGCCGCTGGAGGATGTGCAGGACGCCATGGGTCACGCCGATCCGCGCACCACCCGCCGCTACGACCGCGACCGGCACAACCTGGACCGCGACCCGGCGTACGCGATCTGGACGGCGCGCACCCGCCGCCGGGCCTAGCCGACCGGTCGTGGGCCGAGGTCCCCGGCGCGGTAGTGGCGCCGGCACAGCACCTGGTAGTGGGTGTCCCCGTCGTCGGGGGCGGTGTCGCCGATGACGACCTGTTCGCCCTCGCGGGTCAGTTGCCCGCCCACGATCCGGCCGTTGAGCTGTCCCTCGCGCCCGCACCAGCACAGCACCTCGACCTGCAGCCGGGTCACCTCGTCGGCGAGTTCGAACAGCCGCCGCGCGGCCGGGAACAGCTCGGAGCGGAAGTCCGTGGCCAGCCCGAAGGCGTACACGTCGACGTCGTGCACGTCGACCAGGTCGACCAGCTGCTCGATCTGCGCGACCGTGTAGAAGCACGCCTCGTCGCAGATGAGGTAGTCGACCCGCTGGCCGTCGCGCCACTGTTCGCGCACGAGGTCCCGCAGGTCCAGGTCGTCGGTGACCTCGATCGCCTCGCGGCTGAGCCCGATGCGGCTGCTCACCCGGGCGCCCATCGACCGGTCGTACCGGGTGAGGACCAGCCCGCGCCGGCCTTGCCGGGCGTGGTTGTAGTCCATCTGCAACGCGAGGGTGGACTTGCCGCAGTCCATCGGGCCGTAGAAGAACTTCAGCTGGGCGCCGTCGCGCAGCCGGCGGTCACCGGCCGCCGGGTACACGGGCGACAGCGCGGACTCGTCTGGGGTCACGGACAGGCAGCTTAGAGCACCTTCGGCGGGGTGTTGCCGGCCTCCACGATGGCGCGGCGCATCGGGACGGCGGCCAGGCCGACGAACCCGATGACGAAGAACGCGATCAGCGAGATGATCGCGATCTTGTACTCGCCGGTGGCCTGGTAGGTGATGCCGAACAGCAGCGGCCCGAGCCAGCTCGTCCCCTTGTCGGAGATCTCGTAGATGCCGAAGTACTCGGCCTCCTTGCCCTTCGGGATCAGCTGGCTGAACAGGGACCGGCTCAGCGCCTGGCTGCCGCCGAGCACGATGCCGAGCAGGGCGCCGAGCATCATGAACGCGCCCGCGTTGCCCACGGGCAGGAAGTACGCGACGCCGAGCACGATGGTCCACAGCACGAGGCTGCCCAGCACGGTCTTCCACGCCCCGTACGTCCTGGCGACGCGGCCCAGCAGCAGCGCCCCGCCGAAGGCGAGGAACTGCACGATGAGGATGGTCTGCAGCTGCACGGCCTGGTCGAGTTTCAGGTACTGGTCGGCGTAGATGCTGGCCACGCCGATGACCGTCTGGATGCCGTCGTTGTAGACGAGGAACACGAGCAGGAAGAACAGCGACAGCGGGTACGTCTTGAGTTCCTTGAGGGTGTGCCAGAGCTGCTTGAACCCGTCGGTGAGCGGGTTGCCGCGGGCGGGGCCGGCCACAGGCGGTCGGTTGCGCAGCCGAATCAGCGGGATGGTCGTGAACGCGGCCCACCACAGGCCAGCCGACACGATGCTCCACCGGGCGATCTCGCCCTTGCCGTAGGTGTCCTCCAGCACGATGACGGCCACGAGGTTGAGCAGCAGGAGCAGGCCGCCGCCGACGTAACCCATGGCCCACCCCAGCGACGAGACGGCGTCGCGCTTGTCGGGCGGGGCGAGCTGCGGCAGGAACGAGTTGTACACGACGATGCTGGCGCCGAAGGCGATGTTGGCGAGCACGAACAGCAGCGTCCCGACGAGGAACCGGTCGCCGGTGAGGAACAGCAGCCCGACCGTGGCGGCCGCGCCGATGTAGGCGAACATCGCCAGCAGTTCCTTCTTGCGCCCGGACCGGTCGGCGATCGCGCCGACGACCGGCAGCACGACGACCTGCAGGATCACCGACAGCGACAGCGCGTAGGAGAACAGCGAGCCGGGGGCGATCGGGATGCCGAGCGCGGAGATCACCCGCTCGCCGCACTCCACGTCGCCGTCGGCGTTCGTGGGGCAGTTCGCCGCCGTCTGGGCGATGGAGGTCAGGTACGGTCCGAGGAACACGGAGATGACGGTCGTCGAGAAGGCGCTGTTGGCCCAGTCGTACATGTACCAGCCGACGCGCTCGCTGCGGGTGCTCGTCTGGTCCTCGGCGGTGGGGGCGGTCATGCCGGGCGTCCCTCTCGACGGATGAGTGGTGATCGGCATGATGCCAGCCACATACAAGATCATGTAACCCGACGAACGCATGAGGAATCCGTTTAGCCGCCTGGCCGCCGGGTAGTCGGCCGTCATGACTGACAACGACGCGGTACTGGTGGGCGGGCCGGGCGACGGCACGACGTTCGAGGCCGAGGGGGCCGGCCTGGTGGAACTCGAATACGAGGAGATGGTCCACCGCTACATCCCGACCACGCAGGCCCGCGAGGGCATGGCGGTCTACACCTACGACGGTGTGGTCGATCCGGGCGGGGCATCGGACGGCGCGGAGGACGCGCAGGACCGGATGGCCTCGCCACTGGCCCGCGACATGGAGGACCGCGGCTAGGCGACCGCGATGACGAGCTTTCCGGGCGCGTTGCCCGCGGCCAGGTCGCCGATCGCGGCGGGGGCCTCCGCCAGGGGGTACGTGCGTCCGACGGCGGGCCGCACCGCGCCGGCCTCGATGAGGTCGCGCAGCGCGTCCAGGTCGGCGGAGCGGGTCAGCACGATCGGCGCGCTCAGCCGCTGACGCGTGAACGGGTTGATCAACCGGAGGGCCAGTGGCCGGCCGAGCAGCCCGCCGAACCACCGGTCGCCGCCCTCGCCGCCGACGAGGACGAGGCGGCCGCGCTCGGCGAGCAGGTGGCGCAGCTGGGCCAGCGGCCGGTTGCCGGCGATGTCGATGATCAGGTCGTACGTGCCGGTGAGCGGTTCGCGCGTGTAGTCGATGACCGCCCCAGCGCCCAGGGACCGGACCAGATCGGCCTTGGCGGTGCTGCACACACCGGTGACGTGGGCGCCGGCGGCGACCGCGAGTTGCGTGGCGAAGCTGCCCACCCCGCCGCCGGCGCCGATGACGAGCACCTTCTCACCGGCGGCGACCCGCCCGACCGCGCGCAGCGCGGTCACGCCCGACACGGGCACGGCGGCCGCCTCGGTGAAGCTGAGGTTGGCGGGCTTGCGGGCGAGCTTCGCCGGGCGGGCGAGCGCGAACTGGGCGTACGTTCCGGTCGCCGCGCCGTACACCTCGTCGCCGGGACGGAACGCGGTCACGTTGGCGCCGACGGACTCCACGACCCCGGCGACGTCCATGCCGGGTACCCGGTGGCGGGGCCGGCGCAGGCCGAAGCCGAGACGGCCGACGAGCGGCAGCCCGGTCATGATGTGCCACACACCGTAGTCGACGCCGGCCGCGCGCACCCGGATGAGCACGTCGTCGGCGCCGGGTCGCGGGGTCTCGACCTCGTCGAGGCGCAGCACCTCCGGCGGTCCGTACTCGTCCTGGACGATCGCTTTCATGAGGGGTCTCCTTCGGTGTCGGGGTACTGGAAGACGTCGTCGAGCCCGACCCCGAACACCCGGGCGATGCGGAACGCCATTTCCAGCGAGGGGGAGTAGCGACCCTGTTCGATCGCGATGATGGTCTGGCGGGTGACGCCGACCCGGTCGGCCAGGTCGGCCTGGGTCATCTCGTCGTGCGCGAACCGCAGGGCACGGATCGCGTTGGTGACCCGCGTCGGCTTCACCACGTCTGGAAGCCGCCCTTGCGGTACGCCGCGATCTTGGCGATGGAGCTGAGCACCGAGGACAGCACGAACGCCAGGTAGACGGCGTTGGCGATCCAGAAGTAGCGCAGCTCGGCCATGGCCATGACCATGGCGGCGAGCCCGCCCATGACGACGAACGACTGCCCGATGCGCTCACTGACCTGGTTGATCTCACGGTCGCGCTCGTCCGTACGGTCGGCGCCGTGCCCGCCCGCGATGGCCATCGCGATGTGCGCCACGATCGTGACGATGATGGCGCCGCCGATGGTCCACAGCAGGGCGCCCACGTAGGCGACCTCCGCGAGCGGGCCCTCTCCGGCCCGGCGCAGCAGGGTCGCGGCATAGATCGCGTAGGCGCCCACGGTGACCACGATCATCACCCAGGCGCGCTTCTCCTCGAAGGCCACGTCCGGCTCCTCATGTAAAACAAAGCTGACACACCAAATGTAAAGCGGTGCCGACACCGTGTCAAAGTTTATTTACACACTCGCCCGCGGCCGACCTCGCCGCGTGCGTACGGAACTTCAGGCCGTATGCCCGCGCCGCGGAGGGTGGCGCACCCGCGCCGTACTCAAGGGCCTGGTCGGGTCGACGTGGCGCGGCAGGCGAAGCTCGCCGGCGCGCAGCGGCGTGAGCGCGGCCGTGATCGCGTCCATGATCCGGTCGGAGGCGCGCTGGGCGGCCCCGACACCGCCCAACTTCAGGTCAGACAGGTCGACCGGCTCACCGAAGTGCACCCGCACGACGGGCCGCCGGAAGATCGCGGTGAACGCGGTACGGGCCATGGCGCCCGCCCCGTGGTAGGCGATCACCTCGTGCGTTCCCCACACCGCCACGGGCACCACCGGCGCGCCGGTGGCCAGGGCCATGCGGGCCAGGCCGGTCTTGGGGCGTTCGGGCCACATCGCGGGGTCGAGCCCGATGCGGCCCTCGGGGTAGATGAACACGACCGACCCCTGCCGCAGCGCCTCGGTGGCGTGGGCGACCGCGTCGCCGACGTTGGCGCGGCCCCGGTACACGGGGATGTGGCCGCTGGCCCGCATCACGTGCCCGACGACCGGGGGAGCGAACAGCCCGCCGGTGGCCATCATGCGCGGCGCGATCCGCCGCCTGGCGCACGCGGCCACGTGCACGAACGGGTCGAAGTTGCCGATGTGGTTGCCGGCCAGGACCATCGGCCCGGCGCGCAGGGCGTCCGGCACGTCGCCGGTGACCCGCAACCGGCACAGCAGCGGGATGGCCAGGCTGGCCAGGCGCAACAGCAGCCGCCAGATGAGCGGGGGCACCCAACGGGACTGAGGACTCTGCATCGGGGGCCGTTCTGCCGTGTCGGGGTCCGGGTCGGAGGCGATCTCATGGTCGCCGGGCGCAGACATTACCGGGGTCACGGTGCACCACAGTGACCGGCGCGATACGTTGTATGCCTACACGTTTAAATTGGACATCGGACTAGGGGCATGGACGCACTAGACATTGCGCGGTGGCAGTTCGGCATCACGACCGTGTACCACTTCCTGTTCGTACCGCTGACGATCGGCCTGTCGTTCATCGTCGCCGCACTACAGACGGCCTGGGTGCGTACCGGCAACGAGAAGTGGCTCAGGCTCACCAAGTTCTACGGCAAGCTGTTCCTGATCAACTTCGCCATGGGCGTGGTCACCGGCATCGTGCAGGAGTTCCAGTTCGGCATGAACTGGAGCACGTACTCCCGCTTCGTCGGCGACATCTTCGGCGCCCCGCTGGCTATCGAGGCCCTGGTCGCCTTCTTCCTGGAGTCCACGTTCCTCGGCCTGTGGATCTTCGGCTGGGACCGGCTGCCCAAACGCATCCACCTCGCGTGCATCTGGGCCGCCGCGATCGGCACCCTGCTCAGCGCCTACTTCATCCTGGCCGCCAACTCGTTCATGCAGAACCCGGTCGGGTTCACCTACAACGAAGAGCGGGGCCGCGCCGAACTCACCGACTTCATGGCCGTCCTCACCAACAAGGTCACCCTCGTCACGTTCCCGCACACCATCGCGGCCGCGTTCATGACCGCCGGCGCACTCGTGGCCGCCGTCGCCGTATGGCACCTCATCCGCCGCCCCGGCGTGGACACCGCCCCGTTCCGCTCCGCCCTCAAGATCGGCGCGTGGACCACGATCGTCGGCCTGGCCGCCGTCGCCATCAGCGGCGACGTCCAAGGCAAGATCATGACCGAGGTGCAGCCCATGAAGATGGCGGCCGCCGAGGCCCTCTACACGAACGAACAGCCGGCCTCGTTCTCCATCCTCACCATCGGCACCCTCGACGGCAGCGAGGAAGTCTGGGCCATCAAGATCCCGCACGTGCTGTCGTTCCTGGCCACCGGCACCTGGAACGGCGAGGTCCGCGGCATCAACGACCTGCAGAAGGAGTACCAGCTCACCTACGGCCCCGGCGATTACAAACCCAACATCCCGGTCGCGTACTGGAGCTTCCGCCTCATGATCGGCTTCGGGATTCTCGCCGCCCTGGTCGCGCTGTGGGCTCTGTGGGCCATCCGCCGCGGCCGCGCGCCCACCTCCAAGCTGCTGCTCTGGTCGGCCATCGCCCTGCCGATCATGCCGCTGGCGGCCAACTCCTTCGGCTGGATCTTCACCGAGATGGGCCGCCAACCCTGGATCGTGTTCAGCCAGCTCCTCACCGCCTCCGGCGTGTCACCCGGCACCACCACCGGCGAGGTCATCACCTCGCTGACCCTGTTCACCCTGCTCTACGGCGGCCTCGCCGTCGTCGAGGTGGGCCTGCTGCTGCACTTCATCCGCAAGGGCCTGCCCGACGTCTCCGCCCCGCCCGTCGACGAAGAGGGCGAGGACCGCCCCCTCGCCTTCGCCTACTAGGAGCCGACCGTGGAGCTGACCACCATCTGGTTCGTCCTCATCGCCGTCCTCTGGATCGGGTACTTCGTCCTCGAGGGCTTCGACTTCGGCGTCGGCATCCTGCTCGGCGTCCTCGGCCGCGGCGAGAAGGAACGCCGCGTGCTCATCAACACCATCGGACCCGTCTGGGACGGCAACGAGGTGTGGGTCCTCACCGCCGGCGGGGCCACCTTCGCCGCGTTCCCCGAGTGGTACGCCACCCTGTTCTCCGGCTTCTACCTGCCGCTGCTGCTCATCCTCGCCGCGCTCATCATCCGGGGCGTCGCCTTCGAGTACCGCGGCAAGCGCGACGACCCGCGCTGGAAGCGCCGCTGGGACTGGTGCATCATCGTCGGCTCGTTCCTGCCGGCTGTGCTGTGGGGCGTCGCGTTCGCCAACATCCTGCGCGGCGTGCCGATCAACGCCGAGTTCGAATACGTCGGCGGGTTCTTCAACCTGCTCAACCCGTACGCGCTGCTCGGCGGCCTGACCACCCTCGCCCTGTTCGTCACCCACGGGGCCATCTTCCTGGCCCTCAAGACCAGGGGAGAGGTCCGCGATCGCGCCAACGCGCTGGCCGGCCGCGTCGGCCTCGTCGCCGCCGTGCTGGCCGTGGCCTTCCTGGTCTGGACCCTGGCGCAGCGCAGCAGCCCGGCCGCCGTCGTGCTCGCCGTCGTCGCGGCCCTCGCCCTGGTCGGCGGCCTGCTCGCCAACCGGGTACGCCGCGAAGGCTGGGCGTTCCTGGGTACCGCAGCGGCCATCGCGCTCGCGGTCGCGTGCCTGTTCGCCGCCCTCTACCCGAACGTCATGCCGTCGACGATCTCCGACGCGAACAGCCTGACCATCGACAACGCCTCATCCACCGCGTACACCCTGAAGATCATGACCTGGGTGGCGGTCGTCTTCACCCCGATCGTCCTGATCTACCAGGGCTGGACGTACTGGGTCTTCCGCAAGCGCCTCGGCACCGCCGACATCCCGGAAACGTAACCCCACCCGCCCCGCCCCATCTCCGAAATTGGCCTTAGGTACGCATCGCCGCACGCAGTTGCGTACCTAAGGCCAATCTCGCGCGCTGAGTGGGCGGGTCGCGGCGAGTGGGCAGTGGGGTGCTCAGCGGGACGGCTGGCCCTCGCCCGGGCAGGGTTTGGCGGTGTCGTCCGCGAGGTGCGGCGGCGTCGGGGAACCCGCGTTCACGTGAACCCGGGCCTCACATACGGGACATCTGCTCATCACATCGATAGCCATATCGACGACATACCCTCCGCCGGGAGGTGGGTAACCCCCGTGATCGGTGCCCCCGGCGTCCCGGCGCCGGGGGCACCGACGAATCACGCGCCGGCCGTCGCCCGGCGCTCGCGGACACTGTCCGCGAGCGCGTCCAGCACACCGGACGTGGTGTCCCAACCCATGCACGCGTCGGTGACGCTCTGCCCGTACGTCATGTCGGGGCCGATCTCCTGCCGGCCCGGCACCAGGAAACTTTCGAGCATGACCCCGCCGATGCCCGCCTGCCCGCCCGCCACCTGCTCGGCGACCTCGGCCGCCACGACCGCCTGACGCACGTGGTCCTTGCCGCTGTTGGCGTGGCTCGCGTCGATCACCAGCCGCTGCACCAGGCCGTGCTTCTCCAGCAGCTTCAACGCGTCGGCCACATCACCGTCGCCGTAGTTGGGGCCCCGGGTGCCACCGCGCAGGATCACGTGACAGTCCGGGTTGCCGGTCGTCGTGACGATCGCCGCCCGCCCGGCGTCGTCGATGCCGAAGAACACGTGGTTGCTCCGCGCGGCCCGGCTGGCGTCCACCGCGACCTGCACGTCGCCGTCGGTGGCGTTCTTGAAGCCCACCGGCATCGACAGGCCCGACGCCAACTGCCGGTGCACCTGGCTCTCCGTGGTCCGCGCCCCGATCGCCCCCCACGTCACCGTGTCCGCGATGTACTGCGGGCTGGTCGGGTCCAGGAACTCACAACCCACCGGCAGCCCGATGTCGAGAATGTCCAGCAGCAACTGCCGCGCCGTGCGCAGGCCCCGGTGGATGTCGTAGGTGCCGTCCAGCCCCGGGTCGTTGATCAGACCCTTCCAGCCCAGCGTGGTACGCGGCTTCTCGAAGTACACCCGCATCACCACGACCAGCTCGTCACGGTTGTCGTCGGCGAACGCCTTGAGCCGCCGCGCGTAGTCCAG
This sequence comes from Luedemannella helvata, assembly GCF_039528415.1. Classification (NCBI taxonomy): domain Bacteria; kingdom Bacillati; phylum Actinomycetota; class Actinomycetes; order Micromonosporales; family Micromonosporaceae; genus Luedemannella; species Luedemannella helvata. Next base: position 143,185 of record NZ_BAAALS010000009.1, read on the forward strand.
CGCCGCGGCCGGGTCGTGCACCGAACACGGGCCGACCACCACGAGCAGGCGGTCGTCCTCACCGGCCATGACGCGGCGCACCGCGTCGCGGGAGTCGCGCACCAGCGCGGCACGGCGCTCACCCAGCGGCAGCTCCTCGAGCAGCTCGCGCGGGGAGATCAGCGGCTGGAAGCCGGACACGTGCAGGTCGCTGGTCTGGCCGGCAGACCCGGCGCCGGTATCGTTGCCGGTCGCGTCGGCCTGAGCGGGTTGTGTGGTCATCTCGGGCACCTGTCCTTTTGTGGCAGGCCGCCCGTCTTGTCCCAGGCCAGCCCGCCGGTTCACATGACAAAGGGCAGGGAGTCATCTCCCTGCCCTGCTGGCTCTGGTTCGGTGTCGGTCAGCGCATGCGACCGTCGGCTCCGACCAGAGCCAACGTAAAGCGCCAATACCGGTGAACCACGTCCGACACAGTACCGTCTCCAGCCCGATCCGCCAAACCGGCGGCGTGTCAACGCGTGTTCAGATCGGCGAGCTTCGCCTCGACCTCCGCCAACTCCGCCCGCAACCGCTGCGCCTGATGCTCCGCCTCGGCCCGCTCCGCGGCCAGGATCTGCTCCACGGCCTCGTGCACAGCCGGCACGTCGAGCAGCGCCACCATCTTCAGCGCCTCCGTGGGCCGGATCACATAGGGCTTCGCGACCGCCTTCGTGCCCTGGTTGGCCCCGACGGTCCACTCGCCCTCCGCGTACGCCAAGGTGACCGTGAGCGCCGGGATCGGCTTGGGCTTGGCCGCCTTGACGGCCTTGCGGGCGGCCGGCTTCGCCTCGGCGCCCTGCTCCGGCACGTCGGCGCCCTTGGCGAGGGCGGCCGGCTCGGCGGTGGTGGTCTGGGCCACGGTCTCCTCCTGGCGGGGGGCCGGCACCGGGGCCGGCTTCGAGTCACGGGTGATCATGAACGGTGGGGGAGCCTGCTCCGGCTCGAACTCCGGCGCCGCCGACCGGGCCGCGCCACGCTGCGCCTTGGGCGGGATCGCCAGGTCGGCGGGGGAGAAGGGCAGCTCGTCGCGGCCGAACCGGACCACCACCCACTCGTCGGACACCTCCGGGTCGGTCAGCTCGACGATCTGCCCCGTCTGGCCGGCGATCTGGCCGGCGTTCTCCGTGAACACCACCTTGGGCTTGCGGCCGTTGGCGAGCGTGTCGCGGATCGTCTCGAGCTCCTGCGTGGACAGTCCCGAGCCTTGGGAGCGGGCCGGGCTGCGGGTGGCCGCCATGGGGCCCTCCTTTTCGTACACCTGTTTGATTGTGTCTTTGTATCAGGAAGCGGCGACATTTTCGAACGGGCGCGCCGCCCAGGGGAGGCTACGACGCGCGCCCACGCAGGACCGCGAGGGCCCCGTCGGCGTGCGCGGCCATGTTCAACTCACTATCCAGGACGCCCAGGATCGCGCGGTCCGTGCCGATCACGAACGTCAGCCGGCGCATGCTCAGCGGCCCCAACGGAATCCGCCGCCGCACCCCGAACCGGTCGGCGACCACCCCGTCCACGTCAGACAGCAGCGGATAGTCGAAGCCGTACCGGTCGGAGAACCGCTTCTGCCGCTCGACGCTGTCGCGGCTGATGCCCACCCGCACCGCGCCCAACTCGGCGAACTCCGTGGCCAGGTCGCGGAAGTGACAGCTCTCGGCGGTGCAGCCACGCGTCATCGCGGCGGGGTAGAAGAACAGCACCACCGGCCCGGTGGCGAGGAACTCAGACAGCCGCCGCGGCGTACCCGTCTGGTCGGGCAGCTCGAAGTCGTCCACCACGTCGCCGACCGCGAGCCTGCGCGCCATCGCCGTCCGCCCTCCATCCGCGACCTTCCCGACCGGAAGACTACGCGCGCCAGTGAGCCGGGCGGGCCAGGGCCGCCGGCAGGACGGTCCGCGCGTCCCCCCGCGCGGACGTCAGCTGCGACTGCACCAGGAACAGCGCGTCGCTCACATTGGCCCCGCGCAGGTCCGCACCCCGCAGATCCGCTCCGGTCACATCGGCCAGCCGCAGGTCGGCCCGGCGCAGGTCCGCACCGACGAGCACCGCGCCGCGCAGGTTCGCCCCGCGCAGGTCCTGACCGGCCAGCCGGGCACCGACCAGACTCGCGCCCCGGTGGTCGCGCCGACGGCTCGGCACCGCCGAGCGCGCCAGCTCGCTGGCCCGCGACAGCAGCGGGTTCACGGCGGCGCGGCGCTCGCCGACGTCCACCGCGAGGAGGGCCTCCGGCGGCGCCGCGGTGAGCCGGTCGAGCTCCTCGACGGCCGCGCGCAGGTCGCCATGCACCGGCGCGGCGGCGTCGAGGCCGAGCGCCTCCGTCGCGTAGTACAGCAGCTCGTGCAGGTCACGCATGACGGCGAACACCGCGAACATCTGCCCGGCCGTGTGCGGCGCCGCCCGCCAGTCACGACCGTCGTAGGTGACCTGGGCGACCTGCTGGCCGGCGCCGAAGCAGTCATAGACGACGCAGCCGGGAAAGCCGTGGCCGCGCAGGTCGGCGTGGATGTCGCAGCGGAACCCGTCGCCGAGGTTGGCGCAGGGCGTGCCGGCCGGCTTGGTGGCCGCGAAGTCCGCGGACGCGACGAACGCCGGCGCCACGCAGCACAACCCGAAGCACCGCGCACAATCCGCCCGCAGCCGCGCGTCGCCCACGAACCCTCCCGCCGTCAACATCAATCGTGAACCAGTGTGGTGCCTGTGGACGCACATCTGGTTCAGAACCCACAATCACGCATCCAGGACCGCCGACGTCGATAATCGACATTATGTCAAGTTGAGCGTTATCAGGCGCTGCGGCGTAGCACCAGGTGGGAGTCGAAGAGGCGGTCCTCCGCCCGGCCCGGGCGTCCCGCGAGCACCGTCTGCACGGCGTACTCGACGATGCTTTCCACCGGGTGCGTGGCCGTGGTCAACGGCGGCCAACCCACCTCGGCGTACGGGATGTCGTCGAAGCCGACGACCGCGACCGCGCCGGGCACGTCGATCCCCCGCTCCCCGAGCAGCGACAGCACGCCGAGCGCGAGGGTGTCGGAGACGGCGTAGATGGCGTCCGTCTCCGGCCAGGTGGCCAGCAGCCGGGCGGCGCCCTCGCGCCCACTGGTGGCGGAGAAGTCGCTGTAGACGATGCGGGCCGGCAGCCCGAGCGACGCCATGACCTCCGAGTAGGCGCGCCGGGCGCGGGCCGTGCACGGCATCCACTCCGGTCCGCCGATCATGGCGATCTCGCGGTGCCCCGTCGCGTACAGGTAGTCCGTGATCTTCCGGGCCGCTCCCCCGTTGTCGACATCGACGGACGGCACGATGTCGCTGCCCACGCCGATGGACACGGCCCGTCCGGTGAGCGCTCTCGGTACGGACTTGAGCAGCGCGTACGTCGTGTTGAACAGGATGACCCCGCACACGGTGCGGTCGGTGGCGAGGTCGGCGAGCGGGTCGGGTGCCCCGATCGGCAGGACCCGGACGCTGACGCCGACCCCGGCGGCGTTGGCGGCCTGGGTCGCGGCGGTCACCGCCCGCCCCAGATAGAGATCAACCGCGAGTACGGGCTGGGGCGAGACGATGCCGAGCACGATGCGGTCGCCGCGCCCGCTGGCCAGCGCCCGGGCGAGGGCGTTGGGCACGTAGCCGAGGTCGGCCGCGGCACGGGTCACCCGGTCGCGGGCGGAGTCGGACACGGACGCGGACCCGGCGAGCACCCGCGAGGCTGTGGCGCGGGAGGTGCCCGCCCGGCGCGCGACGTCTTCGATGGTCACGGACCGGCTCATGGATTAGATAATCCGCACGCGCACCTATCCGCGCCACCGGCTACTCGGTGCGTTGTGCCTCGGCGGCGATCGTGTCGAGGTTGCCGGCCAGATTCCGGTACGCGTCGAGGACGGTGTCGACGTCGGTGACGACCCGGGTCTTGTCGACGCCGAGGCCGCTGAGCAGGCCGTCGCCGGCTTCGAGTTCGAGCAGGGCGAGCAGGATGTGTTCGGTGCCGACGTAGTTGTGCCCGAGGCGCAGTGACTCGCGGAAGGTAAGTTCCAGGACCTTCTGCGCGTTGGCGTCGTACGGGATGGCGTCGGGTACGTCCGCCGCGCGCGGGGGCAGCGTGGCGGTGGCGGCCTCGCGCAGGGCCTCGACGGTGACGCCCTGGGCGGCGAGGACCCTGATGGCGAGGGAGTCGGGTTCGGCGGTGAGGCCGAGGACGAGGTGGGCGGTGCCGATGGTGGCGTTGCCGGCGGTGCGGGCCTCGTCCTGGGCGGCGAAGGCGACGTGGCGGGCCCGGTCGGTGAACCGGCCGAAGCCCTGGCTGGCGTCGGTGTCGGCCTTGGGTACGAAGCGTTTCTGGGCGGCCTGCTTGGTGACGCCCATGCTGCGGCCGATGTCGGTCCAGGAGGCGCCGGAGCGGCGGGCCTGGTCGACGAAGTGGCCGACGAGGTGGTCGGCGACGTCGCCGAGGTGTTCGGCGACGACGACGGCGCCGGAGAGCTGGTCGAGGACGTCGGGGTGGGACTTCTTGATCCCCTGGATGAGGTCATCGAGGCGGATCTGCGCGGTGTCTGCCATACCGTCAACCATAGGTTGACGAACCGCCACCGTCAACCCCGAGTTGACGCGGTACGGTGTGCCGCATGCTGACCCGACCCGCGACGAACACCGACCTGCCCGCCGCACTGGATGTGTGGCGGCTGGCCAACGCCGCCCGCGGGAAGCACGTGAGCCCGGCGCGGATCGCCGACGTGTCCGCGAAGCTGCGCGCCGCGGACAGCCTCGTCGCCGTGACCGTCGATGTCGACGAGGTGGTCGCGATGGCGGTCGGTGTGCCGGCCCGCGAGGACGACGGCGACGGCGCGCCCGTGCCCGGTCTGTGTCACGTCGCGATGGTGTTCGTGCGCCCCGACCGGTGGGGCCGGGGTGTCGGCGGGGCGGTGCTGCGCGGCCTGGCGGACACGGCCGCCGCGACCGGCTACACGCGCCTGCAACTGTGGACCGGCGAGAGCAACGTCCGCGCCCAGCGCCTGTACCTGCGCCACGGGTTCACCGCCACCGGCCGGGTCACGCGGCACAACGGTGAGGCCATCGGCCACTACACCGCCGACCTACCCCTGGGCGGCTGAGGCCGGCGTGAGCGGGGCAGTAGCGTGCGGGGGCGTGGGTACGACACTGGCCGCCGGCGACTTCGTCCGCGCGCACACCACCCTGCGTACGGTCGACGGGCTGCCGTCCATCAGCCTCCACCAGGCCGATGACGCGATCGACCTGTGGGAGACCACCGAGGCCCACCAGGGGATAACGGGCACGCCGCCGCCGTTCTGGGCGTTCGCGTGGGCCGGCGGCCACGGCCTGGCCCGCTACGTGCTGGAGCACCCGCACCTGGTGGCCGGCCGGGCCGTCCTGGACGTGGCCTCCGGATCCGGCCTGGTCGCGGTGGCCGCCGCCGCGGCGGGCGCGGCCACCGTCGTGGCCAACGAGATCGACGCGTACGCGGCGGCGGCGATCGCGCTCAACGCGGACGCGAACGGGGTGCGGGTCGACGTGGTGCACGGTGACCTGCTCGACGGGGACGGCGGCGGCGCGGACGTGGTGTTCGCCGGGGACGTGTTCTACTCCCGGGCCATGTCCGAGCGGTTCCTGGCCTTTCTCGAACGCGCCCGGGACCGGGGCGCGCGGGTGCTGGTGGGCGACCCGGGGCGGGCGTACCTGCCGCGCGAGCGGTTCACCCGGGTGGCCGACTACCGGGTGCCGGTGGACCGGGCCCTGGAGGACGCGGACACGAAGGCCGTGACCGTCTGGCGGGTGTGAGTCAGCCGGGCGGGGCGTGTTCGGGGCGCAGGCCCGTGCCGATGAACCGGGCCGGGACCCGGCGCAGGGCCGGCACCCGGCGCATGAGCTTGAGGAAGAACGGGGCCGGGATGGGCTCGGTGGAGCCGAGCACCGGCGCCAGGATGCCGCGCTGCAGGACCCGCTGCACGAGCTGGGTACCGGCGGTCGGCAAGCGGCGGCGCCGGCGTACGGCGGCCAGGTCGCGTTCACGCAGCCGCCCGGCCGTCAGGGGCGGCAGCAGGATCCGGGCGGCGGCCACCGCGTCCTGCACGGCGAGGTTGATGCCGACCCCGCCGATCGGGGACATGGCGTGGGCGGCGTCGCCGATGAGCAGCACGCCCGGCGCGTGCCAGGTGTTGAGGCGGTTGACCCGCACGGTCAGCATGGCGATCTGGTCCCAGGAGGTGACCTCGCCGATGCGGTCGGCGAACATCGGGGTGATCGCGGCGACGGAGTCGCGCCACGCGGGCAGCCCTCGCGCGACCACGGCGTCGTAGCCGCCCTTGGGGATGACGTAGGCGATCTGCCAGTAATCCCCCCGGTCGATGAGGATCATCAGCCGGCCGGCGGCGACCTTCAGGTCCAGGCCGGAGCCGTCCGTCTCGCGCCGGGGCAGCCGGAACCACAGGACGTCCATCGGTGCCCCGTACTCGCGGGGTTGCCACCCGAGCTCGCGGCGTACCGCGGAATGGCGCCCGTCGGCGGCGACGGTGAGCCGCGCGCGGACCTCGACCCGCTCGTCGCCGTGGCGCGCCACGACCCCGCGCACGACACCGTCCTCGCACAACAGCCCGGTGACCTCGCGCTCGCGCAGCAACGTGAACGTCGGGTGGTCGGCGGCGGCGTCCGCGATCATCTCCAGGAAGTCCCACTGCGGGACGAACATGATGTACGGGTGGGGCATGCGCAGCCCGCGGAAGCTGGCCACCTCGTAGACGCCGTCGGCGAACGCCGCGCGCAGGTCGTAGACCTTGCGGTGCGGCAGCGCCTCGGCGCGCTCCCCCAGGCCCAGCTCGTCGAGCAGGGTGAGCGTGGACGGGTGCACGGTGTCGCCGCGGAAGTCCCGCAGGAACGTGGGATGCTTCTCCAGCACGGTCACGCGGATGCCGCCGCGCGCGAGCAGCAGGGCGTGCACGAGGCCCGCCGGGCCGCCCCCGACGACGCAGACATCGGTCTCGATAGCCACGCCTCCCATTGAACACGTCGCGCCATAATCGAACGGATGACCGGCACACCATGGGATGACGACGCGGGGGTCCTGACGCTGCCCAGCGGGGTACGCGTGCGCGGGCGCCGGGTGCGCGACACCGTCTGCCCGGCGGACTTCGCCCTGTTGCTGGCACCCGGGCCGGTCCCGGTGTGGGCGTACCGGCGCGTCGACTGGCCGGACTTCCGTACCCCCCGCGACACAGCGGACGCCGTCGCCGCGCTGCGTGAGGCGCACCGGCGCGCGCACGCGGGCGAACGGGTCGAGGTGGCCTGCGGCGGCGGGGTCGGGCGCACCGGCACCGCCCTGTCGGCGCTGGCGATCCTCGACGGCCTGGCCGCGCCCGCGGCGGTGACCTGGGTCCGCACCCACTACCACCGCCGCGCGGTGGAAACCCCCTGGCAACGCCGCTGGCTACGCCACGTCACATAACCCACCCGCTCCCCTCCCCACCCCGCGCTCCCCGCCTCCACTCCGCGCCTCGCGCTCCGCGTTTTACGCGCCACGTTCCGCGCGCCACGTTCCGCGCGCCACGTTCCGCGCCGCGCGCCGCGTTCCGCCCGACGTTTGGGCGGTTTCGCGTGTCAAACCGGCCTGTGATTTCACGCGGAATCGACCAAACGTCGGGCGGAGGGGCGGGGCGGGCCCTTCGCGCCGGGGGCTGGGCGGGGCGGGCCCTTAGCGGCGGGGCGGGTGGGCGGGGCGGGGCGGCCTTGCGGGCGGGTGGCGGTGTGGGGTGGGCGTGGGTGGTGGGCAGAGGGCGGGGCGGGCGGCCATACTCGGCGGATGTCTGTCGCACGCCGGTTCCCCCTGCTCGGCCGGCTTGTCGTGGGGGTGCTGATCGGCGGGTTGGTGGGCGGGTGCTCCGCCGGAGGGGGGCCGGCCGCGGCGCCGCCGCAGGGCGCCGCGCCGGGTTCGCCGACGGTCGCCGGCGGGGCGGCGGGTACGACCCGGCCGTCGGCGGACGCGGCGCCCGCCCGGCCGTCGCCGGTAGCGCCGACGGCGGCGCCCGCGCGCTCGTTCGCCGTGGGCGTCCGGAAGATCACCGTGGTACGCGAGGGACGGCGCCTGCCGACGACACTGTGGTACCCGGCGACCGGGGCCACCGGCGGTGCCGCGCGCTCCGGCGTGCCCGTCGCGGCGGGCCGGTTCCCGATCGTGGTGTTCAGCCACGGGCTGCGGGGCCTGCCGGACTACTACGCCGCCCTGACGACGCGGTGGGCGGCGGCCGGTTTCGTGGTGGCCGCCCCGGCGTACCCGGGGACGAACGCGCACGCCGACCCGTTCGACGTGACCGATGTGGGCCAGCAGCCACTGGACGCGGCCGCCGTGATCAGCAAGGTGCGCGGCCTGGACACGAAGTTGGGCGACCCGTTGCGCGGGCGCCTGGCCACCGGGCGGGTCGGGGCGGCGGGCCATTCGGCGGGCGGGTTCACGACGCTGGGCATGCTGTCGGCGCCCACCCGCGACGAGCGCGTCGACGCGGCGATCGTGATCGCCGGCGCGTCGCTGGGCGGTACGTTCGCGGGACCGGCCGCGTCGGTGCTGTTCGTGCACGGGTCCGACGACGGCACGGTGGCTCTGTCGGGGGCGCGTACGGCGTACCAGAAGTTGTCCTGGCCTAAGGGGTTTCTGACGCTGACCGGCCAGGGTCACGGGGACTACCTGCGTCCGGGCAACCGCGGCTTCGATCAGGTGAACGCCACGACGACGGACTTCTGGCGGGCCACCCTCTACGGTGACGCGGCCGCCCGCCGCCGCCTGCCGGCGAACGCGCGCAAGAGCGGTGTCTCGACATACGACAGCAGCCGCCTCTAGGAGGCAGCTGCTGTCGTTCCCCTGGGGAGGGTCAACCGGCGAGGATCTTGTCGAGCAGGTCGCGGTAGCGACGGACCGCGACGCGGAAGATCTCGGTGTCGTCGCCCTCGGTGGACTGCCACGCGTCGAGTTCCTGGCGCTGGCGGGCCAGGGCGGCGGTGAACGCGTCGACGGCCTCGCCGACCAGGGTGCCGGCCTCGGCGGCCGCGCCGCGCGGGTCGTCGACGAAGCGCAGCTGCACGTCGCGCCACCGGTCGCGGAACGCCTGCCCGTCCTGGTCCTGCCAGCCGGCGAACGCCGGCTCCGAGGTGACCGCGCCGGGCACCAGCTCGGCCGGGGTGTCGACCGGGGCCGCGGCGGCGGGCTCGTCGACCGGCACGGGGCCGTCGCCGGTGGCCGGGACGGTGTCGTAGGCGCCGGCCGGCTGGGCGTCCGGGTCGGCGTCGACGTGCCCGTCCGGGGTGAACGGGGCGTCCGCGGCGGCGCGCGCGTCGCGCTCGTCGGCCAGGTCGTCGTCCACGTCGTCATCGAGATCGTCGTCGGTGACGTCGGTCGGCTCGTCGACGGTGTCGTCGTCATCGTCGGCCGCGTTGTCGAACGTGGTCGCCGCGTCGGGGCCGTCGGGGCCGGGGGCGTCGGGGGTGTCGTCGTCGGTGGTCTCGTCGACGTCGTCGTCCGGGTCGTGCACCAGGTGGCCGTCCGGGTCGTCGACGCGCTCGTCGGTGTCCGTCACCTCGTGGCCGTCGGGCTGGGTGACCCGCCCATCGGTGTCCGCGAGGCGACCGTCGTGGTCGGTGACGATCGTGTCGGCGGTCGTGGGGTCCTCGGGGCGCCCGTCGCGGTCGTACTCGTCGACGACGTCTCCGTCGACGACCCGACGGTCGCCGTCGCGCAGCTCCTCGTCGCGGACCTCGGCGTCGGAACGGGTGTCGTGCTTGAAGATCATGGGGTGGGCTCCTTAACGGGTGGACGGGGTGGTTTCGGTGGGGTCGCCGGCGAGCTGGAGGGGTTCGCCGCCGATGAGGTCGGAGATGACGGTGCGGTAGTGCACGATCGCCTGGCGCAGCTGCTCGGTGGTCGCCTGCTCGGTGGCGGCGACACCGGTCGCGGTGCGGTAGTCCTCGATGCGGCCGGCGTGCTCGACGCTGAGCAGGGCGACCCGCTCGTCCACGTCGGACTCGGGGTAGCCGCGCTCGGTGAGCAGGTCGGCGACGAGGGCGTCCGCGTCGGCGACGGCGGCCTGCGGCTCGTCGAGGAAGCGGGCCTGGATGTCGGCCCACCGGCTGGCGTAGCGGTCGCGGGCCTCGTCGTCGAGGGTCCGCAGCGACAGGGCGGCGTGGCGGCGGCGACGTTCGCGCAGCTCACGCTCGGCCTCGACGCGACCGCCGCGCTCGGCGACGAGCCGGTCGTACTCGGGGCCGAACTGTCGGCGCAGTGACCAACGGGTCGCCGTCAGCACACCGGCGATGACCGCGGCCACGACGACGAGAACAACAATGACGGTGATCACGATCTGGGTGGCTGTCATGGCACGTTCCTCCTTCGTGGAGGTAGTGCCCACGAGCGCTTGAGCTCACACCCTGCGTAACACCACGACGTACTCGCTGCGCGCCGCGTCGAGGCGGCCGAGGCTGGCGCGGCGCACGAGCCGTTCGGCGGCGCGCCAGCGGTTGCCGGTCAGGCGGATGCGTTCGCGGAACGCGACCTGCTTGGCGTCCTCGAAGTACCCCTCGAAGACGGGTACGAGGCCGCGGGCGCCGGACCGGCCGACGAGCGCGGCGGGGGCGATGGCGCGGCGCAGGGTTGTCGGGTACGGGCCGTGGCCGGGGCGCCCGGCCTGCGGGTGGCCGAGCACGTGCCGGCGGAACCACACGTGGAACGCGTGCGGGGTGGCCTTGGTGACCAGGGCCTTGAGACTGTGCAGGTTGGGTACGGCGATGACGACGAGCCCGCCGGGCGCGATCCAGGTGGCGAAGCGGTCGACGAGGGCGGCCGGGTCGGGCACGTGTTCGAGCACGTACCAGCAGGTGATGAGGTCGAAGCTGGCGGCGGGCGCGGCGTAGGCGGCCAGGTCGGCCACGACCCGTTCGTCGAGGCGGGGGTTGCGCGACATGGCGAGGTCGTCGGTGTCGACGCCGATGACGTACGCGTCGGATGGCACGTCGAACCGGGTGCGCTTGCCGGCGCCGGCCTCGAGGACGCGTGGGTGCGCCCGGCGCTCCAGCGTGTCGGTGACGACCTGCTGGACGGCGTGGTGGGCGTCGGCCGGGGTGGTGAAGTGGCGGCGGGGCGCCGGCCCGGGGTGGCTGCGTGTGGCGGGGCGCCCGGCGGAGATGACGCGACCGGTAGATCGGCCTAACTCTGACATAGCGCGATTATCTGGCAATTAGCGTTAAACACTCTGACGCGCCACGCGTGCCGCGCCCGGCGGGGCGTGATCGAAACGACTAGCCTGAGACGTCAGGGCAACGATTGGGGAGGTCGACGGGTGCCTGAACAGCTCACGGCCGCGCCGCGGCCGGCGGCCCCGGTCGACGACGTCCCACAGCACCTGCGCGCGGCCTACACCGCCGCCCTGCCGGGCGCCCGCGCGAGCGTGCTCGCCCGCCTGTGGGGCGCCCTGAACCGCGAGAACGTGCCCGGTCTGGACCACGCCCGCCTGTCCGGCGACCCGGCCGCCGCGCGGGCGTTCGCGGTGGCGCAGCCCGGGCTGGCCGTCGAGGTGGCCGGCGTGGCCCATACCGACCCGGCCGCCGCGCTGCGGGCCCTGCGCCTGCCCGGCGCCGTCGACCGGCTGGCCACCGAGCTGGACAACAGCGTGCACAACCTCGCGCTGGCCCGCGCCAACCGACCGGCGCGGCCGTCGCCGCGCACCACCGACCTGGCCACGGTCGAACAGCTGGTCGTCGACGGGCATCCGCTGCACCCGTGCTGCCGCACCCGGCTGGGCATGACCACCGCCGAGGTCCTCGCGTACGCCCCGGAGCACCTCCCCACGGTCGCCCTCGTCGAGGTGGCCGTGCCGGCGAGCCGCTGGCTGTCCACGGGCGCCGGCCTGCCACCCCGCCTGCTGCTGCACCCCTGGCAGGCGCGCCATACCGCCGGGGCGTACCCGTGGCTCACCCCCACCGGCCGGACCGTGCCCGCCCGGCCGCTGATGTCGCTGCGCACCCTGGCCCTGGTGGACGACCCGACGATCCATGTGAAGACGGCCGTGGACGTGCAGATGACCAGCGCCGTACGCATCGTGTCGCCGGCCGCCGTGCACAACGGCCCCGTCATGTCGGCCCTGCTGGCCCGGCTGACCGCCGCGATGCCCACCCTCGACGTCCTGCCCGAGACCGCCGCCGGCGCGGTGCTCGTCGACGGCGAACCCCAGCGCGGCCTGTCGTACGTGGTACGCCGGTTCCCCGCCCTGCCCCCCGGCGAGGTCGCCGTGCCGCTGGCGGCGCTGGCCGCCCCGTCGCCGGCCGACGGCCGTCCGCTGCTGCGCGACGTCGTCGCCCCGCACGACCCGGCCCGGTTCCTCGCCGACCTGCTCGACATCGCCTGCCCACCCCTGTTCGCCCTCCTCGACCGGGGTGTGGCCCTGGAGGCGCACGGGCAGAACACCCTCGTGGTGCTGCGTGACGGCCGACCGGTGCGCCTGCTCTACCGCGACGTCGGCGGGGTGCGGGTCAGCCCCGCCCGCCTCGGCGCGGCCATGCCCGAACTGCGCGGCGACCTCGTCACCGACGACGCCGACGAGCTGCGCACCAAGCTTGTCGCCGCGTTCCTCACCACGGTCGTCGGCGAGCTGATCGCGCTGCTCGCCCGCGAGTACGACCTGCCGACCGGGCCGCTGTGGGGCCGCGTCGCGGCGGCCGTACGCGCCGCCGGGGCGCCCGCGCAGGTGTGGCGCGACCCGCTGCCGATGAAAGCGATGACGACGATGCGCCTGGCGGCCGACCCGCTCGACGACGTGTGGACCCACGTGCCCAACCCCATGGCGGGCGCATGACCCCCCGGATGTCGCGGCGGCGCCGTGACGCGGCGCGGGTGCCGGCATGAGCAGCGCCACCGCGACCCGGCCGGCGCCGGCCACGACGGCGGACGCGGCCCACGCCGTGCGGCGCCAGTTGGCGGCCCTCTCCCCCGACCTGCACGAGCGGTTCCCGTCGAACCTGCCGCGCGCCATGGCCGTCGTGCGCGACCGGTTGCTCGCCGCCGCGTGGCGCGAGGGCCTGGCCGAACCGGATCCGCGCGCCGAACGGTTCGGGTTCGGTCGCGCGTTGATGCCGCTGTCACCCGAGGGCCCCGACCCGGCCCGCCTCGCGTACACCCTGGTGGACGGCGCGGACCGGGTGGCGGTCGAGCTGGCCGACGCCACCGCGAACCTGGCCGTCGCGTACGCGCGGCGCACCTGGTCGGACGCGGTGACCCGGCAGCGGGCCCGCGCGACCGGCGCCCGCGACAGCCTCGACCTGGCCGCGACGCTCGACGCGGACGGGCAGTGCGTGTTCTTCGAGCGGCTGGCCACGGAGGGCCACAACCTGCACCCGTGCGGGCGCACCCGGCTGGGCTGGGACGTGGCCGACGTGCTGCGCCACGACCTGGAGTCGCCCGGCACCGGCCTGGGCCTGGTGGCGGTGCGCCGCGACCTGCACCTGGGCGACGACATCGGCGAGACGCTCGCCGACGCGTACCCGGAACTGGCCCACCGGGTCGACCGGGCCCGCTACGCGGTCACCCCGGTGCACGCGTGGCAGCTCGACCGGCTGCTGCCCGCCCGCTACGCCGACCTGCTCGCCGACGGCGGGCTGGTGGTGTTGCCGGACGCCCGGCTGCCGGCGCTGCCGACGGCCGCGCTGCGCACGTTGCTGCTGCCGCCCGACCGGGCCGGCCAACGCCGCTACCTGAAGCTGTCGCTGGACATCCAGGTCACCTCGACGCGGCGCAGCATCTCGGTCGCGAGCACCCGCAACGGGCCGACGATCTCGGCGCTGCTGCGCACCCTGCTCGACGAGGACCCGGACGCGGCGCGGATCGTGCTGTTCGACGAGGTGGCCGGGTCGGCGATGGCGGCCGGCGGCGACCGCGAGCGTGACCTGGCCGCGATCGTGCGCACCGGCCTGACGGGACGGTTGGGCCCCGGCGAGGTCGCGATTCCCGGCATCGCCCTGTACTCCACGTCCCCGCTGACCGGGGCGAGCGTGGTCGCCGAGCTGGTCGACCGCTACGCCGTCACGCGCGGCCTGCGCCAGCGGGCCCAGGCCGCGCGGGGTTTCGTTGCCGAGTACGCGCGCCTGCTGCTGCCGGCGGCGTTGCGGCTGGCGACCCGGCACGGCATCGGGTTGGAGGCCCACCTGCAGAACTGCGTGCCGACGTTCGTGGGCGGGGTGCCGCACCGGCTGGCCCTGCGCGACTTCGCGGGCCTGCGGGTGCATCCGGCGCGCTTGGGTCGCCCGCTGCGCCTGTGGCCGGGTTCGGTCATCGAGGCCCCGGAGGTGACCACGATGCAGGCCAAGCTCGGGTACACGGCGCTGCAGGCGCACCTGGGCGAGGTCGTGCTGCGGCTGGTGCTGTCCCACGGCCTCGACGAGGGCGCGGCCTGGTCGGCGGTCCGCGACGTCATCGACGAGGTGTACGCGGACCTGGCGGGCGGCCCGTACGCGGCCGCGGCGGCGGCCGACCACGCGTTCCTGACCGCGCCGACGATGCCGCACAAGGCGCTGCTGCGCATGCGGCTGGACCCGGCCGGCGGCGACCGGTACGTGCCGGTCGACAACCCCCTGCACCGCGCGTGATCCCGGACCGCGTCCGCGACGCGCTGCTCGGCCTGCCCCGGCCGCGCTGCGCCTACGTGTACGACACCGCCGCCGCAATCGCGGCCGCCCGCTCGGTCCGGGCGGCCCTGCCGCCCGGAGGGCGCCTGCTGTACGCGGTGAAGGCCAACGGCCATCCCGCCCTGCTGGCCGCGCTGGCCGGCGAGGTGGACGGTTTCGAGGTGGCCTCGGGCGGCGAGCTGGACCTGGTGGCCGGCGCGGGCGGCGGCGAGGTGGCGTTCAGCGGCCCGGCGAAGACGGACGCGGAGCTGCTGTCCGCCGCGACGGCCGGGGTGACCGTGCACGTGGAGTCGCTACACGAGCTGCGCCGGCTGGCGGCCGTCGCGGACCCGGCCGTCGCGGGCCCGGCCGGGGTGCCGGTGGCGCTGCGGGTCAACCGGGCCTCCTCGGCCGTGTCGGGCAGCCACCAGATGACCGGCGTGGCGACCCCGTTCGGTCTCGACGAGGCCGACGTGCCCGACGCGGTCGCCCTGGCGCGCGCCGCGCCGGGCCTGCGGCTGATCGGGTTCCACCTGCACGCGGTGTCCAACAGCCTCGACGCGGCCGAGTACGGGCGCTTCGCCGTCGAGGCCGCCCGCTGGTCGGCACGCCAGGGCATCGACCTGCGGTACGTGAACCTGGGTGGTGGGCTGGGCGTGGACTACACCGGCGGTACGCGCCTGGACCTCGACGTCCTCGCGGCCGGGCTGGCGCGCGCGGCGGCCGAACTGCCCGGCGGCGCGTCGCTGGTGCTGGAGCCGGGCCGGTTCCTGGTCGCCGACGCCGGCTGGTACGCCGCCGAGGTGGTCGACGTGAAGGTCACCCACGGGCGCCGCTTCGCGGTCGTTCGCGGTGGCACGCACCATTTCCGGCTACCGGCCGCGTGGGGGTACAGCCACCCGTGCCAGGTGATCGCGGTCGACGAGTGGCCGCACCCGTACCCGCGCCCGGCCGCCGACGGGCCGGTGGACGTGGTCGGCGAGCTGTGCACCCCGCGGGACGTGCTGGCCCGCGACCAGGACCTCGGCGCGGTGCGGGCCGGGGACCTGATCGTGCTGGGCCGCGCCGGGGCGTACGGACGTGACATCTCACATCTGCAGTTCCTGCGCCACGACCCACCGCACGTTCAGGTGATCTGAAGTTTTCTTTCGGGAGCGCTCCCACTAACGGCCGAGTCGCATCGGCGGCGCGCCCTACCGGAAGTAGCCTTTTAGTCGGACTACATTCCTACGAAGGGTGGATTCTGCCGGCAAGCCGGGGTCACGTGCTCCGGTGTGCACCGCTTTTCGGAGTAGCGTGCATCACTGGTCAAGTGACCTAGGTAACAACCGTTCCACCCCGGAGCAGATCGACGATGCAACAGTGCAAGCACCAACCCCCATGCCCGGGCGCCGCCGCTGTGGACCACGACGCCGCCCGGATCATCGCTGCCTTCCCTGAGCAGGGATGGAGCCTCCTCTGCAACGGTGTCATCGTGTTCGAGGACACCGGTGAGCTGCTGCCCGACGGCAAGCTGGTGGCCCCCCACCGGGGCCCCGCCCGGCACGCGCTCATCGGCTGAACACGCGACACCACGGCAGGCCGAGCGCCCCGCACCGACGCGGGGCGGCCTGATCCTCTACTCGGCGAACGCCTCCGGCGGCGGGCACGCGCAGACCAGGTTCCGGTCTCCGTACGCGCCATCGACCCGCCGCACCGGTGCCCAGTACTTGCGTGCCGCGTCCACCCCGTCCGGGTAGGCCGCGACCGACCGCGGGTACGGGTGACGCCACTCGTCGGCGCTGACCGACACCGCCGTGTGCGGGGCGTTGACCAGCGGGTTGTCCCCGGCGGGCCACTCGCCGGCCGCCACCTTGTCGATCTCCGTGCGGATCGCGATCATCGCGTCGATGAAGCGGTCCAGCTCCGCCAGGTCCTCCGACTCCGTAGGCTCCACCATGAGCGTGCCCGCCACCGGGAACGACATCGTCGGGGCGTGGAAGCCGTAGTCGATGAGCCGCTTCGCGACATCCTCCACGCTGATCCCGCTGGCCCTGCTGATCGGCCGCAGGTCCAGGATGCACTCGTGCGCCACCAGGCCCTTCGCGCCCGTGTACAGCACCGGGTAGTGCTCACGCAGCCGTACGGCCACATAGTTGGCCGCCAGCACGGCCGCGCCGGTCGCGCGCACCAACCCGTCGGGGCCCATCAGCCGCAGGTACGCCCACGGGATCGGCAGGATGCCCGCCGACCCGTGCGGGGCCGCCGACACCGCGTGCCCGTCCCCGCGCAGCGGGTCGCCCGGCAGGAACTCCGCGAGGTGCGCGCGCACCGCGACCGGACCGACGCCGGGACCGCCGCCGCCGTGCGGGATGCAGAACGTCTTGTGCAGGTTCAGGTGCGACACGTCGGCGCCGAACGTGCCCGGCCGCGCGTACCCGACCAGGGCGTTGAGGTTCGCCCCGTCGACATACACCTGCCCGCCCGCGTCGTGGACCTTCGCGCACAGCTCGGCGATGCCGGTCTCGTACACGCCGTGCGTCGACGGGTACGTCACCATGATCGCGGCGAGGTCGTCGCGGTGGGCCTGCACCCGACGGTCCAGGTCGGCCATGTCGACGTTGCCGTCGGCGTCGCACGCCACCACGACGACCCGCATGCCCGCCATGACGGCCGAGGCCGCGTTCGTGCCGTGCGCGGACGACGGGATCAGGCACACGTCGCGGTGCGCCTCGCCCCGCGAACGGTGGTAGGACCGGATGGCCAGCAGCCCGGCCAGCTCACCCTGCGAGCCGGCGTTGGGCTGCACGCTCACCGCGTCGTACCCGGTCAGCTCCGCCAGCCACGTCTCCACATCGGCGACGAGCCGCTCGTACCCCCGGGTCTGGCTCCTGGGCGCGAAGGGGTGCACGTCGGCGAACTGCGGCCACGTCACCGGCTCCATCTCCGTGGTGGCGTTGAGCTTCATGGTGCACGACCCGAGCGGGATCATGCCGCGGTCCAGGGCGTAGTCCTTGTCCGCCAGCGAGCGCAGGTAGCGCAGCATCGCCGTCTCCGACCGGTACGCCGAGAACACCGGGTGGGTCAGGAACCCGCTCGTACGGGCCAGCGCCACCTCCCCGGCGACGTCGTCGACGCCGGCGACCCCGAACGCCGACCACACGGTCTGCAGGTGCGCGCGGGTGGTCGTCTCGTCGCAGGAGATGCCGACCCGGTCGTCGTCGACGTGCCACAGGTTCACCCCGGCCGCCTCGGCCGCGGCCACGACCTGCGCCGCCCGGCCGGGCACCACGGCCAGGACGGTGTCGAAGAAGTCGTCGTGCGCCACCTCGACACCCCCGGCGCGCAGCCCGGCCGCGAGGGTCGCCGCCCGGTCGTGGACCCGCGCGGCGATGGCGCGCAGCCCGTCCGGGCCGTGGTACACGGCGTACATGCTGGCCATGACGGCCAGCAGCACCTGCGCGGTGCAGATGTTGCTGGTCGCCTTCTCCCGGCGGATGTGCTGCTCGCGGGTCTGCAACGCCAGCCGGTACGCCGGTGCCCCGTCGGCGTCACGCGACACCCCAACCAGCCGGCCCGGCAGGGACCGCTCCAGCCCGGCGCGCACCGCCAGGTAGCCGGCGTGCGGGCCGCCGAACCCCATCGGGACCCCGAAGCGTTGGGCGCTGCCCACGGCGATGTCCGCCCCGATGTCGCCGGGGGCGCGCAGCAGGCACAGCGCCAGCAGGTCGGCGGCCACGCTCACCAGGGCCCCGGCCGCGTGCGCGGCGTCGATCACGCCCGTGTGGTCGCGCACGGCGCCGCTCGCGCCCGGGTACTGCAGGTGAATGCCGAAGTACGCCTCCGGCAGGTCGTCGGCCAGGTCGACGACGCGCACGTCGATGCCCAGCGGCTCGGCCCGGGTCGCGATCACGTTGATGGTCTGCGGCAGGGTGTCCGCGTCCACCACGTACACGTTGCTCGCGCTCCTGCTGGCGCGCCGGGCCAGGGTCATCGCCTCGGCCGCGGCCGTGCCCTCGTCGAGCATGGACGCGTTCGCCGTGGCCAGCCCCGTGAGGTCGGCCACGACGGTCTGGAAGTTCAGCAGCGCCTCCAGCCGCCCCTGCGAGATCTCCGGCTGGTACGGGGTGTAGGCCGTGTACCAGGCCGGGTTCTCCAGCACGTTGCGGCGGATGACGCCCGGGGTGTGGGTGCCGTAGTAACCCAGGCCGATCATGGAGACGGCGCTCGTGTTGGCGGCGGCGAGCTCGCGCAGCTCGGCGAGCACCTGCGCCTCGCTGGCGGCGCCCGGCAGGTCCAGGGCCCCGTGCCAGCGGATCACCTCGGGGATCGCGGCGTCCATCAGCTCCTCGACACCGCCGAAGCCGATGACGTCGAGCATGCGCCGTTGGGCGTCGGTGGTGGTGCCGATGTGACGGTCGGCGAACTCGGACGGCTTCACGGACTCTCCAGGCGGGGTGAGGTTGGCGTGTGGCCTTCCTCCCCCTCTGTCACGCCACGCGGCGCTTCAGACTGCCTGCCCGCACGGTCCGGGTGCCTGAGAGGTTCCGGGGAGGAATTGCCCCTTCGGCGCCGACCCGGGCCTTGATCACCCGCGCCGGACTCTCCCGTGTGGGTTTGTCGGCACCGGTCACGCTACCAGCGTCGGCGGTACGCCCGTAGGTCGCCGGCCGGGAGTGTTGGGGATCCCACAGGACCCCACGCCCGGCCGGCGACCGCGCGGTCAGTGCGCGGGAGTGACCTCGTCGGCGTAAAGCCGCAGGTCGTCCGGCTCCTCGACCAGCTTCTGCTGCGCCGTGGTCACGGCCTGACGGCCGACCGCGGTCGCCAGCCAGCCCAACGCCACACCCAGCGCCGCGGCGCCGGCGAGCCAGCCCCACCGGGGCTTGGGCTTCCTGCCGGCCAAGGCGTTCATCGCGGCGTCCGCACGCCGCTTGGCCTCCTTGGAACCGGCGCTGACCTTCTCACCGTACGACTTCGCCTTGTCACCGCCGGAGCTCGCCGCCGACGTGAGATTGCCCCACGCGTGGTCGACGAGACGCGACACCTCCTTGGTCCGCTTTCGGCTCATGGCCGCCTCCTCACCAGTCGCATCACTGTCCACCAGGGCGTTTACCCGTACTGTCAGCGGCCAAAACTCTCCACAGTGGGCCTGCCGGCCGATCGACACGACCATGCCACCCATGAATGAATACGTTCATGGATCCACGGGGACATGTCGCGGAGTTCAACCGGCTCGTCCTCGTGACGACCTCCCTGTGGCGGCTGCCGTCCAGCGACACCCAACCCGGCCACGGGGCGCTGCTGCGCCGCCTGCTCAACCAGGAGCCCGGCTGCGTACGACCCGGTCACGCGTGGCTGCGCGTCGACCCCGAACCCGACACCGCCCTGCCGGACGCGCCGACCGACCCGCTGCGTCACCTGCGCGACGACGCGGCCGCCGACCTGCTCGAATGGCTGCAGGAACAGGTGCGCGCCGCGTGGCAGGCCCTCAGCCGCGCCGAACTGCCCCGCGAGGAGGCCCAGCCCCGCCGGCGGCTGGCCGCGCTGCGCCACCGCGTCGTCCTCGACGCGCAACGCTTCCTCGCCGTCACCGAACCGGACGGACCTGCCCGCCGCCGGCCGGTCCTCCCACCCGGCGTACCGCCCTTCCACGTCGTCATCGAACTGCGCTTCGACCACCTGGCCGGCGCCCCCGTCTGCGAGATCGGGGTGTCCGTGTGGAGCGGGCCGCCCGCCCACCCCGGCTACTGCCCACCCGACCTGCCCGACCTGCACCGCCGGTGGGAGGCCGAACACGGCACGGTCGACCTCGACCTCGACCGCACAGCCGCGTACTTCGACAACGACATCGCCGTACGCGCCCACCGGCTGCTCGCCACCCACCTGCGCACCCGCGAGTTCCGGGTCTTCGGCGCCCGCTACGAACTGCCCGTGTTCTGGGTGGCCGTGCCCACCGACCTGCCCGCCGAACCCGACGACTACCTGACGGCGCCGCGCGCCGACCTGACCCGACGGCTACTCAACCGGTTCCTCGAGGGGTACGACACCCGCGAGGCCGGCGTCACCCAGACCGTCATCAACGCCCGCTCCCTCGTGCTACGCAAACTGGCCCCCGGCACGGACTTCCGCCCCCGGTACCTGATCCTGCCCGCCCGGCCCGGCCTGCGCGTGCCCCGGGCCAACAGCGCCGCCCAGGCCCAGGAGATCACCAACGCGACGATCATCACCGCGCTCACCGACGTCGAGGCGCGCCTCGGCGCCCACCTCAACCAGGTGCAGTCCGACCTGGAAATCTGGAAGAACCACCTCAGCGTGTACCGGGCGGTCGCCGAACGCGGCTTCCGGCTGTGGGACGGCCTGTCCACCCACCTGCCCGTACGCCGCTGGTTCCGGCTCGGCCGCGTGCACCGCGGCGTGGAACTGCTGCACCAGATCCTGCTGCAGGGCGTCGCCGACCTGGCCCAGCTCGGCACGTTCACCCGCGAGTCGCTCGCCAGCATCGACGAACTCGTCGAAACCTACCGCGCCACGTTCGAGGTGACCCTGTCCGAACGGCGCCACCACAACCTGCGCACCGCCATCGCCTCCTCCGTGCTCGTCCGCCAGGTCCGCCGCCTCGGCGACCAGACGCTGCGCGACGTCGCCGAAGTCAAACAGGACTACGAGGACCTGCTCAAAGCCATCACGTACGCGTTCGACGAGCGGCGCGTACGCGAATCCGACGCCCTGCAGAAGTCCAACTTCCGCCTGTCGGTCGTGCTGGCCCTCATCACGGTCGTCACCGTCCTGGACGCGCTGGTCGACATGAAACCCTCCGACGCGCGCGACGACCTCACGGTCGAACCCGGGTGGGTCACCCTGTTCGGCGGCGGGCTGCGCCTGGCCCAATGGGCCGGCACCGCCAGCGCACTGGTCGGCGGCGCCACCCTCGTGGCCCTGTCCCTGTTCGGTGCCCTGTCGTTTCGCCGGGGCCGGCTCGGCTCCCGCGACTTCCGGCGCATCTACGACGGCGGCACCGGCCGCGCCCGCCGCGGCCTGTGGCACTTCCTCAAGGACAGCTTCACCGAGAGCCTCAACGACTACACCCGCCGCCCCGTACGGCACTGGTCGGCGCTGGACGCCGACCTCGCCGACCGGTTCGCCGCCCTGTGGGACCGCGCCTCCGCCATGGACCACGTGGAACGCGACGACCGGCGCGGCCGTGACATCCGCCGCCAGTCGCGCCGGGTCGAACAGTGGGGCCTGCACACCCTGCTGCTCACCGAACGCGCCCGCCGCATGTACCGCTACCGGCTGCCCCTGCTCACCTGCGCCTACCGGGCGTGCACCCTCGTGCCCGGCTCGTTCGTGCCGGCCCTGGACGCCAACCGGCGAATGAACATGGTCGCCGACTCCGACTTCGCCCTGTCCCTGCGCCGCATCGGCCTCACCTGGGAGGAAGCCACCGACGTGGACCGCCTCGTGCACCTGCTCGCGGCCCGCTCCACGACCGTGGCCGCCGTCCTGCACTCCCTGCGCGAGCACGGCCTCGACGCGAACCTGCTCAACGACCCCGCCGCCCGGGAGGAGATGCTGCGCAAGGTCCGCGCAACGCTAGGGTGATCACGTGACGTACGCCGCGGCTGCTGACCGCTACGAAACCATGACCTACCGGCGCAGCGGCCGCTCCGGGGTGCGCCTGCCCGCCATCTCGCTGGGCCTGTGGCACAACTTCGGTCACGCCCGCCCCCTCGACACCCAGGCCGCCATCGTGTGCCGGGCGTTCGACCTCGGCGTCACCCACGTCGACCTGGCCAACAACTACGGGCCCCCGCCCGGGGCGGCAGAGGAGAACTTCGGCCGGCTGCTGGGCCGCGAACTGCGCCCGTACCGTGACGAGCTCATCATCTCCACGAAGGCCGGCTACGACATGTGGCCCGGCCCGTACGGCGACTTCGGGTCCCGCAAGTACCTGCTCGCTTCACTGGACCAGTCGCTGGCCCGCCTCGGCCTCGACTACGTCGACGTCTTCTACCACCACCGCCCCGACCCGCACACCCCGCTCGAGGAGTCCATGGGCGCGCTGGACGCGGCCGTGCGCGCCGGCAAGGCCCTCTACGTGGGCATCTCGAACTACCCGTCCGCATTGGCCCGTGAGGCGGCCACGATCCTGCGCTCCCTGGGCACGCCGCTGCTCATCCACCAACCCTCCTACTCGATGATCAACCGGTGGTTGGAGCGCGACGGGCTGCTCGACACCCTCGCCGACGTCGGCGCCGGCTGCATCGCGTTCTCCCCGCTCGCGCAGGGCCTGCTCACCGACCGCTACCTCACCGGGGTACCCGCCGACTCGCGCATCGCGACCAGCCGGTTCCTGTCGGAGAGCGCGCTGACGGACGCGACCATGACCAAGGTGCGGGAGCTGGGGCGCATCGCGGCCCGGCGCGGGCAGACACTGGCCCAGCTGGCGCTGGCCTGGGCGCTGCGCGACGAACGCATGACGAGCCTCATCATCGGCGCCTCCAGCGTCGCACAGCTGGAAGCCAACCTGGGCGCATTGACGAACCTGACGTTCACCGCGGAGGAACTGGCCGAGATCGACAGGTACGCCACCGAATCCTGAGCGGCGGGCGGGTCAGCCGACGCGGCGGCGGGCACGGCGGGCGGCCAACTCGTCGCCCTGCCCCGCGGCCGGCTCCCCGGACGCCTCGACAGGCTGCTCCGGGGCGCCCTCACCGGCGACCGGCAGGTGCGCCAACGACCCCTGGATCTCCTTGAACGCGCCCGAGATCGCGATGCCGAACACCCCCTGGCCGCCCTGCAGCAGGTCAACGACCTCCTCCGCGGAACGGCACTCGTACACCGACGTGCCGTCGGAGATCAGGGTGATGCCCGCCAGGTCCTCCACACCGTGCTGGCGCAACGTGTCGATCGCCTTGCGGATGTTCTGCAGGGACACGCCCGCGTCCAACAGCCGCTTGACGACCTTCAGGACGACGATGTCGCGAAACGAATACAGCCGCTGGGTGCCCGAACCGGACGCGTCGCGCACCCCCGGAACCACCAACCCGGTGCGGGCCCAGTAGTCGAGCTGGCGGTAGCTGATGCCGGCGGCACCGCACGCGGTGACACCCCGGTAGCCGACGGAGTCGCCCGATCCTTCCGGTGACTGAGTCACCTGAGGATCGTCGGTCAGGCCCGGACTCGCAGGCTCCCGCATTGTGCCTACCTCCCGCCGCGGTGCTGTCTTGGGGCCACCCTATAGCTCGCGTTGAGGGTTGCCGGGAAACGTCACGCACGACACGCCGAGCGTCCCACGACCGGGCACAGCCCTCTTGCAGGCTAGCCGGCGAAGTCCTCCGGGCGGACCTGCTCCAGGAACTCCCGGAACTTCTCCACCTCGTCCTCCTGCTCGTCGGGAATGATGATCCCCGCCTCGGTGAGCACCTCATCCGTACACCGGATCGGGGCACCCACCCGCAACGCCAACGCGATCGAGTCACTCGGCCGCGCCGAGATCCGCAACCCGTCCCCGATCAACAACTCGGCGTAGAAGATGTTCTCCTTCATCTCCATGATCTCCACGGCGTGCAGCGGCGCCTTCAACGCGGCCAGCACATCCCGCAGCAGATCATGGGTAAGCGGCCGGGTCGGCTTGATGCCCTGCTGCTCGTAGGCGATCGCCGTGGCCTCCACAGCACCGATCCAGATCGGCAGATACCGATCACCGTCCACCTCGCGCAGTAGCACGATCGGTTGGTTGCCCGGCAGCTCGACCCTGACGCCCACGACGCTCAGCTCGCGCACCGTAGTCCCCGCCCCTTCCGCCCCCTGGCGCCTGCTCTCCTTTGCACGGTACACGTCCGCCCACCATGCCGTCCGCTTCCGTCCTGCCGTGATCATGACAACGGGTGTGACGCCCGATACCGCTGTGACTACACACCCAGCCCACGACGCAACCCGGCCCGAACCAGCGCCGCGTGCAACTGCGCCGTCAACGCCGCAAGCTCGTGCACCGTCTCCAGCGCCTGCGCCCGCCCACCCGGCCCACCATGGCGGGCGATCGGGGTCACGATCTGCTCCAACAGCCCCACCTCCCGGTCGGCCGCCGCACGACTGGCCCGCAGATGCCGCGCCCCGATGCCGTACGCCGCCAGCTGCGCCGCAGCCCGGGCCACCGCCAGCGCCTCCGCGTCGAACGACCCGTCAGAACCCGGCACGAGCAACCCGTACTCGATCAGAGCCGTCACCGACTCGGCGTCGAGGCCGGCCCGCTCGGTGAGTTCGGCGCGGCTGACCCGCACCTCCACCGCGCCCGCGCTGACGTCCGCAGCCGGCCCGTCCGACGGCTGCGCCACGCTCACCCCGACGACCCGCTCACCCCGGTCCAACGCCGCCAACTGCTCCCGGATGACCCGCAACGGCAGGTACCGGTCACGCTGCGCCGACAGGATGAACCGCAACCGGTCCAGGTGGGCCACGCTGTACTTGCGGTAACCCGACGGCGCCCGGTGCGGCTCGATGAGCCCTTCGGCCTCCAGGAACCGCAACTTCGAGATCGTGACGTCCGGGAACTGCGGGCGCAGCCGCGACAGCACCTCACCGATGCTCATCGTCGCCACCACGGGCGCCGTGGCACCCGTGGTGGCCGTCTGCTCGCGCGGCCGGCCGCGCGCCGCCGCCTCCGCCGTCACGCCACGTCGTCTGGCCGGGGCCCCGCGATGAACACCAACCGGAACTTGCCGATCTGCACCTCGTCACCGTTGGACAACGTGGCCGCCTCGACCCGCTCCCGGTTGACATACGTGCCGTTCAGGCTGCCCACGTCACGAACAGTGAACGTGCCCCCGTCACGGTGGAACTCGGCGTGGCGACGCGACACGGTCACGTCGTCGAGGAAGATGTCACTGTCCGGGTGCCGGCCACTCGTCGTCACATCGTGGTCCAACAGGAACCGGGCCCCCGCGTTCGGGCCCCGCCGAACCACCAGCAGCGCCATCCCGGGCGGCAACGAACCCGCCACCCGGCTCGGCACCACATCAGTGTCGGCAGGCGTCTCTAGGACCTCGTCGAGTCCGCCGAGGTGCAGCGTCGAAGTGACGTCGAGCGGGGGGTACTCGTCGTCTGGGCGCGTCATCGGACCACCTCACGGATCATTAGTCGACTGGGCGAGCCTAGCTATGGCTTTCACACAGGGTCAACCGGACGCGCCACACGACGCTGTGCGACGTCCCGCGGCGCCCGGACCTACGACTGCTCGGTCAGCGCGGCGTACGCCACCGCGTCGAGCAGCTCATCGATGTCGTCCGCCGCCGCCGGGGCCAACTCGATAAGCCAACCGGCGCCGTACGGATCGGTGTTGACCAGTTCCGGCTCCTCGTTGAGCTGGTCGTTGCGGGCCACCACCGTGCCGGTGACGGGAGCGTACAGCTCCGAAACACTCTTGGTCGACTCGACCTCACCGAACGGCTGACCGGCCTCGACACTCGTCCCGACCTCCGGCAGGTCAACGAAGACGATGTCGCCGAGCGAATCCTGGGCAAAATCCGTGATGCCCACCCGCAGCGCGTCCGCGCCGCCCACCGCGCCGACCCACTCGTGCTCGGCGGTGTAGCGAAGGTCCTCAGGGATCACGTATCTCGTCCTCGTGAACTCGTGGCTGGCAACTCATGACACCGGCTGGGCCCACCGCAACGGGCTGCTGGAGTGCAGCGCGTCCACATGGACCTCCCCCGAGTTGTCGACGATCACGTTACCGCCGTCGCGCTGCACAGCGTCAGCGACCCCGCCGGGAATCGTCAACGCCGTGCTCATCGTCTGCGCCGGACCGATCACCGTGATCGTGTACGGGGCGGTCAGCGTCGTTCCGTCCACAGTGAGCCCCGCAGAGGAGTCAACGAAGTACGTGGAGGCCACGATGCGCACACTCGCCCCGTTGTTCCCGGTGATCTGCATTGCCTCCGCCCCCGCGCCGCGCAGCTCCTCCACCGCGTCCAGCACGGTCGCCGCCTTGATCGGGTCATCCCGGTCGGGTACCAGCTGAATGCGCAGACCCTCCCCCACCGCCGGCAACGTACCGGCCAGAATGCCCAGCTCATCGGCACGACGACGGGCCTCCGCCAGCGCCGCCTCCCGGCCCTGCGCACCCGACGCGAGCTGGCTTCGCGTCAGCTGCAAGTTGCCGATCTCCGACCGCAGCCGCTCCTCCCGCGCGTTGAGATCCGACAGGATCCGCACCAGGTCCTCCGGCCGGGTGTTCTGCAACTGGGCGTCACCGGTGTTGCTGCGCAACTGCACCACGAGCGCGAACCCCAGCAGGCCCACCAGCAGCCCGATCACCGCCCCGGCCGCCGACAACCGCCGACGACCGGCACCGCTCGCCTCGCCGACCGGTGGCGCCTCCTCCGGCCCGACCTCCTCCGCCGGCACCTCCTCCGGCTGCGTTGCCTCCGGCGCCGGCTCGACCGCCGAAGCCTCCGGGACCTGCGGCCAACCCAGGCCGCTGTCCACGTGCCGCTCACCGTCCGCGGGCGTCAGCTGCGGGTACGCGTCAGGCACGGCACTCACGCCCGGAACAGGTGCCGACGGATCGCCGCCACATTGCCGAAGATCCGCACCCCGAGCACCACGACCACACCGGTCGACAGCTGACCGCCCACCCCCAACTGGTCACCCAGATACACGATGAACGCCGCCACCAGCACGTTCGAAATGAACGAAATGACGAACTGCTTGTCGTCGAACACCCCGTCCAGCTTCGCGCGCACCCCACCGAACACCGCGTCCAACGCCGCCACCACCGCGATCGGCAGATACGGCTGCAACGCCAACGGCACGGTCGGCTCCAACCAGACACCCAGACCGATGCCGACGACCAGGAACAACACCGCGATCATCGGCCACCTCCGGTGGGCGTGGGCGACGGGGACACATCCGGGCGGGCGTACCGCAACGGCACGTCCGTACCGGCCGCCGGCAACGTCAGGTCATCGCGCTGCGACGTCGAGAACTGAATGCCGTACTTCGCCTTCAGGCCCCGCAACTGCGCCCCCGACGGGCCCTTCAGAAAAGAGTCCAACATGTTCTCCGGCCCGATCGCCGTCACCTGGTACGGGCTGGTCACCGGCCGGAAGTCCACCAGGATCGCCCCGCCCGCCGTCCGGATCGTCGACGTGGCCGTCAACCGCTGCCCGTTCACCGCGACCGCTTCCGCGCCCGCCGCCCACAACCCGTTCGCCACATCCTGCAGATCCACATCCAGCACCCGGCCGCCCTCCGGCGTCACCTGCTTACCCGTCGTCGGATCAACCTGCGCCGGCGCGTCGGACACCGTCACGATCACCCCGTCGCCGACCACCTTCGCCAGGCCCGTCGCCGCCTCCTGCTCCCGCAACGCCCGCAACTCCCCGCTGCCGGCACCCAGCGCCTGCGCCCGCAACGCGGCGACCTCCTGACGCAACGCGTCCGCCTGCGCCTGCAACTCGTCCGTACGCTCCTGCGCCCCGCGCGCCTCGTCCACCAGGCCCGCGTGCGCCCGCGCGCTCTCCGGCTCCCCCGCCACCACATGCCGGTACGCCACCGCCAACAGCAACCCGATCGCCACCAGCACCACCAGGCGCAGACCCCGGGCCCCCGCCAACCGCCACGCCGGCTTCGGCGGCCCGGACGCCCGACGCTCCGCCGCGTCGGCATACCCCGGATCCAGCGGATTGCGGAACATCTCCGTCAACAGATCCGGCTGAAACCGCGGCCCCTGACCCGTCATGACGTCGCGGGAGCCCGCCTGACCGCGCGCACCAGCGCGGCCGCCTGACCGACATACAACGCCGCCGCCACCCAGTACAGGACAAGACCCCACCAGGCCAACGCCCAACCGGCCGCGTGCGCCACCGACCCCGTCGTCCCACCGACGGTCGCCAACAACAGCGTCGGGAACGCCACCAGCAGGATGAACGTCGCCGTCTTACCGACGTAGTGCACCGGCGGCGGCCCGTACCCGTACCGGCGCAGCACCCCCAGGCTCGCCAGCAACACCGCCTCCCGGGCCAGCAACGCCACCGTGAACGGCCAGCCCACCACCCCGTCGACCGTGAACGCCAACAACGTCGCCAGGATGTACAACCGGTCAGCCAGCGGATCCAACAACTCACCCAGCCGGCTCACCTGCCCCAGGCGACGCGCCAGGTAACCATCAACCCAGTCGGTCGTCCCACCGATCGCCAACACCACGATCGCCGCCACATCCGCGTCGGCCACCAGCAGCAGGTACAGGAAAAGCGGAACGCCCAACAGGCGCGCGAAGCTGATGAGGTTGGGAACAGTCCACACCGCGCTGCCGCGCGGTTGCGGCGCAGGGGACGCGGACTCCCCCGGCTGACGCGCCACCGCACCCTCCTCAGCCTGTGGCGACTCCCAAATCGCAAGCCACTATAGCCCCGACACGACCTCGCACCCCGCACCGAGTCCGCGAGAGCCGCTAAGCTTCCCGCCGTGAGCACACGCGTCAATCCCAAAAAGGCCCCCGGCCCGTCCGGCCTGGGCCTACCTCCCAAGTCGGAACGCCGCGCCCTCGGCAAGGCCGCGGCCGCCCGCCGCGCCAAGGCCAAGCGCCGCCGCAAGCAGCTGCGCACCGCCGGCGCCGTGCTGCTCGCCCTGATCCCCGTCGCCCTCGTCGCCGCCGCCATCTCCGGCGTCTTCACCGACGACAAGAGCAACACCGGCGCCGCCTCCCCGTCGGCGTCCGCGGGTGCCAGCGCGGGCGCCGGGGCACCGGCGGCCCCACAGGTCTCCCTCGACCCCGCCCTGGCCAAGAAGCCCACGGTCACCAAGGGCACCGGCGACCTCACGGAGCTCAAGGTCACGACGCTGGTGAAGGGCACCGGCCCCGCCGTCACCGCCGGCCAGAGCATCACGGTCAACTACGTCGGCGTGTCCTACAAGACCGGCGAGGAGTTCGACTCCTCCTGGTCGCGCAACGAACCCGCCACGTTCGGCATCGGCGTCGGCCAGGTCATCCAGGGCTGGGACCAGGGCCTCGTCGGCGTACCCGTCGGCAGCCGCGTCCAGCTCGACATCCCGTCCAACCTCGCCTACGGCGACGACGCCAGCGGCGGCCGCCCGACCGGCCCCCTGCGCTTCGTCGTGGACATCATCTCCGCCGCCGCGCAGTAACCGACGGTACGGGGGCCGCATCGGGTTTATCCCCGATGCGGCCCCCGTACGCACGCTGAGAACATCTCAGCGTGGACATGGTGATGGCCTGGCTCGACGGACTCCCCGCGCTCGCGATCTACGCGGTCGCCGCCGTCCTCGTCGCCGCCGAGACCGCGCTCATCATCGGGCTCGTCCTCCCCGGCGAGGTCACCCTCGTCGCCGCCGGCTTCCTCGCCTACACCGGCGTCCTACGCCCCGTCCCCACGGCCATCGTCCTCATCGCCGCCGCCGTCGCCGGCGACGCGATCGGCTACGCCGAAGGCCGCCGCAACGGCCCCCGCCTGCGCGCCAGCCGCCTCGGCCGGTGGGTCGGCGACCACCGCTGGAGCAAAGCCGACGCCCTCTTCGCCCGCCACGGCGGCCGCGCCATCCTCCTCGGCCGCCACGTCGCGTTCGCCCGCACCCTCATGCCCCGCCTCGCCGCCATCGCGGGCCTGCCCTACCGGCGCCTGCTCCCCTGGAACCTCGCCGGCATCGCGACCCAGGTCGGCGGCGCCCTCGCCCTCGGCTACCTCGCCGGTACCTCCTACGAACAGCTCGCCCACGTCTTCGGCCGCGCCACCGGCGCCGTACTCCTGCTCCTGCTCATCGTCGGCGCCATGGTCGCCTTCGGCCGTTACCTCGGCCGCCATCCCGACCCCGTCACCGCCATCGGCGACCGCATCGGCAACTGGGGCCCGCTGCGCCTGCTCGACCGCGCCTACGACGCCGGCTTCCGCTGGCTCACCGCCCACGTCGGCGTCGGCGGCGCGGTCGCCGCCAGCCTCCTGCTCGGCGTCGGCCTCGTCCTCGCCGTCGGCGCCGGACTCACCTGGGCCATCGACGCCCTCATCGCCACCAGCGGACTGCCCCTCATCGACAGCACCATCGCCGACTGGATCGCCACCCTGCGCAACCCCGCCCTGACCGACCCGACCGTCACCCTCCTGTCCGTCCTGCGCGGCTCCTACCTCGTCATCGCCACCGGCGTCGCCGGCCTGCTCATCAGCCCCTGGCCCGACCGGTGGCGCGCCGACGTCCTCGGCGTCCTGGGCACCGTCGGCGCCTTCCTCCCGCTGGTCATCCTCGCCGTCGCCGCCGACTGGGTACGCCCCGGCACCGCCGGCGAAGCCGGCACGGACGCCCTCTTCCCCAACCAGGTCACCCTCGTCACCGCCAGCCTCGGCATGGTCGCCTGGCTCATCACCCGCCGCCGCCCCCGCTGGGAGGTACGCGTCGCCGCCTGGGTCACCGCCGCCACGATCGTCATCCTGGTCAGCGCCGGCCGCGTCTATGTCGGCTGGAACTGGCCCAGCGAGATCCTCGCCTCCACCCTCCTCGGCGCCCTCTGGGTCGTCGTGTTCGCCAGCGCCTGGCGCACCCGCGACCGCGTGACCGCCGACGACAGCGAGAAGACCCCCGAACCCGCGCCCGTCACCTGAACGTCCCTCCCGCTGCGGGTTGTCCACGTCGCTGACCGCCCGGGCGGCCGTCTTTGCCGTTGAATGTCTGCCTGTGGTGGCGTAAGCCACCACCTCTATGCCGTCCTAGGACGCTAGGTTGTAGGTGTTGCGGGGGGGCGCCTGACCGCGATCGATAAGGTGCGCACTTTGGCGGTCATCGCGGCGCGGGTAACCGCCGAAGTGCGCACCGTGCCGGATGTTGATCACGCTTGTCGGACGGGGTATGAGGGCAGCATGAGCAGACCCACGAAGGAAGACCTGGCCGCGGCGCACGGGCGGGCGATTCCCGACGTCATCGCGCCGCGGCTGCGCGTGCTGTTCTGCGGCATCAATCCGGGCCTGTGGTCGGCCGCGACCGGCCATCACTTCGCCCGCCCCGGCAACCGTTTCTGGCCCGCGCTGCACAGGTCCGGGTTCACCCCGCGCCAACTGCGTCCCGACGAGCAGGCCGAGCTGCTCACCTATGGCCTCGGCATCACCAACCTGGTCGCCCGCGGCACAGCGCGCGCCGACGAGCTGACCCCCGCCGAACTCGTCCTGGGCGGCCAGGCGCTACGCGACAAGATCGCCGCCAACCGGCCCGCGTGGCTGGCGGTCGTCGGCGTCACGGCGTACCGGGTCGCGTTCGCCGACCGTACGGCCGCCCTCGGCGAGCAACCGGGCAAGCTGGGGACCACGCGCGTGTGGGTACTGCCCAACCCGAGCGGGCTCAACGCCCACTTCACCGTCGGCACCCTGGCGGCCGAGTTCGCCCGACTCCGCGAGGCCGCCACACCCCCTAGAGCGTCCTAGGATGATGGTGGTGGGAAGGTGCCCGGCCGGGGTTGCAGGGACGGGGCCGCGTGGCCGGGCTCCCACGGGAACAGTCCCGCACGGTCGTCGTAGCTGAGCTGCAGCACCGGCACCGACCGCCCCGGTGGGCGGCGGTAGTACCGGTTCGCGCCGAGCACGATCCCCTCCGCGTCCGGGACGACCTCCGGGCGCACCCGGTGCGTCCACTCGTCGAACGTCACGAGCTCACCCGGGATGAGGATCTCGCCCGCGCGGACGCGCCGGCCCAGGACGTTGATGACGCCGCCCGCCGTCTCCGGCGGTACCCCGAAGATGAGCAGCTCCGGGTGGCCCAGGCCATGCAGGCCGATCGAGTAGGCGTACGCGGGTTGGCCGGTCTTCGCGCACCCGCACTCCGGCGAGGCGCAGGTGTCCCCCAGCACGTACTGCACGAACCACCCGTGCCGGCGCACGACCGCGGTGACCCGCTCGTCGTACCTGTCCCACCCGTCCATCGCGCTCCCCCGCCGCCGACGCCACCGCCACACCCGACGATAGACATCGATGGGGATCGGGAGGGCCGGTTGTGGACAACACGGTCCCCTGTGGACAAGTTGACAATCCGGGTTCAGCGCGCTGCGACGAGAACGGGCTCAGCCCGCGGCGCCGGCCGCACATCCATGTCCCGCCAGAACCGGCCGACCAGCGGCGCGAGCGTGACCAGCAGGTACACCCCGCCGACCACCAGCAGCCCGGTCCGCGCCCCGTACTCCCCCAGCCACCCGCCGGCCAGCGCGCCCAACGGCATGCCCGCGAACGCCACCGCCGTGGACAGCCCCTGCACCCGGGCCATGAGCCGCTCCGGGATGCGCTCGTAGAACACCGCCCCCAGGATCGGGTTGAGCACGGCCGCGCCGAGGCCGGCCGCGAAGCTGACCACCCCGACCGCCCACGCGCCGCCGTCCATGGCCAGCACCACGAACCTCGGCGCCCCGCAGATCAGGAAACCCAGGGTGTACGGGGCCCAGCGCGGCAGTTTCGGGGCGAGATAGGTGAACCCGACGTTGCCGAGCACCGCGCCGGCGCCGAACGCGGCCGACACCAGGCCGATGCCCAGGGGCGAGCCGAAGATGTCGCGAGCCCACAGCGGCACGAGCACGGCGCCGAACGCGTGGTCGAGCAGGTTGGTCGCGGAGATCATGAGCAGCAGGCCCAGGATCAGCCGGTCGGAGCGGACGAACGCCAGCCCGGCCCACAGCGCGGCGCCGTAACGCTCCCGCTTCGGTGCCTCGCCGCTGACCGGAGCGGTCCGCACCAGCACGCCGACCAGCACGGCGCACACCCCGAACGACACCGCGTCGACGAGCAGCACGTTGGCGGCGCCGCCCAGGCCGAGCACGAGGGCGCCGGCCAGGGGCGCGGCGAGCAGGCCCGCGCCGCGCGACAGCCCGTCGTGCAGGCTCACCGCGCGGGTCATCTCCATGCCGGAGGCGGCCACCGCCTGCGGGAACATGGCGCCGCGCTTGGCGGAGTCGCCGAAGCCGCGCAGCCCGCCGGCCACCAGGACGAGCGCCAGGAGGGCGCCGAAGGCCAGGTGGCCGGTGTCGGCGAGCAGGGGGATGGCGCCCACGACGACGAGGCTGCCCGCGTCCGCGACCACCGAGACCAGGCGGCCGCCGAGCCGGTCGATGAGCGGGGCGCCCAGGGCGCTGGCCAGCACGTACGGCAGGATCTCGACCGCGGCGACGAGGCCGGTGCGCGCGGCGCTGCCGGTGGTGACGAGCACCAGCCACGGCAGCGCCACCATGGTCATCCGGCTGCCGAGCACGGAGATGGTCTCCGCGACGAGCAGACCGATGAGGGGGCGGCGGTTCATGACGACACCTCGTCCCCGGCGGTGCCCGCCACGAACGGCAGGACCTGGATCTGGGCGATCACCCGCTCGGCGCCGGCCGGGGCCGCCGCGTCGGGCCGGTCGGCGCGGTACCGGTCGACCAGGGCCTCCAGTTCCCTGATGAAGCCGGCGGACTCGGCGGCGGTCAGGCGCAGGGACCAGTCCGACAGGGTGGCGCCCTCGTCCCATTCGCGCGGCAGGCCCGCCATGCCGTCCAGCCACGCGGAGACCCGGTCGGCGTAGGTGGTGGCGATGGCGCGCAGGTAGGCCTCGGCGTCCCCGGGCGCCTGGCGGGCGCTCTCGGCTCGAAGCTCCGTGACGCGGTGGGCGGCCCGCCACCAGCGTTCGCGCCCGCTGCCCCGCTCCGGGTCCTCCTCGACGAACCCGTGCAGGGCGAGCTGGCGCAGGTGGTAGCTGGTGACCCCGCTGGACTGCCCGACGCGCTGGGCGAGCCTGGTGGCGGTGGAGGGCCCGTCGGAGCGCAGCAGCCCGAGCAGGCGCACGCGCAGCGGGTGGGCGATGCCCTTGAGGGTGCTGGCGGTGAGGGAAACGCGCTCGTTCGCTGACATAATCGCAAAGATATCTTTGCAAAGAATTCTTTGCAACCTCTCCCGGGCACACAGAACGGCCCGCCGCCACCTGGCGACGGGCCGTCATGTCAACGACCGGTCAGGGCACCGCGAGCGGTATCCGGGACGCGGCCAGTGCCGCGCCGATGATCCCCGCGTCGTTGCGCAGCGTGGCCGGCGCGATCGGCGTACGGATCTCGATGTGCGGCAGGAACCGGTCGGCCTTCTTGCTGACCCCGCCACCCACGAGGAAAAGGTCGGGGTTGAGCAGGCCTTCGAGATGGCGAAGGTAGGTCTGCACCCGGTGGGCCCATTTGTCCCAATCCAGATCGTGCACCTGCCGGGCCCGGTCGGAGGCGTAGTCCTCCGCGTCGCCGCCGCGCAGGTGCAGGTGGCCGAACTCCGTGTTGGGCAGCAGCCGCCCGTCGACGAAGACCGCGCTGCCGATGCCCGTACCGAAGGTGAGCATGATGACCACGCCCCGGTGGTCGCGGCCGGCGCCGTAGGTCATCTCGGCCACGCCCGCGGCGTCGGCGTCGTTGAGCACGACCACCGGCCGGCCCAGCGCCTCGGCGAACAGCCGCTCGGCGGGCGCGTCGATCCACGAGGAGTGCATGTTGGCCGCCGTGCGCACGACCCCGTGCTGGACCACGCCGGGGAAGGTGATCCCGATCCGCTCGGCGTCGCCGAAGACCGCCGCGGTCGTCACGGCCGCCGCCACGACGTCGTCGACCGTGGCGGGCTGCGGCGTCTCCACCCGGTGCCGATCGGCGGCGAAGGCACCCTTGTCCAGGTCCACGGGCGCGGCCTTGATGCCGGAGCCACCGATGTC
The DNA here is from genome assembly GCF_039528415.1 of Luedemannella helvata. Classification (NCBI taxonomy): domain Bacteria; kingdom Bacillati; phylum Actinomycetota; class Actinomycetes; order Micromonosporales; family Micromonosporaceae; genus Luedemannella; species Luedemannella helvata. The sequence continues at coordinate 178,516 of NZ_BAAALS010000009.1, forward strand.
GATACCAACGATCATGACGTCCTCCTCCCGCCCACAGTACCCACCCGGCAGGTGACCGGATCACCCCGCAAGGTAGTCACCAGCGTCGATCTCGCCGTCCGGTGAGCTGCTCGCTGTAAGCGCTCCCAGACCTCTTGGCGGTTTTCCATGACGAATGGCCAGGAAGTTTCGGCCTTGTTATCGGCGCATGTCTCCTCCAACCTGGACCGGGCGCGTGAGCGCTCACAGAGATCCGCCCACGGGGGAACCTCCGTACACCCGTGAAGGAGACCGGATGCCACGTACCAAAATCCTGGCTGCGTTGACCTCGGCAACGGTGGTCGCGACCCTGCTCGTGACCGCCTCCCCCGCGTCGGCGGCACCGCTGACGATGCTGGGGGCCGATGTGTCGTCCCTGCAGCGCAGCCTCGATCTCGGCGCGACGTACTACAACGCTTCAGGTACGGCCCAGAACCCGTACGACATCCTCAAGTCGCGGGGCGTGAACTACGCTCGCCTTCGCGTCTGGCTCAACCCCGCCAGCGGCTACAACAACAAGGCAAAGGTGTTGACGCAGGCGGCGGCGATCAAGGCCAAGGGTCTGAAGCTGATGGTCGACTTCCATTACTCCGACACCTGGGCCGACCCCGGCAAGCAGTTCAAGCCGGCGGCCTGGAACGGTCACAACATTTCCCAGTTGCAGACGGATGTCTACAACCACACGTTCGACGTCTGCAACAGCCTGAAGAACCAGGGCACCACGCCGGACTCCGTGCAGATCGGCAATGAGATCAACGTGGGCCTGCTCTGGAACGAGGGCAAGGTCGTCAACAACGACTTCACCAACGCGAGCCTCCTGCTCAAGCAGGGGTACAACGCGGTGAAGGCGTGCAACGGCGGGACGCAGGTCATCATCCACACGGCGAACGCCAACAGCATGGCCAACGCGCGGTGGTTCTACGACGGCATCAAGGCCAAGGGCGTCAACTGGGACATCACGGCGCTGTCGTACTACTGCATGTGGCACGGCGACCTGGCGAACCTGTACAACGTCATCGTCGACGTGCGCACCCGCTACAACAAGCCGGTGATCCTCGCCGAGACGGCCTACCCGTTCACGTTGAACAACGCGGACGGCCAGGCCAACTCGGTGAACAGCACCTGCTCCGGCTACCCCGCGACGTGGGTGGGTCAGGCGACCAACTTCACCCACGTGCAGAACACCGCACGCAACGCGGGCGCGATCGGCGTCTTCTACTGGGAGCCGACGTGGACCGCGATGGCGGGCAACGGCTGGGACCCGGCGAACATCAACGGTACGGGCAACGAGTGGGACAACATGGCCGTCTTCAACTGGACGCGCCAGCTCAACCCGAACATCTGGTGGACGCCCTGACCTAGTCGGTGCCACCGGGGGGTCAGATCGAGACCGTCACGGCCGTCTCACCGGGGAAGGAGACGTCGAACGCCGCGGTCTGGCCCCCCGCACCCAGCTCGTACGCCCCGAGAAAACCCGCGAACCGCAGGCGGCCGGCGGCGTCGGTGCGAAGCGGCGTCGGCGCCGTCCACCAATCGCCCTTCACCAGCGCGTACAGCGCGTCGTACGACGGCTTGGGGGTGCCGTCGGCGCGCAGGAACCCGCCCGGCGCGCCCAGCCACCCGCCGTCGGTGAGGCCCCAGTAGGTCGCCGACACGACGGCCGGGTGCGACAGCAGCGTTGTGTAGTGCCGCACGACCTCCTCGGCCTGGCGCTGCTCCCCCTCGGGCGTGCTCGGCCACGACGGGATCTGGTAGTCGTTGAGGTCGACGATCTCCGGCGGCATGATGTGCCCCGACACGAGCGTGGTCTCGGTGAAGTGCAGCGGCAGCCCGTAGCGGGCGAACCGGTCGATCGTCTCCAGCGTGCGCTCCTCGCCCCAGTAGCCCTGGTGCATGTGGCTCTGCAGGCCCAGCGCGTCAATCTTGATGCCGGCCTCCAGCACCCCCTCGATGAGGCACTCGTAGGCCGTCGACATGTCGAAGTCGTTGAGCAGCAGCGTCGCCGACGGGTCGGCCTCGCGCGCGGCGTCGAAGACCATCCGCACGAGCGGGATGCGACCGATCTCGCGGCACAGCCGGGTCAGCCCGTTGGGCTCCTTGTCGAACACCGGCATGATGACGACCTCGTTGATGACGTCCCACGCGTCGAGCACCCCGGCGAACGCGGCCGCGTCGCGGCGGATGCGCGCCACCTGCTCGCGCGCCACCTCCTCGACGGGCAGGTCGCGCAGCCACGCCGGCGCGAGCGTGTGCCAGGCCAGCGGATGCCCCTTCACGACGCAGCCGCGCTCCTTGAACCACCTCGCCGTGGCGAGCAGCGGCTCGGTGGCGGGGGCGCCGCGCTCGCGCTCGAACTGCCCCCAGTAGAACGGCAGGGTCGCCGCGTTGAACAGGGCCAGCCACCGGTCCGCGATCTGCTCGGCGCGCTCGCGCGCCTCGCCGTCGAGCTTCCCGTTGGCCAGTGGAATCTGTTCGAACCCGATGTTGCCGAACAGGAACCGGTGGTTGCGCTGCGCGAGCACCACCTCGGCGTCCGCGAGCGGCACGCCGTCCGCGACCACCGTGACGGTCACGTCCGCGACGCGGTGCGCCCGGACGGCGGGGTCAAAATCCTCTGGAGTACGGGCGAAGCCAGGCGACATGGATGTCCTCCGATGTATGCGACGCTGGGCACTCTACCCGGTGGCGGCCCGGTCGGCGGGGGCCAGGTCCTCGTCCTTGCCGGCCCGGATGGAGAGCTTGTCCAGGTAGAACCACTGCAGGGCGGCCGCCGCGAGGGCGAAGCCGACGATGGCCGCGACGGGCAGCGCCAGGTTCACCGGCAGGCCGTCCACCCGCATCGACTGCCACAGCTGCACCAGCGCGACCGGGCCGGTGAACAGTTCCGGCTTGTTGGCGAACACCATGGGCCACATCAACGACTGGGCGTTGACCAGCCAGGTGACGAGCACGGCCAGCGCGGCCATCGGCAACGCGGGCAGCAGTGCCGTGTGGATCGAGCGCCGGCCCGCCCGCCAGTCCTCGCTGAGCCCGCGGAACAGCACAGCGAACAGCACCAGCGCCGGAATGTTGATCCACACCGGCGGGATCAGGCTGGCCGTCGTGTTGAGGTTGCCCGACGCGCCCAGGGAGTTGAACGCGTCGAAGGCCTGCATCGTCGGCGTGACGAACAGCCACGGGGCGAACGGCAGGAGCAGCAGTTCGCTGAAGCGGCCCAACGGCCGCAGTGCCCCGATGCCGAACCCGGCCAGCGCGGCGAGGAGGACCCCGACGAAGGCCGACAGGAGCGGCGGCACCCAGGTGTTGATGGCGATCGGGCCCGTGTCGAGGCGGCCGCGCGGACCAGCGGGCTCGTCGAACTGGCCGAACTGGCCGAACCAGGGCCACAGCACGTACGCGACGACGGCGAGGCAGCCGACCAGCAGCACGATCACGGCCACGGTGGCCAGGGCCGACGGCGCCCGCCGGCCCGCGTCCGGCACCCACCGCACCCGCAGCCCGCTCAGCGCGACGATCAGGACGGCGGCCACGCCGAGCAGGGCGAGCGGGATGCCGACGAGGGTCAGCAGGGCCGCTCCGGCGCCCAGGTCGACACGCATGAACGTGCCCTGCAACGCGACGTTCATCAGCGTCGCCGTGTTCCGTCCGCCGCGGGCCAGCATGTACGGCAGGTCGAAGAACTGCAGCCCGTACGCGAGGCCGCCGAGGCCGAGCAGGGCACCCACCACAAGCGCGGCGGTGACGGACCGGGGCTCGTCAGCGCGGCGGCGCAGCACCGCGAGGAACACGGTGACGCTGACCGCGAGCACCGCGCCGAACAGGATCAGCCAGGTGGTCCACGTGAGGCCCAGCCGCGGGTAGTCGCGAAGCATGTCGGTGCGCCGGTCGGCGTACCAGGCCACGGCGACCCCGACCGGGCTGAACAGCACCAGCAGCGGCACGAGCACGACGCGGGTCAACCGCCGTCCCGTCTCGCCGGAGCGGTGCGCCAACCAGGCGACGACCGGGCCGCCGACCAGGAGCGTCAACAGCAGCGGAAGTGTGATCAGCAGGGTGATCCCCAGCGCCGACCCGAACCCCTGGGTGAACACGCGCTCGTAGTTGTCCAGGCCGACGAACTCCGACTGAACATCACGGAACGGCTGCTTACGGTAGAAGCTGTCCACAACGGACGTCACCGTCGGCGCCGCGTACGCGAGCATCAGCGCGATCAGCGCCGGCACGAGCAGCGCCAGTCCGATGACCCGGGCAACCGCCGGATCCAGGCCACGCTTCGGCGCGGCGTACGGGGAGGCGATCCCCTGCGGCTGCTCGGGTTGGCTCATCGGTCCACCTTCACGTCGTTCAAGGTCGTCGCCCGCATGCTAGCGACGTGCGCCAACGGCCGGCCACCAGGAAACGGGATCACCACGGGCCGGATGACGCTCGGTCACCGGGTCCGGGCCAACAGCCACCGGGTGGCGAGACCGGCGGCGACCGCAACGGGCGAGGCCGGTGCGGCCAACCTGCGGGCGGCCTCCGAGAGAGCGCTCTTGGGGCTACACTGCGCGGCGTGAGTGGTCCTCGGCCCACCCTGGAGATGGTCGCGGAGCGGGCCGGCGTGTCGCGGGCCACCGTGTCCCGGGTGGTGAACAACAGTCCCACGGTCGCCCCCGAGCTGCGCGACGTGGTGGAGCGCGCCATCCGCGAGCTGGGTTACGTGCCGAACCTCGCCGCCCGGTCGCTGGTCACCCAGCGCACCGACTCGATCGCTCTCGTGCTGCCCGAGTCGGCGGCCCGGGTGTTCTCCGACGACCCCTTCTTCCCCGGCATCGTCAGCGGCGTCAGCCAGGAGCTGGAGGCCAACGACAAGCAGCTCGTCCTCATGCTCGCCGGATCCACGGCCAGCCACGAGCGCATCGAGCGCTACGCCACCGCCAAGCACGTCGACGGGGTGATCATCGCGTCGATCCACGGCGCCGACCCGATGCCGGCCGCGCTGACCCGCAGCGGGGTGCCGGTGGTCCTCAACGGCCGGCCCATGTCAGCGCAGCTCGATCTGCCCTACGTGGACAGCGACAACCGGGGCGGGGCGGCCATGGCGGTGGAGTACCTGCTGGCCCAGGGCCGGCGGCGCATCGCGACCGTGGCCGGTCCGCAGGACATGGTGGCCGGCATCGACCGGCTGGCCGGCTACCGCGACGCGCTGCGCGGCTACGACCGCCGTCCGATCATCGCGGTGGGCGACTTCACCCGGGAGTCGGGCGTGCACGCCATGCGCCAGCTGCTCGCCGACGATCCGGACATCGACGCGGTGTTCGTCGCCTCGGACATGATGGCGATGGGGGCGCTGCGCGCCCTGCGCCGGGCCGGCCGCCGCGTGCCCGACGACGTGGCCGTCGTGGGCTTCGACGACAACGACACCGCCCCGTACGCCGAACCGCCGCTGACGACCGTGCGGCAGCGGGTGGTCGAGATCGGCCGCCAGACCGTACGGCTGGTGCTCGCGGTGACCACCCGGCCGGTGGAACCGGTGATCCTGCCGGTCGAACTCGTCATCCGCGAATCCGCGTAGCCGTTTTCCGCACCTCCCGGGTCCCTGCCGGGACCGCCATCGACATATCGAGACATTGACGCAACCCGAAGGGCACCGTTATGGTTCTCGCGGTTGAGAGAGCGCTCTCTCAGGGTCGTCCGTCCCGACCGGAGCGCCCGACGTCCGCTCCGACCGTCCGTCCACCACGGGCGACACCCGGTTCCTCCCGGGCCCGGCCGCCCGCCTCTCCGGGAGTCATCATGGCCCTCACCGTCGGGCGCCGCGGCAGACGCGGCGCCAGCGACCCCTCCCCCACCCGACGCCGACCCGCGGCCCGCTGGCGCGGCCTCGCGATCGTCACCGCGGCCACCCTCGCCGCCGCCGGTGTCGCCGTCGCCCTGGCCCGCGCCGCCGACGCCGCCACGGTCGGCGCCGGCAGCTACACCGAGACGCTGCCCGCGGGCGCGGCGCTGCCGACCGGCTGCGGCTCGCTGTCGACCAACCCCCGCCAGTACGTCACGGCGAACGCGCCCGCCGGGCCGGTGCCCACGAACGACTGGTGGTCGTCGATCCTCTACAAGCGCTACGACTGCGCGTTCGGTGAGCCGCTGCACGCGCACCCCACCGCGTACGACACGCTGCCCGGCGGGCTGGGCTTCTCCTACACCACCACGCCGGCCATCAGCGGCACGGCCACCGGCGTGGGCGAGTTCCACTACCCGTACACGCAGGACCTCCTCGTCGGCGTCGCCGGGCTGAACTCCCCCGACGTCAAGGTGGACGGCTGGAGCGACTGGACGGTCACCCCGTACTGGTCGGACGGCACCCGCACGCTCAGGGCGACCATCGGGCACGGCCTGCCGTTCGCCTACTTCCAGGCCACCGGCGGCAACGCGCAGATCACCGTATCGGGCACCCCGAGCGTGTGGTCGAACTCCGGCGCGCGCATCGGCTTCACGGCGGGCGGCCACGACTACGTGGCGTACGCCCCGACGAACGCCACCTGGACGGTCAGCGGCTCCACGATCACCTCCACCCTGGCCGGCAAGGGGTACTTCTCGGTCGCGCTGCTGCCCACCGGCTCCGACCGGGCCGCGCTGGCCAACACCTACGGCGCGTACGCGCACGCCCACGTGACCGGCACCCGGGTGTCGTACGCGTACAACCAGTCGGCGGGCACGGTCACGACCACGTACGCGTTCACCACCACGGCCCGGGAGGGCAGCGCCACCGGCACGGTCGTGGCGCTCTACCCGCACCAGGCCAACGCCCTGTCCGGGGCCACCCCGATCGCGAACACCTACGTCTCGCCGCGCGGCACCATGCGGATCCTCGCCGGGGTCGGACAGTTCCAGACCGTCATGAAGTTCCACGGGGTGCTGCCGGAGATCCCGGCCGTCGCTGACAGCTCCGGCGCCGACTTCACGACGCTCACCAACTACCTCAACGCGGCGCAGGGCAACCCGCTCGACATCCGCGGCGACGACACGTACTGGACCGGCAAGGCGCTGGGCCGCGCGGCCCGGCTCGCCGAGATCGCCGACCAGGTCGGCAACACGGCCGTGCGCGACGCGGCGCTCAGCGCGATCAGGTCCAAGCTCACCGACTGGCTGACGGCCAGCTCCGGCGAGACCGCGCGGCTGTTCTACTACAACAGCACCTGGGGCACCCTGATCGGCTACCCGGCCTCGTACGGGTCCGACCAGGAACTCAACGACCACCACTTCCATTACGGGTACTTCGTCGCGGCGGCGGCCACGCTGGCCAAGTTCGACCGCACGTGGGCGTCGTCGGGCCAGTACGGCGGGATGATCGACCTGCTGATCCGCGACGCCAACAACTACGACCGGGGCGACACCCGGTTCCCGTACCTGCGCGACTTCGACATCTACGCCGGCCACGACTGGGCCAGCGGGCACGGGGCGTTCGGCGCGGGCAACAACCAGGAGTCCTCCTCGGAGGGCATGAACTTCGCCAACGCCCTCATCCAGTGGGGCCAGGCCACCGGCAACGCGGCCGTGCGCGACGCCGGCATCTTCCTCTACACGACCCAGGCGGCGGCGATCCAGGAGTACTGGTTCGACGTGCGCGACGCCAACTTCCCGGCCGCCTTCGGGCACAACTCCGTCGGCATGGTGTGGGGCGACGGCGGGGCGTACGCCACCTGGTTCAGCGCCGAGCCGGAGATGATCCAGGGCATCAACATGCTGCCGATCACGGGCGGGCACCTCTACCTGGGGTACTCGCCGTCGTACGTGGTGGCCAACTACAACAAGCTGGTCACCAACAACGGCGGCGCGCCGACCGTGTGGCAGGACATCATCGGCGAGTTCCGGGCGCTGGGCGACGGCGACGCGGCGCTGGCCGCGTTCCGCAACAACAGCGGGTTCACCTCCGAGGAGGGCGAGAGCAAGGCGCACACCTTCCACTGGATCCGCAACCTGGCCGCGCTCGGCACGGTGGACACCTCCGTGACCGCGAACCACCCGCTCGCGGCCGTGTTCGTCAAGAACGGCGCCCGCACGTACGTGGCGTCGAACATCACCAGCTCGGCGCTCACGGTGACGTTCTCCAACGGGGCCACCCTGTCGGTCCCGGCGGGTCGCACGGCGGCCTCCGGCGCGTACACGTGGAGCGGCGGCAGCGCGGGCGGCGGGACCAGCCCGACGACCGGCCCGGCCACGACGGGCGCGCCGACCACGACGGCCGCGCCGACGCCCCGGACGCCGACGACGGCCGTGCCCACCACGCGGCCGCCCACGTCGGCCCCGGTGACGACCGGTAGCGGCACCGGGCGCGACGCCTACGCCACGATCCAGGCGGAGAGCTTCAACGCGCAGTCCGGCGTGGTCGTGGAGGCCACCAGCGACACCGGCGGCGGGCAGAACATCGCCTACCTCGCCAACGGCGACTGGGTCCGCTTCGACAACGTCAACTTCGGGTCGACCACGCCGCGCACCTTCTCGGCGCGGGTGGCCTCCGGGGCGGCCGGCGGCATCAGCGGCCTGGTCGAGGTACGCCTCGACAGCGTCAGCAACGCCCCCATCGGCAGCTTCGCCATCGCCAACACGGGCGGCTGGCAGAGCTGGCAGACGGTGCCGGGCAACGTCTCGGCGGTGACCGGTACGCACACGGTGTTCCTGCGGTTCACCAGCGGCCAGCCGGCCGACTTCGTCAACGTCAACTGGTTCACCTTCGCCCGGTAACCGCTCAGGAACGCGCCGCCGGCAGCTCGTGTAGCCGGCGGCGCGTTCCCGTCCGGACTCAGACCCACGGCGCCGCCGGGAGTAGCCGCGTAAGCGGCGGGGTACCAGGGGGTATGCGGATCGGGAACATGGAAGTGCGGCCCCTCGGTGGTGGGCTCGGGTGCCTCGCGATGATTCTTGTGTCGTTAGTGCTGTCCGTGCTGCTGACGGTCGGGCTCAACCTGCTGGTCCGCTGACCGGCGGCACGGTGCGGCGTTGAGGTTGTCCTCGATGCGCTGCAGGGCGGCGAGCACGGCGACCCGGTCGGCGCCGGACATGTCGCCCACCGTCCACGCCTCCAGGTCGGCCCAGAGGCGCTCCACCTTCTCGCGCAGGACGAGGCTGGCCGGCGTGGGCTCCACGCGGGTGGCCCGGCCGTCCTCCGGGTCGGGCACGCGGCGCACGTAGCCGGCGCGCTCCAGGCGCTGCACCGTGCGGGTCATGCTCGCCGAGTCGGTGTTGAACTCGGCGGCCAGGTCGGCCTGCCGCTGCGGGCCGGAGTCCCACAGGAACATCATGAGCAGCTCCTGACCGGGATGCAGGCCCACGTCGCGCAGCAGGGCGCCGGCCAGGGCCCGGTGGCATTTGGCGATCCGGAAGACCACGTGGCTGATGGGCCCGTAGCGCGCCGCGCACGGCTCGCGCCCACGCTCCTCGGAACCCTCCATCCTGGCGAGAATACCTGTCTCGGTCATCGTGTTACCTATCACATAGAAAGCAAGCAATAAGCGTACTGCCCGCGGCCTTTAGCTGTTCAGGACAGCTAAAGGCTCAGCCGGACAGGAGTCGCCATGACCACCGCATTCGATCAGGTCGCCGTCGGCAGGTACACCGCCCGCAACCGGATCGTGATGGCCCCCATGACGCGCAGCCGCGCGTACGGGCCGGGCGCCACCCCCACCGACCTCATGGTCACCTACTACGCGCAGCGCGCCGGCGCGGGCCTCATCATCACCGAGGGCACCCAGCCGTCCGCGGTCGGGCAGGGGTACCCCGACACCCCCGGCCTGCACACGCCCGAACAGGTCGCCGCGTGGCAGAAGGTCACCGCGGCCGTGCACGAGCGCGGCGGGCTCATCTTCGCCCAGCTCATGCACGCCGGCCGCATCGGCCATCCGGACCAGTACGGGCAGGAGGGCCTCACCCCGGTGGGTGTCTCGCCGGTCGCCGCCGCGGGCACGATCTACACCCACAACGGGCCCCGGGAGCTGCCCACGCCGGTCCCCCTGGACGAGGCCGGCATCCGGGCCACCATCGCGGACTTCGCGGCCGCGGCCCGCAACGCGATCGAGGCGGGCTTCGACGGGGTCGAACTGCACGGCGCCAACGGGTACCTGCCGCACCAGTTCCTGTCCACCAACGCCAACCTGCGCGACGACGCGTGGGGCGGCGACGTGGCCGGGCGCATCCGGTTCTTCGTCGAGGTGAGCACGGCGCTCGCCGACGCGGTCGGCGCCGACCGGGTCGGGGTGCGCGTCTCGCCCGGCAACGCGTACAACGACATCGTCGAGGCCGACCACCGGGACACGTACCTCGCGTTGGTCGACGCGCTCAATCCGCTGGGTCTGGCGTACCTGCACGTCGTGGCGGCCGCCGACCCCGAGTTCGCCCCGATCCTGCGGGGGCGCTGGCGCTCGACGTTCATCCTCAACCCGTCGAAGCCCGGCGGCTACACCAGCCCGGAGGCCCTGGGCCTGATCGAGCGCAACGCCGCCGACCTCGTCTCCTACGCCGCGCTCTTCCTGGCCAACCCGGACCTGCCCGAACGCCTGCGGGTCGGCGGGCCGTTCAACGAGCCCGACCTGAGCAAGGCGTTCGGCGGCGACCACACCGGCTACACCGACTACCCGACGTTGAGCTGACGGGCCCGGCGGCCCGGAGGGATCTCCGGGCCGCCGGTTCGGGGTCCTACCAGGGGCGTTCCCCGATGCCGCTCGGCGCACCTGTCGCGCACCGTAGAGGTACGCGAAACGAAGGAGCGCAGAGCTATGAACGACGTGCACGCCACCATGCGGACCAAGGGCCTCGTGCGACCCCGCCACGACCGGGTGCTCGCCGGCGTCGTCGCCGGCCTCGGTCGCCGGTTCGGCATCGACCCGTGGCCCGCGCGGCTGCTGTTCGTGCTGATCCTCATGGTGGTGCCGGGCAGCCAGATCCTGATCTACCCGATCCTGTGGCTGCTCATGCCGAACGAGGACAGCGCGCCCGCGCCGGTCTACACCTCATAGCGTGGGGAACACGGTGGGCGCCTCGTTGACGTCCACCGCCAGGCTGGCCTCGCCGACGATGAGCGGGTCCGGTGTGCCGACGACCTCGTCATCCTTGTCGTCGTAGGTGAAGCGGCTCAGCACGTACCGCATCGCCTCCACCCGGGCCCGCTTCTTGTCGTTGCTCTTCACCACCGTCCACGGCGCGTCCGCGGTGTCGGTGTAGAAGAACATCGCCTGCTTGGCCTCGGTGTAGTCGTTCCACTTCTCCAGCGAGGCGAGGTCGATCGCCGACAGCTTCCACTGCCGTACGGGGTCGACCTGGCGGATCGCGAAGCGGGTGCGCTGCTCGCCGTGCGACACGGAGAACCAGAACTTGACCAGGTGGATGCCCGAGCGGACCCACATCCGTTCCAGCTCGGGCGCCTGGCGCATGAACTCCAGGTACTCCTGGCGGTCGCAGAAGCCCATGACGCGCTCGACGCCGGCCCGGTTGTACCAGGACCGGTCGAACAGCACGATCTCGCCGGCGGCGGGCAGGTGCTTGATGTAGCGCTGGAAGTACCACTGGGTGGCCTCCCGCTCGCTGGGCTTCTCCAGCGCCACGACCCGGGCCCCGCGCGGGTTGAGGTGCTCCATGAAGCGCTTGATCGTGCCGCCCTTGCCTGCGGCGTCCCGGCCCTCGAACACGATCATGAGCCGCTCGCCACTGGCGCGTATCCACTTCTGGAGCTTGAGCAGCTCGATCTGGAGCAGGCGCTTGTGCCGGTCGTACTCGGGCCGGGAAAGGCGCTCGTCATAGGGGTAGCTCTCGCGCCAGGTGTCGACCTCCCCGCCGTCGGCGCGCAACAGTATGGGGTCGTCGTCATCATCGTCGACAACCCGGTATCCATCGAGGTCAAGACCGAGTTCCATGCCCGGCGTCATACCCATTCCGAGCGCCGCGCAGACCATCATGGGGCGGTCAGGTCGCCCCGAGATCCAGGATGGCGTCGCCGCCGAGCACCTTGGCGGCCTCGGCAGCCGCGCAGGTGGCCAGGAACACGTCGCGGCGCTGCGCCTCCAGCACGGCGTGCCCGCCGACCCGCGGCGACACGACCTCGGTGCGCCGCGCGACGTCGAGGGCGTCGGCCCCCAGCAGCGGCACGACGGCCACCACGTCGGTCTCCGTGACCAGGCGTGCCAGTCGGCCACGCCCGTCCTCGTCGAGAGCGGCGTGCGCGGCCAGCACGCAGGCGGCCGGCACGGCGACCGTTCCGCCGTCCTCGCCGACCATGCTGAGCAGCTCGCCGACGGCCACGCCTGTGAGGGTGGCGTAGGCGATCAGCGCGGATGTGTCGAGGACCAGGCGGACCTCGCTCACCGGCGACGGGCCTCAAGCCGCGCGACCGTGTCCCGCATGCGGGCGATGCCGTCCTCGGTGATCTCGTAGCCGGCCTCGGCCACGACCCGGCGCACCGATTCGCGGCGCCGGCGCTGGCGGATCGCCTCGGCGATGTAGGCCGACGCGTTGTCCACGTGGTCCAGCTCAGCGGCGACGTCGTCGGGCAGGCTGATGCTGATCCGTCGCGTCATACTGTCAACGGTAGAATCGTCGCATAAGATCGTCAAGTCGCGGGCTCGTCGAGCACCAGCCGGGCCGCCCGGCCGCAGTCCCCGCCGGTGTCGTCGAGCAGCTCCTCGACCGACCATGTCCGTTCACCGACCGCCAGCGTCAGGCCGATCTCGCAGCGCCGCCCGTAGAGGGCGACGCCGCCGCGACCGGCGGCGACGGCGTCAAAAAGATCAAAAGCAAAATCATCCCGTCGGGTACGGCGGTCCGGGTCGCACTCGCGCAGGTGGTCGGCGACGCTGTCCTCGTCCGGCGCGTAGGCGACCAGCAGCGGGGCCAGCGACGGGTCGCCGAGCAGGCCGGCCGCGATCGTGTTGAACACGTTGAACTCCGGCTCCCGCAGCAGGTCGGCGACCAGCGGCACGGCGCGCGGATCGCGGCGGTGGGCGAGCCCGCGCACCGCCTCGGCGCGCACGTCCTCGTCCTCGTCGGCGACGCGCTCCCACAGCATGGCGCGCACGGCGGCGCCGTCGGCCGCGCTGACCTGGCCCAGCCCGTAGGTGGCCCAGTCGCGCACGCTGACCTCGTCGTCGCGGCAGAGCGCCAGCAGCGCGGCCAGCCCGGCCGGGTCGGGGTCGTCGCCGAGGACCCACGGCAGCGCCGTCGCCACCATGTAGCGCACGTCCGTGTCGCCGTGTGCGGCCAGGTCCACGAGGACGGGCACCGCCCGGGCGTCGCGGGTGTCGCCCAGCGCGCGGGCCAGCGACCACAGCACGGCGGGCTCGATCTCCACGCGGGCCCGGTCGAGCAGCGCCGTGGCCGCGTCCGCCCGCAGGTCGTCGTGCAGCTCGGCGACCGCGCCCAGCAGGCGGCAGGCCGTGGACCGGACCACCGGGTCGGGGTCGGCGACGTGCGCGACGGCCAGCGACAGGGCTTGCGGGCCGGCCGCCGCCAGATCGCGGACGCGGGCGTACTCCTGGGGTGTGTCCGCCGCGCGGCCGGCGGCGACCGCCGCCACGAAATCCTCCGCCACCGTCATGCCAGGATGATCCCACTCGCAGGCCGCGTTCAGCTGACCCACACCTCTCGCCGGTGGGGTCAGGCGGCCTGACCCCGCCGGCTCAGGCCGCGCCGGCGGCGTGCCGGTCGGGTGCGGTGGCGGTCACGGCCTTGCTGGTTTCGGTGGCCGAGTCGTTCGGGATGCCCGGGTGGACTCCTTCGGCCTCCCAGGTGAACGGGGCGAAGTTCGCGTCGGGGTCGCGCCAGTGGGCTTTGCGTTTGGCGTAGATGACAAACGGGATGACCACGGCGATCACGGTCAGCCCGACGAGCAGTCCCACGTAGAGAGCGGGGCTGCCCACATTGATCTGGCCGGGCGGGATGAAGCTGAACCCGAAGGCGATCAGCGAGGCGATGAGCCCGGCGCCACCGATGATCCACATGCCGGCACTGCCGCCGGGCACCCGGTACGGTCGGGGCCGGTTGGGCTGGCTGTACCGCAGGTAGATCGCGGCGGTGAACATCAGGATGTACATGATGAGGTAGAGGATCGCGGTGAGCTGGCTGAGGATCTGATAGACGGCCTGCACTGACGGGAGAACCACGAACAGCACCGAGAGCAGGGTGACGACCAGGCCCTGCAACAACAGGATGTGGGTGGCCATGCCGCTGGCGTTGGTGACCTGGAAGAAGCGCGGCAGGTAGCCCGCCTTGGCCACCGCGAGCAGACCGCTGGACGGTCCGGCGACCCAGGTGACGATGCCGGCCAGCACGCCCACGGCCAGCGCCGCGGCGACGATCGGCCCGGCCCAGGAGATGCCGGCCCAGGTGAACATGTCGTCGTAGGCGGTCAGCAGACTCTGGGTCAGGTTGATGTCGGCCTGCGGCACGACGAAGGCGATGGCCAGCGTGCCGAGGACGAAGATGATCACCGTGCCCGTAGCGGCGATCATGACGGCGATCGGGTAGTTGCGGGTGGGATCCCGGACCTCCTTGACGTGGATGGCGTTCATCTCCATACCGGCGTAGAACAGGAAGATCGACGCGGCGAGCACGACGTTGCTGAACTTGGAGAAGTCCGGTATCACGTCACCCCAGCCCAGTTGGATCTGGGATCTGTTGCCGGCGATGAGGTAGCTGAACCCGAGCACGATCAGGATGATCGCCGGGATGATGGTGCCGATGATGCCGCCCCACTTGGCGATGCGGGCGAACGCGCCGACGCCGCGCCAGGCGATCGCGGTGGCCAGCCAGTAGACGGCCAGGACGGCGACCAGGACGAACAACTGCTTGCCGGCGAGCTTCTCGTCGAAGCTGGTTCTGGGGCCGGTATAGGCCAGCGACACCGCACCGAATGTCAGCGTGGTCGGGAACCACATGGTGACCTGGATGAAAAGCATGAACATCGCCAGGAAGGCCCACCGGCCGCCGAACGCCTCGCCGACCCAGCGGAACACGCCACCCTTCTCCGGCCACCCGGTCGCCAGTTCGGCGGCCACCAACGACACCGGGACCAGGAAGAACACGGCCGCGAAAAGGTAGTAGAAGATCGACGACAGGCCGTACTCGGCCTCGGCGGGCAGACCACGCAGACTCACGACCGCCACGATGTTGAGCAGCGCGAGCCCGATGACGGTGATCTTCGCCGTCGAGGGCGTTTTCGACCCGGTGGACGTGGTGACATCGGACATGACCTACCCCCGTGCCGTCTCCCCTGCCCTCGGCGGGAGGTCGCTGAAGAAACTGACCCGCTTTCTCGAGCGGCCGGGTGTGGCAGTGCCATTGACATGTCGAGCCTAGTGCGGCCGGCCCCGCCAGGACGCGATTCGCCGAACCTGCCGACCACGGCCCGGACCGCCCGGCACCCGCCGTCGAGCGTGGCCGGTACCGGTGTCTGAGCAGGTCACAGAGCCAGCCTCGCCCATGAATGACGTCGGTCGATTTTTCCGCGTGCCCACCCGGGGCATGTCTAGCCTCAAGAGAAGCACGAAAGTCCGAACCCATCGCTGCCCTTATTCCGGGAGTGCGACATGGCGGTAACCCTGCACCTGGAAAACGTCGACGCCCGCGAGACCGTCGAACTCAATCCGGTCTTCGCGCGTCCCGGCGAGGCCACGGAACTGTCGCGGTACTCGCTGCCGGCCAGCGAGTCCCTGCCGGAGACGGCGTATCAGATCGTGCACGACGAGGCGATGCTCGACGGCAACTCGCGACTCAACCTGGCCACCTTCGTCGGCACGTGGATGGACGACCACGCCCGCAAGCTCTACAACGACGCGTTCGACAAGAACATGATCGACAAGGATGAGTACCCGGCGACCGCTGAGGTCGAGACGCGGTGCTGGACCATCCTCGCCGACCTGTGGCACGCGCCTGACGCGAAGAACACCATCGGCACCTCGACCATCGGGTCGTCGGAAGCCTGCATGCTCGGCGGGCTGGCCCTCAAGCGGCGCTGGCAGCTACGGCGCCGGGCCGCCGGACAGCCCACCGACAAGCCCAACCTGGTGATGTCCACCGCCGTGCAGGTGTGTTGGGAGAAGTTCTGCAACTACTTCGACGTCGAGATGCGACAGGTGCCGATCTCGTTGGAGCACAAGGTGCTCGACGGTCACGACCTGGAGAAGTACGTCGACGAGAACACCATCGGCGTGGTGGCCATCATGGGCGTCACCTACACCGGCATGTACGAGCCGGTGGCCGAGATCGCCGCGGCCCTCGACCGCGTCCAGGAGTCCACCGGCCTGGACATCCCCATCCACGTCGACGGCGCGTCCGGCGGGTTCGTCGCGCCGTTCATCCAACCCGACCTGAACTGGGACTTCCGCGTCCCCCGGGTGGCGTCCATCAGCACCTCCGGGCACAAGTACGGTCTGGTGTATCCCGGTCTCGGCTGGGTGGTGTGGCGTGACCTGAAGTCGCTGCCCGAGGACCTCATCTTCCGGGTGTCCTACCTGGGCGGTG
Organism: Luedemannella helvata; assembly: GCF_039528415.1. Taxonomy (NCBI): domain Bacteria; kingdom Bacillati; phylum Actinomycetota; class Actinomycetes; order Micromonosporales; family Micromonosporaceae; genus Luedemannella; species Luedemannella helvata. Next base: position 195,016 of record NZ_BAAALS010000009.1, read on the forward strand.
AGATGCCGACCTTCGCCCTCAACTTCTCCCGGCCCGGCGCCCAGGTGCTGTTGCAGTACTACCTGTTCCTGCGGCTGGGGTTCGACGGCTACCAACGGGTGCAGCAGGCCTCGCACGACGTGGCGACCTACCTGTCGGCCGAGATCGCCAAACTGCCGCAGTTCGACCTGTGGAACGACGGCAGCGACATCCCGGTGTTCGCGTGGAGCCTGAAGAAGGGCCACACCGACAAGTGGAACCTCTACCACCTCTCCGATCGGCTGCGCGGCAAGGGATGGCTCATCCCGGCCTACCCCATGCCCGACGACCTCACCTCGCTGACCGTGCAGCGCGTGGTGGTACGCAACGGATTCAGTCGCGACCTGGCCTCGGCGTTCCTGGCCGACCTGAAGATGGAAGCGGACTATCTCGACGCGCTGACCGGACCGCTGCCCACCGAGGGCCAGTCGCCCGCGTTCCACCACTGACGGCCGTGTGCATGGCCGCGCCGGCCGCCCCGTCAGGGCCGACCGACGCGGTAGTGCAGGTGGGTGGCGTTCGGCGACTCGGCCACCCGGACGATCTCCAGGCGGCGCACGTGGTCGCCGATGTGCTCGAACAGGCGACGTCCGGCGCCCATGAGGACCGGCGCGATGTGCAGCGCGATCTCGTCGACCAGGCCCGCCGCCAGGTACTGCTGGACGACCCGCGCGCCGCCGCCGATCACCACGGGGCGCTGCCCCGCCGCCTGTCGCGCCCGCTCCAGCGCCGCCTGGATGCCGTCGGTCACGAACGTGTACGACGACGTGCCCACCTCACGGCGCGGATGGGGGCGCGAGGTCACCACGAACACCGGCTGCGGGAAGGCGACCTCGTCGCCCCAACCGTCCACCACGTCGTACATGCGCCGGCCCACTATCACGGCGCCGTACCGGGTGTGCAGGGCCTCGACGGCCGCCCGGTCGGCGCCGGACGCCTGGAACGTGGGGCCGTTGTCGTACGACCACTCGCCGCCCATGATCCAGTTATGGATCGGCTCGCCGCCCTCGCCCAGGCCGCGGCCCATCCCCTCGTTGGGTCCCGCCACGAACCCGTCCACGGACATCGTGATGTCCACGACCACCGAACCAGCCATGCCCTGCTCCCCTCGTGTGCGCCCACACTAGAAAGGTCCCCCGACACTTCGTGTCGGTGCCCGGTGCCACGATGTCGCCGTGACCGACGACACCGAACTACTGACCCGGGTCGCCCACCGCGCGGCCGAGGACGACCCCGACGTGCCCCCCGGCGTCGACGCGGCCGCCATCGAGACGGCGCGGACGCGGCTCGGCTTCGCGCTGCCCGACCTGCTCGCCGCGGCGTACCGGCAGGTGGGCGACGGCGGCTTCGGCCCGGAGGAGTGCCTGCTCCCCCTCAACGGTGAGGGATCGGTGGTGAGCACCTACCTCGACTTCCGGGAGACCTACGCGGGCTCCGAGTGGGCGTGGCCCGAGGGAGTCCTGCCGATCATGACGTGGGGCTGCGGGATGTACGCGTGCGTCGACTGCCGCAGCGACGACGCCACGGTGCTGCTCTTCGAGCCCAACCCGGGCGACCCGGACCTCGCCTGGTACGTCGACGCGCCCAGCCTGGCCGCCTGGTTCACCCACTACGTGGAGGACACCGGCTGGTGGGTGGCCGCCGAACGGGGTGAGGACTTCGAGCCGATGGCGCCCTGGCCCCACGCGAGCGCCCGCGCGTGACCGGTCAGGCCACACGGGACGAAGGATCTGGCGGGCGGCGGTGAGCACGACCAGCACGCCAAGGAGCGCTCCCGTCTGCGAGCTGGCGAACCGTACTCCCGCCGCCGACCACCCGGCGGTCATCGCGACCGCCGGACTGTCCGCCGAGATGGCTTCGACGGCGGCGTCGTGCCGCACGGCCGGGGATCCACCGACGTCGCATCGATGGTGTTGCCCGGACGCGCGAGCGGGTGAAGCGTAAACCGCCGCGAGCGCGCGCCGCACCGGCCGTGCGGGCAGGTTGCCGCTTTGTGACCCGAGCGTGATCTCCTGATCGATCACTGACCGTTGTGGCGCACGGTCCGGCACCGCAGACTTGCACGGTGACCGACTCGCTGTCCAACCCCTCCGGCGACGCCGCCGAGCACCTGCGCTCGCTCGTGAACGACTTCGGCCCGCGCGTGCTCGACGACCGTACGGCCCTGGACAACATGCTGCCCGACCTGTTCGCCGACCTGCCGCGGGAGCGACGCATCGTCGAGGCCGCGGCGGGCGCCGGAGTGGGGGGCCGGCTCACGACCCAGGTCGGCCAGGGCACTCCCGTGTCCACCGCGGTCGCCAACGTGTCCCGCATCCTCAGCGAGGAGTACTCCCTGACGCCGAGTGCGGCCGACTGGGTGGTCGGCACGTACGCGCGGGCGCTGGGGCTGGCCCCGGCAGACCCGGTGCCGCCGGCCGCCGCGACGCCCGGCACCGGGGCCGACAACGTGTGGGCCTCGCCTGACGCGCCGCTGGCCGCACCGCCCGTGCACTCCGGACCGCCCGCGCAGTCCGCGCCGCCGGTGCATCCGGGACCGCCGGTGCACTCAGGACCGCCCGCGCAGTCGGCACCGCCCGTGCCGTCCGGGCCGCCGGCCTACCAGGGCCCGCCGGCGCCCGGCTGGCCCGCGCAACCCGGCCCGGCGTCGGGGGCGCCCGGCTGGCCCGGGCAGGCCGGCCCCGTGTCCGGCGGCCCCGGCTGGCCGCAGCAGGGCTACCAGCCGGCGTACCCGCAGCCCTGGCCGCCGCAGGCACCGGCCAGGCCGCGGCGCACCTGGCTGATCGTGCTGCTCATCGCCGCGCCCGTGCTCGCCCTCCTGGCCGGCACCGGAGCGTTCGTCGCGGTGCAGACCCTGGGCAAGAAGGACCCCGACTGCGTGGTCGGTGTGTGGCAGCTCACCACCGAGACGATCGTCTACACCAACCCGGCACAGACCGTGAAGTACACGGGCAAGGGCTCGATGATCGTGACGTTCAACGAGGACGGCACGGGCTCGATGCAGACCGATCAGATGGAGTTCGACCTCGGCGGCGGCTCGTCCTACACGCAGACCGGCAAGATCACCTATAGGTGGGCCCGGACCGGCGACCGGATCGACTACACCGACGCCGTGGGCCAGGTCACCCGGACCTGGAAGACGCCCGGGCAGACCGACCAGTCCGCCACCGAGGACGGCGGCCCCCTGACCAGCGACACGGTGACGTGCCGCACGGCGCAGTTGTCGGCCACGGGCGGCGGCGAATCAACCAACGAGGACGGTTCGAAGAACACCTTCACCTACCGGCAGGAGTTCCTCCGCCAGTAGGACGCGTCAGCTGCCCGACAGCGGCGGGCGGCGCGATCCGGTACCCGTTGGAAAACTCTGTGCGACACGATAACGTCCGGCCATGCCCCACGACGTCACCCCCAACGCCGCCGAAACGCAGACCGAGGAACCGGCTGAGGTCGGCCCCGTCGCGCCCGTCGCCGCCACCATTCCGACCCAGCGCACGCTGCACGGGCAGACCTGGGTGGACGAGTACGCGTGGCTCAGCGATCGCGACAATCCCGACGTCATCGAGCATCTGCGCGCCGAGCGGCGCTTCTACGACGAATCCGTGGCGCACCTGGCCGACCTGGCCGAGACGGTGTTCGGCGAGGTGGACCGACGCGTCCTGCCGACGGACGAGTCGGTCAGCTGGAAGCGCGGGGCCTTCTTCTACTACAGCCGTACGGTCGCCGGCGAGGAGTACGGGCAGTTCATGTCGACCCGCAACCCCGCCGTGGCGGGCCGGGTCGTGCTGGACGAGGCCGAGCTGGCGCGCGACGGCGACCGCGACGAGCGCGACCACGACGTCGACGCGGCCGGTTACGTGAGCCTGGGCGTGCGCGAGGTCAGCCCGGACGGGCGCCTGCTCGCGTACGCGTTCGACACGACCGGCGACGAGATCTTCACCCTGCGCTTCCGCGACCTGTCGCCGGACCGTGACCTGACCGGGGCCGACGACCTGGAGGTGGCGGGCTCCGTCGAGGAGGTGCCGCGGGCGTACTACGGCGGCGCATGGAGCAGCGACTCGACCCACTTCTTCTACGTCGTGCCGGACGACGCCATGCGCCCGTACCAGGTGTGGCGCCACCAGGTGGGCACGCCGTCGACATCGGACATGCTGGTCTACACGGAGACGGACGCGCGCTTCGAGGTGACCGTCCGGGCCAGCACGAGCGGGGCGTACCTGCTCATCGAGACGGCGAGCCGCGACACCACGGAGACATGGCTGCTGCCGGCCGACACCCCGACCGGGGCACCGCGCCTGCTCGCCGGCCGCCGCCGCGGCGTCGAGTACCGGGTCGACCACGCCGACCACCACCTCTACATCGTCACCAACGACGGCGCGCCCGAGTTCCGCCTCATGCGCGCGCCGGTCGCGGCCGCGCACCGCAACCAGTGGCGCGAGGTCGCCCCCTCGCGGCCGGGCGAGCGCCTCGTCGCGTGCCACGCGCTGGCCAACTTCCTGCTGCTGGAGCTGCGCCGCGACGGCTTCCCCCTGCTGCGGATCGTCGACCGCGCCTCCGGCGAGGAGCGCGAGATCCACGCGGAGACGGCCGCGGGGCGCCTCACGCTCGCGACCCAGTTCGAGTACCGGGCGACGAGCGTGACGATCCAGGTGGACTCGCTGATCGAGCCGCCGCGCTGGTTCGACGTGGACCTGCGCACCGGGCAGCGGATGCTGCGCAAGATGACCTACGTGCCCGGGTACGACCCGAACGCGTACCACACGGAGCGCCGCCACGCCCAAGCCCCGGACGGCACGCAGGTGCCGGTCACGCTGGCCTGGCGGCACGGCACCCCGCTCAACGGCACCGCGCCCTGCGTGATGTGGGGCTACGGCGCGTACGAGTCGTGCGACGACCCGTCGTTCGACATGGCCCTGCCGAGCCTGCTCGACCGGGGCGTCGTGTTCGCGCTGACCCACCCGCGCGGCGGCGGCGAACTCGGACGCGGCTGGTGGCAGGCCGGCCGGCTGACCGCCAAGCCGAACACGTTCGCCGACCACGCCGCGGTGGCCGACTGGCTGGCCGGCGTGCAGCCGCACCAGCCGGCGCTGGTCGACCCGGACCGCATCGTCACCCGCGGCCGCTCCGCGGGCGGCCTGTTGCAGGGCGCCGCGTTCGCGACCCGGCCCGACCGCTGGCGCGCGGTCGTCGCCGAGGTGCCGTTCGTCGACGTGCTCAACACGATGCTGGACCCCACGATGCCGCTGTCGATCAACGAGCGCGACGAGTGGGGCGACCCGCAGGTACCGGAGATCTTCGGGCTGCTCGCGGCGTACTCGCCGTATGAGAACACCCACCGGGGCCGGCGGCACCGCGGACGGCGACCCGCGCTGTTCGTCACGGGCGCCGTGCACGACGCGCGCGTCATGGTGCACGAGCCCGCGAAGTGGGTGGCCCGCCTGCGGGCGAACGCGGCCGAGGGCGACGGGCCGATCCTGTTCCGGGTCGAACTGGGCGCCGCCGCGCACGCCGGCCCGGCCGGCCGGTACGCGCTCTACCGCTACGAGTCGGAGGTGCACGCGTTCGTCCTGGACCAATTGGGGCTCGCCGAGGCGGCACCCGCCCCGAGCCTGCCGGTGCAGCGCCAGGCGGCCGACTTCGGTACGGGCAGCTTCCGCACGGTCTCCTCGGCCATGGGGCAACCCGCCCCCGCCGGCGACGAGCCGGTGGACGACCGCTACGCGCCGTACGCGGACGAGACCCCGGTGTCCGAGTCGCCGTACGCGGCGTTCGCGCCGCCCACGGCGCCGGTCGGATACCCGCCGGCCGGGGCGCCGGCCCCGGCCGCGGCGCCGCCGCCGGCCCATGTCCCGCCGCCGGCCCACGTCCCGTCGCCCGCGCAGCCGCCCGC
>NZ_BAAALS010000010.1:0-191086 GCF_039528415.1 Luedemannella helvata
GACGGCGGTGGCGGTCTCTCACCTCCACACGATCAATCAGCGCCTCACGGCGCACGCGCTCGACCACCCATCGACGTTTGACGACGCTGAATCCCTTGACCTGCGGGTCTTTGGTGACGACTTCGACGTCGACGCCGAGTGTGGCGCCGTGTTCGACGACGGTGTTCTTGAAGCCGGCATCGACCCAGGTCTTGGTGGCCGTGGGGTGGCTGGTGGTGGCCTGGTCGAGCAGGTGGGTGCCGACCTGGTTGTCGCTGGCGCTGGCCGCGGTGACGACGACCGCGAGGAGCAGGCCGAGGGTGTCGGTGATGATGCCACGCTTGCGGCCGATGATCTTCTTGCCGGCGTCGGTGCCCTGGGTGGTGAGTGGGACGTTGGTGGAGGTCTTAACGCTTTGGGTGTCCATGATGGACGCAGTGGGTTCGATCTGGCGGCCGTGGTGGTCGCGGACCAGGCCGGTGAGCTGGTAGTTGAGCTCAGTGAAGATTCCTTCTTTGGTCCAGGCGGCGAAGTAGCCGTAGACGGTGCGGTAGGGCGGGAAGTCGTGTGGCAGGTAGCGCCAGGCGATGCCGGTGCGGTTGACGTAGAGGATCGCGTTGAAGATCTCCCGCAGGTCGTGGGTCGGGGCGCGGCCGCTGACACCGGCGTCGGTGCGGGCCTGCCGCCAGGCGATCAGCCGGGCTGCGATCAGGGCCCAGCGCGCGTCGGACAGGTCGGACGGGTAGGGGCGACGATCGGTCATGACACCGGCTTACGGTGACAACCACCCGGTTCAACCGGAGGACCCCAGGAGACCACGCCCACCGTCGCGACAGACGGCCCACCACCACACTCACCCACCAGCCGCATCGACGAATCACGATGACGACTGCGGTGAAAAGCCGAGTTCAGCTCACGCGCGATGATCGAGGTTAGTGGGAGGTTTCAGCAGTTTGTCGGCTAAACGAGGGTGTCAACGTCGCCAGCGAGACAAGGAGGTTTACCGTAATGGGTGCGTGTTCTGGCACGCCCAGCGATCTGCAAGCCTACAAAGGAATTTCTACATCCCCTTCGCATCCAAGGATGATCGACACGATGAAGAAGCGATTGCAGTCAGACAAGAGGCAAACAGCCCTTGATGCTGGATTGATTATCGGGCTGTGCACGGCATTGCCAGTTCTCGCGCTTGCTTTGCTTGGCAATCGCTGGCCAGAGGCTCTATTTCAGGCAAGCCTCGGGGATAGCCAGATCCTTATTGGGTGCCTTGGAGCCATCATAGGAGCGTTGGTATACCGAGTCGCAAGAGGAATCCGTCCCGATAGACTTGCCGCCTCGCTGCAAATCGTCACGGCGCTCGTTCTGACTAGTGCTAGCTACGCGGTCGTGCAAGGCGTCGCCGTCTACCGGTCCACCGCTCCCGGCAGAGAAGCCCGTGAGACAGCATCTTCATGGCAGCCGTTACTATCGCTTGACTTCAACCATCCTGTGTCATTGCCGAGTAAGGAAATCAGCGACTTCGGCACTGGAGCTGCCACACAGTCGGAAGGCCATCTAGATCTCAGCCTGGCCACTAAACGCGACTATACCTACTGGTACCCCGAAAGTGGCACACCGGCTGTCCGCGATTTCCACCTGGAAGCGACCATCACCCACGCGCAGGGCTCAGAGGATAGCTACTGCGGATTGCTATTTGGATGGCGCGACAATGAACATTGGTACGCGGTCAAACTCGGCCGTACGAACTTCGAGGTTACTCGCAATCCGGGCAGCTTGCCTCATGAACCGTTGGATGGCATTCGCGAACTCAAAGAGTTGAGTGCTGATACGCCAAATAGAGTAGCGATACTGGCCCTCGCTGGCAGGGTGACAGTGTATATTAACGACCGTCAAGTTGCACTACTTGATGGTATAGACACTTTCGGCCAGATAAGGCTGGCAGGCCAAGCGGCGCATTTAGCACAGCCTTTGCGGTGTAGTTTTGATGACGTGCGGCTCCGCGGTGTGCCCGTTGCTTAGAGGAGTCTGATTCACGTAGTTTGTGAGTAATGACGATTTAGGTGTCTCGCCACGTTGGGGTGATTTCGTCGGTGAGGCGTTTGGCGAGGTTGTCGATCATCGCGATCGTGATCATGCTGGCGGAGTTGTCGGGTCGGGTCTCGTAGTCGCGCACGAGGCGGCGGTGGTGCATGAGCCAGCCCAGCGTCCTCTCCACAACCCAGCGGCGTTTGACGACAGAAAACCCTTTGATGGCAGGGTCTTTGGTGACGACTTCAACGTCGATGCCAAGTGTGGCACCGTGTTCGACGACAGTGTTCTTGAAGCCCGCGTCGACCCATGTCTTGGCGAGGGTGGGATGGTGCTTGGTGGCCTCATTGAGCAGTTCGGTGCCGATGACGTTGTCGCTGACGCTGGCGGCGGTGACGATGACGGCCAGCAACAGTCCCAAGGTGTCAGTGATGATCCCTCGCTTACGTCCCACCACTTTCTTGCCCGCATCAATACCCTGTGTCGAGAGTGGAGCGTTAGTGGAGGTCTTGATACTTTGTGTGTCCATAATGGATGCCGTAGGAGTGATTTGGCGACCATGGTGGTCACGGACCAGGCCGGTGAGCTGATAGTTCAGCTCGGCGAAGATGCCTTCCTTGGTCCAGGCGGCGAAGTTGCCGTAGACGGTGCGGTAAGGCGGGAAGTCGTGGGGCAGGTAGCGCCAGGCGATGCCGGTGCGGTTGACGTAGAGGATCGCGTTGAAGATCTCGCGTAGGTCATGGGTGGGAACGCGGCCGCCGACGCCGGCGTCCGTGCGGGCCTGGCGCCAGGCGGTCAGTCGAGGGCTGATGAGTGCCCAGCGGGCGTCGGACAGGTCGGAGGGGTACGCGCTGCGGTTCGACATGACACCTGCGTACGGTGTCGGCGGAGCGGTCCGTCGGACACTGAGTCCGTCGTTTCGTGATGAAAGTGAATCAGACACGATCGGCCGATGAGATGCCTCGTATCCGCCCAGATCCCAACCGGGGTAGGACTACCTATTGCCGGCATTCCAGGCGTTCACCACGATGATCGTCGATACATCAACCGGGCTTATGCCTCTTAACCAGAATCAAACGTCCAGTCAGGTACCAGTTCGACCCCTGATGGCGTCGACGCGGCGCGGCGCCGGCGAAACGTGGTAGCACGGGCCGTGTGGATGCGAACCATGAGCTGCGGAGCGGGGTGCCGGGCGTGGCCGACTACCGGCGGGCACCGGCCACGGCGTACCTCTCGCTCATCGCGGACGGCGAGGCGCACCGGCTCTACCGCCGGTACGGATTCACCGACACCGCACCCGCCTCCATCGGCATGTACCGGCCACGAGACTGGTTGCGATAACGGCTCAGAAACGGCTAGGAGCCGTTGACCATGCCGACGTAGGGTGTCCGGGCACCCTGTAAGCCCCTGGTACGGACCGTGGAGGCCCGTTTTGTCTGTCTCGCACGGCCATTGGCGTGCGCCTGTCGTCCTGGCGTACGTCGCTTTCGTTTTTGTCGGGATCAGCGCCGGCGTCGGCACCGTGCTGCTGCCCGCGCAGATCGCTGACTATCAGGTCGACATGGCCACGATCGGCCTCACCTTCTTCACGTTCGCGGCCGGGTTCTTCCTCGCCGGGGCGACCAGTGGCGCGTTGATGCACCGCCTCGGCACCCGGCTCGCGCTCGTCGTGGGCGGCGGCGCGTTCGTGGCGGCGGCGCTGCTGTCGGCGGCGCGGCCGGCGTTCTGGGTGTTCTTCGCCCTGCAGGTGCTCGCCGGGTACGGCACCGGCGTGCTGGAGACCGTGCTCAACGCCTATCTCGCGACCCTTCCCTCGGCGACCATGCTGATCAACCGGCTGCACGGCTTCTTCGGCGTCGGCGCGCTGGTCGGTCCGCCGCTGGCAGCGTGGATCCTGCACGGCCTGGGCCGGTCGTGGACGGCCGTGTGGCTGCTGCTCGGGGTCATCTGCCTCGCGCTCACGGTCGGGTTCCTGCTCGTCTATCCGCGGACGAACGGGGCGGCCAGCCCGACGACGAGCACGCAGAAGCAGCGGCTGCTCGGCCCGGTGCTCCGCTCGCCGGCGGTCCTGCTGGCCGGCGCGTTCCTCGGCGTGTACGTGGGCCTCGAACTCGGCGTGGGCAACTGGGGCTTCACGTACGCGGTCGGCGAGCACGGACTGGGCGACCTCGCCGCCGGCTGGATCATCAGCGGGTACTGGTTCGGCCTCACCCTCGGCCGCTTCGTGATCAGCCCGGTGGCCACCCGGCTCGGCTGGACGACCGCCCGGATGACGTTCGCCTGCCTGGGCGGCGTGATCGTCAGCTCCGCCCTCGTGTGGGTGGCGCCCCTGCCGGCGCTCGCGGGTGCCGGGTTCATCGCGCTCGGGTTCTTCCTCGGTCCGCTGTTCCCGACCGCCATCGCGGTGATGCCCGAGGTGACCGAGGAGCGTCTGGTGCCGACCGCGATCGGCATCCTCAACGGGGTCTCCCTGGTCGGCGGCGCCGCGCTGCCGTGGGTGGCGGGCGCGATCGCGCAGGGCATCGGCCTGTGGACCCTCATGCCGTACGCCCTGGCCCTCGGCCTGCTGCAGCTGGTGATCTGGTGGCTGCTCGCCGCCCGGATGCGCCGGCCCGCGGCTGTGACCGCGACCGCCGACTGACCTACCGGCCGAGGAGGAAGTCGACGACCGCGCCGGGGAAGGCGCCGGTGAGCGCCGGTACGTGCCGGCCACCCGCGATGGACCACAACTCCACGCGGGTGCCGGCGCGGCAGCCGGTCCGGTACGTCGTCACGGTGGTCTCGGCGCCGGGCAGCGACGAGTCGAGGTCCATCGGCGCGCCGGAGGCGGCCGCGTCGCCGCAGCCGTTGTACCCCCGCCAGGCGGCGAGCCCGGCCTCGGCCGACGGGTACGGCTGCGAGCCGTTCGCGCCGCCCGTGAAGGCGATCGTCTCGTCGGCGGTGCCGTGGATCTGCAGGACACTGACCGGCCGGCTCGGCGTGCACAGGGCCGGATCGTTGACCATCGCGCCGGCGAGCGACACGATCGCGGTGATCTCCGCCGCGTGGTCGCAGGCCATCCGGTAGGCCATGAAGCCGCCGTTGGAGTGGCCGACGAAGTACACCCGCTGCGGGTCGACCGCGTACGCGGCCTTGATGGCCTGCACCAGGCGGTACAGGTATCCGGAGTCGTCCACGTCACGGCCGTAGAACGCGCAGCACGCGTCCGTCGCGTTCCAGAACCGGTCGCCCCGCGAGTCCTTCGTACCGTCGGGCATCGCGTACAGGAAGCCCCGCCGGTCCGACTGCGCGGTCAGCTTGAAGTAGCTCTCCGCCTCGGCCGCGTTGGACGTGAACCCGTGCAGCAGCACCACGAGCGGCACCTTCGTGCCCGCCGCGTACGTGGTCGGGACGTGCAACTGGAACGGCCGGTCGGCAAGGCCGACGGTGATCGTCGAACCGGGTGCTCCGGTCGGCGTGGCCGGTGTGGGCGTCGCTGGTGTCGAGCCGCACGCGACCAGGCACAGCACCAGCAACGGGGCGAACAGCCGGCCCATTCTCATCACGACACCCATCGTGCCGGACGCGTCGCCCATGGCCAATGTCAGGGCCTTCCCGCGGATGCCTGCGCTACCAACATCCGGTCGAAGTGATCGAGAGTAAAAGATGGGTCGATCCGGTCCGGGGCGAGTCCGGGACTGTGTCCGTCTACGCTTTCGGGGTGCTGTCAGCGAAGCCGCTTCTGGCGCTGGTCGATCGTAGTGCTGTGCGAGCGCATTGCCAGCGTGAACAGTTTTGCCATCCTGGCAGCTCGGCCGGCAACGCCCGAAGAGATCAAACTATGGATGGAGGGCACGTCGTGACCGTTCATCGAGACCCAAGGAATATGAGCCGCGACGAGTTGGTGGCCTATTTCAACGCTGGCGGTGACATCTCCGAGCTCCTGCGGGATGCGACGCCCGGTCCGGACCTCGGTTCCGCGCCGTCGCCGGAGGCAATCCCGATGATTGTCACCGGCGTACGCCTGCCATCCGACGTTGTCCGGAAGTTGGACCACCTTGCCGGCAATGATCGGGGTGGGCGATCCGGCGTGATCCGCCAAGCGATCGACGAGTTCCTGGAAAGGCACGCGGGCGAAGCCGCGTAGATCAGGCGAGGCCGGCGTCGTGGGCCAGCAGCGCCACCTGGGTGCGGTTGTCGAGGTCCAGCTTGGTCAGGATGTGCGAGACGTGGGACTTCACCGTGGCCAGCGTCATGTTCAACGCCCCGGCTATCTCGGTGTTGCTGCGGCCCTGTGCGATGGCGACCGCGACGTCGCGTTCGCGAGGACTCAGCGCGGCGAGGGCTGCCCTGGCGCGCGCGTGGGCGCCGGCGTGAACGCGGGCCCGGTCCATCAGGCGACGGGTGACCCGGGGCGACAGGATCGGCTCGCCGGCCGCGACCTGGCGCACCGCCTCCGCGATCCGGGCCGGAGGGGTGTCCTTGAGCAGGAAGCCGCTCGCCCCGGCGCGGAGCGCGTACAGGATGTTCTCGTCCGTGTCGAACGTGGTGAGCACGATGACCTCGGGCGGGCGCTGACGCGCCCGCAGGCGGCGGGTCGCGGTGAGGCCGTCGACGCGCGGCATGCGCAGATCCATGAGTACGACGTCCGGCGCGTGCGCGTCGGCCATGGCGGGGACCTCGTCCCCGTCGGCCGCCTCGCCGACCACGGTGATGCCCGGGGCGCCGTCGAGCATCATGGTGAGCCCGGCGCGCACGAGCGCGTCGTCGTCGACGACGAGCACCCGTACCGGCGGGGTCATGCCGGCCATGGTAGCGACGCGTGCAGCCGGAACTCGCCGGCGACGGCCTGATGGTCGAGCCGCCCGCCGGCCAGGCGCACCCGTTCGGTGAGCCCGACCAGGCCGGCCCCGCCGGACCAGCCGCGCGGCTCCGCCCCCACCGGGTTGCGGATGTCTATCTCCAGGCCCGCGCCGGGCCGGCCGCGCAGCGTCACCCGGACCGGCTGGCCGGCGGCGTGTTTGCGGGCGTTCGTCAGGCCCTCCTGGACAACCCGGTAGGCCGTACGCGCCAGCGCGGGTGGCGCCTCGGCCGGCTCGTCCACCGCCTCGTGCAGCTGGACCCGGGTGCCGGCGTCGCGCGACTCCGCGACCAGCCGTGGGATATCGGCGAGTACCGGCGGCGGGTGGACGCCCTCGCCGTCGGCCGGATCGTCGTCGCGGAGCAGCGAGATCACGTCCCGCAGCTCCTCCAGCGCCTGGTGCACCCCGTCCCGGACGACGCCGGCGGCCCGTGACAGCTGCTCGGGCGCCGAATCCGGCCGGTACTCCATCGCGCCGGCGAACGTGGCCAGCAGCGACAGGCGGTGGGCGAGGACGTCGTGCATCTCCCGGGCGATCCTGCGCCGTTCCAGCATGCGCGCCTCGGCCACCCGGCGGCCCTGTTCGGCCTCGGCACGGCGGGCCCGCTCGCGCAACGAACAGATCAGGGCCGCCCGTGCCCGGGCCCACGCACCCCACCCGAGCAGCCCGCCGTACCCGATCGTGACCAGCGCCAGCCACCACACGTACGACATGCCGCCGCTGGGTCGCCAGGCGCCCTGCACCGCATGCGCGGCGACGCCGGCCGCCGCGACCGCGATGGCCACCGGAAAGCGCCGGCGCCGCGCCACCTGCAGCGCGCCGATCGTGGCCGGCGGGCTGGCCGCCGGTGACAGCGCGGCCAGCACGGACAGCACCGCTGTGGCGGCCACCGGCCGCCACAGCACCAGCGGCGCCAACAGCCAGCTCAGCGCGCCGGCCGCGAGGTCGAGGGCCAACAGCGGGCCGGCCGGGCGGCCGCGCCACCAGCCGAGCATCGTCGCCGCGATCAACATCCCCGCCACGCACAGGATGATCACGACGGCGGCACGGGGTGGGTGGTCGCCGTCGTCAGCCCACCTGTTCACCCGGCGAGGCTAGCCGGGCGGCGGCGGACGCCGACACCATCCAAAGTTGGTGGGCGGGCCCGCCAAGGAAGGCTCGGGCGACGCCTGCGGTCGGATGTGGTCACGCGGTCCTGACCGCGACGCTCGTCGGCATGACGAACGACATCGGACACACCCGTACCAGAACAGCGCGGCGCACCGGCCGCGCGATCACCGTCGCCGCCGCGGTGGCCGGTTCGCTCCTCCTGTGGGTCATTGAAGTCCCCTGGCTCGGCCTCGACCTCGCCGTCCGCCAGGGCGACACCGTCCAGCGCGTCGGCCCGGCCGCGGTGACGGCCGCCGCGCTGGTCGCCGGCCTGGCCGCCTGGGCGCTGCTCGCGGTGCTGGAGCGCACCGTGCGCCGCCCCGTCCTGACGTACCGGATCATCGCGTCGATCGTGCTGGTCCTGTCGCTGGCCGGACCGCTGGGCAGCGGCGTCGACACGCCGAGCCGGTTGGCCCTGGCCGGCATGCACCTGACGGTCGGCATCGCGGCCATCGTCGGCTTGCCCGCCCGGCGCGACTGCTGACGGGTAAGGAGGCGAGGACGCGCGACCCGCTCAGCGGGTACGCCCGAGGGCTGCGCTGAGCTGGTCGACGTGATGCGCGACCGGGCCGACCGTGAGCATGCCGCTGCCGGCCCCGGCCAGCTCGCCTGCGGCCGGCGCGAGTTCGGTGCGGGCACGCGTCATCGCCGTCCGGTCGCCCAGGGCGATCGCGGCCTGGGCGGTGAGGCACCACAGGGCCTCAAACAGCAGGTCACGCGGCGGTTCGGGGGTCCGGCGCAGCGCCGCGGCGGCGTCGGCCGGGCGGTCCTGGCCGAGCAGGACGAGCGGGCGTGCCCAGGGCGCGTAGGGGCCCCAGTCGATGTCGTCGCCGAAGCCGGCCGGGTCGCCGTGCCACACCCGCAGGCACAGCAGGGCCAGCGGTAGGAGGCCCCGTTCGACGCCGGGCATGCCGGCGCCGGCGAGCTGTGCCGCCGCGTCGCGGTAGGCGGCCTCCGCCGCCGGTCGCGACGACCCGGTCGCGGCGAGTCGCAGGGCGCGGTACCACCGGGTGAACACGCCGACCAGCGGGCGGTCGTGCCGCTCGGCGATCCGGTCGGCCTCCGCGGCGTGGTGGTCGGCCGTGACGAAGTCGGCGAGCGCGCCGCGGGCCTGCAACCGGATGAGATGACCGAGGATCTCGAAGGTCGCCAGGCCGTGCCGGGCGCAGAGGGCGACCAGCTCGGCGCCGATCCCGTCGCGCTCGGCGGCCAGGCCCGCGCGGTGGAAGGTCTGCATGAACACGCCGTTGAGGGCGAAGGCCAGCAGGGCCGGGTCGCCCAGGCGGCGCGCGATCCGCTCCGCCTCCCGCGCCGCCTCGGGCCCGCGCGCCCCGCGTGTGCCGCGCGCTTCCACCGCGATGGTGGCCAGCAGCCGGGCCCGGGTGGCCTCGGACGCGCCGGGGCGCAGGGCGGCCAGGGCCCGCTCGGCCGCCGCCACGATCCGCGCCGCCTGCGCCGGGTCGTCCGAGCGCGTCCAGATCGCGGGTACGTCGTAGCCGCCGATCACCCGGGCGGTGAGGTCGGGGTCGCCCAGCTGCTCGGCCGCGGCGATGGCCGCGATCCGCTGCTCGCGTGCCGCCTCGAGGCCACCCGCGCCGGTCACCGCGAGACCGCGCAGCAGGCCGACCGTCGACTCCAGCCGGGCCCCGGACCGCGCCGCCACCGTACGGTCGTACGCCGCCGCGGTCTCCGCCCAGACCCGTTGCGCTTCCGAACCGGGACCGTCCCCGGCCCGATCGGCCTGGCGGAGGATGTCGGTCTCCAGGCGACGCAGCGCCGGGCCCGGATCGACGCCGAGCTGTTCCAGCAGGAGGCTGCGGGCCCGGCGCAGTACCGCGAGCGCGTCGCCCTGGCGTCCGGCTTGGTACAGGGCAAGGGCCAGCAGCCGCCACGCCTCCTCCCGCCACGGATGCTCGGCCACGTGGGCGTCGAGATCCGGTACGGCGTCGGCGGCACGCCCGACCGCCAGGTGTGCCCCGGCCCGCTGCTCGATGGCGTTGAGCCGGAGCTGTTCGAGGCGGGAACGCTCGGCGCGCGCCCACGGCTCGTCGTCGAAGTCGGCGAACGCCGGCCCGCGCCACCAGTTCAGGGCACGATCGAGCTGGTCGAGTGCCTCGTGCGGCGGCGCGGTGGACGCGGCGGCGACCGCGTCCTCGAACCGCCAGGCGTCGACCGTGTCCGGCGCCGGCCGCAGCGCGTAGCCGGGCCCCTCGGTGACCAGCAACCGGGCCGGCGCACGCGGTGGACGCTGTGGCTCCAGCGCGCGCCGCAACGCCGCCACGAACGTACGGACGGCGCTCACCGCCCCCGCTGGGGGCTCCTGCCACAGGTCATCGACGAGGCGACCGACCGGTACGACCCGGCCGCGCGCCACGATGAGGCGAGCCAGCACGGCGCGGTGCTTCGGCCCTCTCAGGTCGACCGGCGCGCCGGCATCGTCCCAGGCGACCACCGACCCGAGCACACCGAACCTGACCCGCACCGATCGAACCGCCCTTCCGTACCGTGACTCACGGTAACGCGCTCATCGGTTGCTCATCCGCGCCCGCGAGGCTGGAGGCGTCCACCGACGAGAAGAGGACCACCATGACGCAGGCCATTCCCGGGTTCGACTACCAGCGCGTACCGGTCGCCGACGGCGTGACGCTGAACGTGGCGGTCGCAGGCGCCGGCAGCCCGATCGTGCTGTTGCACGGCTTCCCGCAGACCCACCTCATGTGGCGGCACGTCGCCGTCGACCTGGCCGCCGACCACACCGTGATCTGCCCCGACCTGCGCGGCTACGGCGCCAGCGACAAACCCGCCGCCCGCGACGCGGACACGTACTCCAAGCGGACCATGGCCGCCGACATCGTCACCCTGGCCGGCAGGCTCGGCCACGACCGCTTCGCGCTGGCCGGACACGACCGCGGCGCCCTCGTGGCCATCCGCGCCGGCCTCGACCATCCCGCCGCGGTCACCCACCTCGCCAGCCTCGACGTCCTGCCGACCCTGGACATGTGGGACGTCCTGCACGGGTCCTCCGCCGCGGTCGCCTTCCACCTGTACCTGATGGCCCAGCCGCCCGGCCTGCCCGAAAAGATGATCAGTGCCAGCGCGGACGCCTTCTTCGGCTACTTCCTCGACATGTGGGCGCAGGACCCACGGGTCATTCCCGCGGATGTGCGGGCGGAGTACCTGAGGGCCTCCCGCGAGGCGGTCCCGTCCATCGTCGCGGACTACCGCGCCTCGGCCGGGATCGACATCGAACACGACCGGGCCGACCGGGCCGCCGGGAACCGGCTGCCCATGCCGGTCACCGTCGTCCAGCAGGACTGGGGAGCCGCGCTCGGCTTCGACGCGGCCGCGCTGTGGCGCCCCTGGGCCGCGGACCTGGAGCACCGGACCACGTCGGCCGGGCACTTCATGGCCGAGGAATCACCCGACGAGATCATCAAGCTCCTGCGCTCCCTGCTCGCGCGTCCGCACCAGGGGTAGCGTCAGCCGAGGCGCTCGCCGTTGACGGTCACCCGGGTCAGGCGCAGGTCGGTGACGTCGCGGGCGACGGCGGGGGAGCGCGCCGCGTCGATCACGATGCCGGTGAGCGTGACCGTGCCGATCGGGCCGCGCGGGTAGCCGGCCAGCCGCCACGGCGCGTCCGTGCTCGCCACCCGCCAGTCGCGCAGGTGGATGCCGTCGACCCCGGGCGGGAACGACCCGGCGTCGCCCTCCTCGTACGCGAAGTCGATCTCCAGGACCTGGTCGCGGACCCGGCCCACGGTCACGTCCGTGACGTGAACGTCGCGGATGAACCCGCCCCGCACCGAGTTGGTCTTGAAGCGCGCGCACGTCCACAGGTTGGGGCTGTCCATCCGCAGGTTCGACGCGTACACGTGCTCGACGCCGCCGCTCATCTCGCTGCCGATGGTCACCCCGCCGTGCCCGTCGGCGAACGTACAGTCCGAGATGACGATGTTGCGGCACGGGACGGCCAGGCGGCGGCCGTCGGCGTTGCGGCCCGCCTTGATGGCGACGCAGTCGTCGCCCGTGTCGAAGTGGCAGTCCTCGATGACCACCCCGTCGCAGGACTCCGGGTTGCAGCCGTCGTTGTTGTGCCCGTGCGAGCGCGCGGTCACCCCGGTCACGGTGACGTTGCGGCACAACACCGGGTGGACCTGCCAGAACGGCGAGTTGATCAGCGTTACGCCGGAGATCAAAACATTCTCACACCGGTACGGCTGAACGAACGACGGCGGCAGGTGGTACCCGTCGCCGAACACCCGCCGCGCCGGCGGCACGCCCTCGTCGACCAGCCGCTCAAGCAGCGCGAAGTCGGCCGGCTCCAGCGGCTTCCAGGCCCACCAGTGCGCGTCGTCGGCCCGCCCGTCGAGCGTCCCGCCGCCGGTCAGCGCGATGTCGCGCTCGCCGTAGGCGTACACGAAGGGGGAGTATCCCATCAGTTCGACGCCCTGCCAGCGGGTCGGCACCTCCGGCAGGTACGCGGCCGGCTCGCGCCTGAAGCGCACTGTCGCGCCGGCCGACACGTGCAGGTCCACCCCGGAGCGCAGCCGGATCGGGCCGGTCAGGTAGTCGCCGGGCGGCACGACGACCCGCCCGCCGCCGGCGGCGTGGCAGGCGTCGATGGCCTCCCGGAACGCGTCCGTGTGGTCCCCGCCGCCGCCCGCCAGCCGGAACTCGCGGTCCGGGAAGGTCGGCGGGCGCACCATCGCCCGCACCGCCGCCGCGCCGTCGATCGCCGTAGCCGTCACGACACACCACCGTACGGGAATGCGCTTTCTCGCGGGTACCGGGCCGGCTCCGACCACGGGCTGTGACGGCGTACCGCGTGGTTTGTATTCTTGGCGCACGTCGAGAAGGAGGTATGTGGAGGATGGAAACGCTCGAATTCCAGGCGGAGGCCCGGCAGCTGCTGCAGCTGGTGATCCATTCCCTGTATTCGAACAAGGACATCTTCCTGCGGGAATTGATCTCCAACGCGGCCGACGCGTTGGACAAGCTGCGCCTGGCGGCCTACCAGGACAAGGACCTGGAGGCCGACCTGTCCGACCCGCGCATCGAGCTGGCCGTCGACAAGGACGCGCGCACGCTCACCGTGCGCGACAACGGCATCGGCATGACGCGCGACGAGGTCGTCGGGCTCATCGGCACGATCGCCCGCTCCGGCACGGCCGAGCTGCTGGCCAAGCTCCGCGAGACGAAGGACGCGGCCGCCTCCAAGGAACTGATCGGGCAGTTCGGCGTCGGCTTCTACTCCAGCTTCATGGTCGCCGACACGGTGACGCTGGTGACCCGGCGCGCCGGCACCGCCGAGGGCACCCGGTGGGAGTCCGACGGCGAGGGGACGTACACGATCGACGACGCCCCCGACGCGCCCGTGGGGACGGCCGTCACCCTGCACCTCAAGCCGGCCGACGCCGACGACAAGCTGTTCGACTACGCCGACGAGTGGAAGATCCGCGAGATCGTCAAGCGGTACTCGGACTTCATCCCCTGGCGCATCACCCTCGCCGGCGGCGACGGCGAGCCGCTCAACTCCATGAAGGCGCTCTGGGCCCGGTCCAAGAACGACATCAAGCCCGAGGAGTACGCCGAGTTCTACAAGCACCTCAGCCACGACTGGACCGACCCGCTCGAGGTCGTCCACATGCGCGGTGAGGGCACCTTCGAATACGACGCGCTGCTGTTCATCCCCGAGCGCGCGCCGTTCGACCTGTTCCGCGCCGACGGCAAGCGCGGCGTGCAGCTCTACGTCAAGCGCGTGTTCATCATGGACGACTGCGAGGCGCTCACCCCCGACTACCTGCGCTTCCTGCGCGGCGTCGTCGACGCGGCCGACCTGTCGCTCAACGTCTCGCGCGAGATCCTGCAACAGGACCGCCAGATCCAGGCGATCCGCAAGCGCCTGGTCCGCCAGGTGCTGCAGACCATCGGCGCCCTGGAACCTGACAAGTACCGCACGTTCTGGGACCAGTTCGGGCGCGTCATCAAGGAGGGGCTGCTCAGCGACGCCGACAACCGCGAGGCCATCCTCGGCATCGCGTCGTTCGCGACGACCCACGACCCGTCCGCGCTCACCAAGCTCAGCGACTACGTGTCGCGGATGAAGGACGGCCAGACCGACATCTACGTCATGACGGGCGAGTCCCGCACGACGATCGAGAACTCGCCGCACCTGGAGGCGTTCAAAGCCAAGGGGTACGAGGTCCTGCTGCTCACCGACCCGGTCGACGAGGTGTGGCTGGACATCGTGGGCACGTTCGACGGCCACAAGCTGCAGTCGATCGCCAAGGGCGCCGTCGACCTGTCCTCGGCCGAGGACGCCCCGGAACGCGAGGAGCAGGCCAAGGACTTCGCCCCGCTGCTGGCCTGGGTCCAGTCCTCGCTCGACGAGGAGGTCAAGGAGGTACGGCTGTCCACCCGGCTCACCACCTCCCCGGCCTGCCTCGTGACGGACGCCAACGACATCACGCCCGCGCTGGCGAAGATGTACGCGGCCATGGGCCAGGAACTGCCCCCCACCAAGCGGATCCTGGAGCTCAACGCCGACCACCCGCTGGTCGCCGGCCTGCGCGAGGCGCACGGGGCCCGACCCGACGACGCGTCGCTGGGGGAGACCGTCGAGCTGCTCTACGGGACCGCGGTGCTCGCCGAGGGCGGCGACCTGCGCGACCCGGCCCGCTTCGCCCGCCTCCTGGCCGACCGCCTCGAACGCACCCTCTGACCCGGGCGTCGCGCCCCCCGGCGGGCGGATACTGCCGCGTACGGCTGTCCGGCGCGTCCAGCGGGCTAGCCGGGGTGGACGCCCTCGGTGAGGTAGTCGTACATGCCGGAGATGCGCAGGACGTCGAGCACGGAGCCCTCGGGATTGGCCACCCGGAACCCGACGCCGGCCGCCTCGGCCTGGTGGTAGCCGCTGGCGAACTCGCGCAGCCCGGTGGAGTCCAGGAAGGTCACCTTCGTGAGGTCGAGGGTGATGTCGCGGGCGTGGGCCACCGCCTTCGTGATCGCCTCGCTCAGGACCTGGACGTTCGACAGGTCGATGTAGCCGGCCAGCGCGAGCACCACGCCGGAGCCCGGCGTTGGTTGGGCGTCGATCGTCAGGCCGGCGGGCGTGCTGTCGGGGTCCATGATGCCGTCCTTCCCATCGTCGAGCGCATCGGCTTGCCCGATTGTATGGCGTCCCCGAACCACCACCACACGACGTACCGGAGAGGGCGCTCAGCGGAAGTCATCCCGGCGACGTACATTAAGCACCGATGAACCCCGAGGCGACTGCGCGGCAACCGGTGATCCACCGGGAACTCGCGCTGGAAACACTCGCGACCCTGCGGACGCTCGCCACCGACGCCGCGAGGGCCGCCGGGGTCGGGTCCGAGCGGGCCGGGCACTTCGCCGTGGCGGTCGACGAGGCCATGACGAACGCGATCCGCTACGCCGGCGGCGGCCGGGTGTCGATCACCGTGGTGCCGGGCGAGTCCGTCGAGGTCGAGGTGAGCGACGACGGGCCGGGCATCCCGCCGGAGACCCCCAGGGACCTGCCCCCGCCGGACGCGGTGAGCGGCCGGGGACTGTGGCTCATGCGCAACCTCTGCGACCAGCTGGACATCGACACCGGCCCGAGTGGCACGATCGCCCGACTGGTCATCCTGGTCAGCCCGACTGAGGCCGGCTGAGCGCGAGCACGGCGACGTCGTCGACCGCCTGCTCGTCGCCGATCATGGCGGCCATGACCGCCGCGCACACCGCCTCTGCCGGCCCGGCGCTCACGGCCGTGCGCAACCGGCTCACGCTGTGGCTGAGCGGCTGGGTCCGGCGCTCGATCAGGCCGTCGGTGTAGAACAGCATGATCTCCCCGGGGACGAGCGGGACGTCGCTCGACCGACGCGGCGAGCCCATGCGTACGCCCAAGGGAAGGTCGGGCCGCACCTCCATCACCCGTGCCGGCTGGCCCGGCTCGGCCACGATGGGCGGCGGGTGGCCGGCGA
Source organism: Luedemannella helvata (assembly GCF_039528415.1). Taxonomy (NCBI): domain Bacteria; kingdom Bacillati; phylum Actinomycetota; class Actinomycetes; order Micromonosporales; family Micromonosporaceae; genus Luedemannella; species Luedemannella helvata. The sequence goes on from NZ_BAAALS010000010.1 coordinate 15,980, forward strand.
CCGACAGCCGCATGGTGGCGAGGCCGGGCTGGATCACGGCGTACACGGCCGTGGCCATGGCACCCGGCTCGAACACCCCGACCTTGCGGTCGAGGCGGGACAGGACGTCAGCCGGGTCGTCGGACTCCAGCGCGTACGCGCGCAGCGCGCTGCGGATGCGGCCCATCACGACGGCGGCGCGCAGGCCGTGCCCGGCCACGTCGCCGATGACCACCCCGACATGCCCGGAGGGCAGCGAGAACACGTCGTACCAGTCGCCACCCACGCCCTCCCGGGCGCCCGGGACATACCGCGTCGCGACCTCCAGGCCGGCCATGTCGATGTGCCGGGCCGGCAGCAGCGAACGCTGCAGTGCCACCGTGGTGGCCCGGTCGAGCTGCGCCAGCTGGGTCCGGATGGCCCGTGCCACGCCCTCGGCGGACGCCTGTAGGAGCCGGATCTCGCCCGCCGTGAACCGCCGCGGCCTGAGCGAGCCGACATGCAGCACGCCCAGCAGCTGGCCGGCATAGATCATCGGCACGCCCAGGATCGACCGGATGCCCCGATTGATCAGCAACGGGTTGAGCACGCTCTTCGCGTCGACCTTCGTCAACTGCACGGGCGCCCGGGTGCCCGCGACCCGGCCGGCGAAGCCCTTGCCCACCGGCAGTCGCACCCCCTGAGCGACCTCCTCCTCCAGCCCCAGCGACGCCGTGGCCACCAGCTCCCGCCCGTACGGGTCGAGGAGCAGCACCGTCACCGTGTCGACGCGCAGCGCATCCCGGATGTCGCCGAGCTGCGCCTGCACGAGCTCCTCCACGTCCAGGTGTGGTGGTGGCTCGACAGTTGCCGCTCGGTCGTGTGAGGTCACACCGGAATCCTAGACATCGCCACCAGCCCGCATGACCACCCGGCCGTTCGCGGGGACCACCTCACGCAGCGCGTCAGTCGGGCGCCCGGTCGCGGGCGCGGCGCAGCCGCCGGGTCGCGGTGGTCAGGGCCCGCTGGGCGGCCTGCCGCCGGGCCCGCAGCCGGTTCAGCTCCTCCTGCGCGGCGATCTTGCGTTCGCGCAGGTCGGCGAGGTCGCGCTCCAGCTCGTCCAGCCGCTGCCGCGCCCGGTCCTCCGCACCGGCCGCCGCGTCGTAGTCCGCACGGGCCCGCTCCTCCTCGTCGCCCGCCGCCCGCAGCTCCGCCGCCGCGGCCCTATGCCGCTCCCGTTCGGCCTTGTCCCGCGCCGCGCTGTCGGCCTTGTCCCGCGCCGCGCTGTCGGCCTTGTCCCGCGCCGCGCCTTCGGCCTTGACCCGCGCCGCGCCTTCGGCCTTGACCCGCGCGGGCGGCCGGGGTCGCTCGTCGCCTCGGCCCGCCCGCTGCGGCGCCGCCGCGGCCGCCTCGGCGGCGGAGAACACCCAGGCGTCGTCCGGCTCCCCGAAGCCCGCGTAGGACGTCGTACGGACCAGCCGCCCCGCGCGCACCAACTCGGCGGTCTCAACATCGGACAGTACGGCGTTGAGCGTGGCGGTCACCTCGTCCCAGGGCAGCGGCGCGTCGCCGCCCGGCCGGGCCTCCGCCACCAGCTGCCGCGACCGCGTCACCAGGTCCGCGACGACCGCCCGCCGCCGCGCCGACAACTGGCGAAGATCGTCGCCGCGCAGGTCGCGCTGGGCGGCCCGCAGCTCGTCGGCGACCGCGTACAGGGCCGCCAGCTCGTCGGGGGCGTGCCAGGCGAGCAGGTTGACCAGCCACGCCCCGACCGTGGGCTTGCGCAGCTTGCCGACCGCCGTGGCGAGGCCGCGGTCGCCGGCGGCGCGGGCGGCGGCGACGGCCGCGTCCCGGCCGGCCACGAACCGCTCCGGCGGGCCCGCGTACAGCTCGCGCAGGACATTTTCCGCGATGTCGGCCACCCCGCCATGATGCCCGCCCAGGGCCGGTCGTGGGGTGTGGGTCGTGACCGGCGCCCGTTAGGCTGCGCCTCCATGAGTGCCGTCCTGTGCTGCGCCGACCCGCTCGCCCCCGGGCGGGTGGACCCGCACTTCGCCGCGCAGGCGGCCGCCGTGCGCGAGGCCGGGGGCACGGTCGCGCTCATCGACCACGACGCGCTGCTGGCCGGCGACGCGGCCGGGGCGGTCCGCCGGGTGCCCCGCGACCTGGGGGGCGCCTGGTACCGGGGGTGGATGATCCCGACCGCGCGCTACGGCGAGCTGTGCGCGGCCCTGGCCGCCCGCGGCGTACCCATGAATGTCCCTGTCGACGACTACCGGGCGGCGCACGAGCTGCCGGGTTGGCACGGCGCGTTCGCGGGGCTCACGCCGGAGAGTGTGTGGACGCCGTGGCGGCCCCGCGAGGTGCCGGATCCGGGCACGGTCGCGCGGCTGGTCGCCCCGCTCGGCGGCGGGCCCGCGGTCGTCAAGGACTACGTCAAATCCCGCAAGTACGAGTGGGACGAGGCGTGTTACGTGCCGGACCTGTCCGACGTGGCAGCCGCCACGCGGGTCGTGGCACGGATGGTCGAGCTGCAGGGCGATGACCTGGCGGGCGGGATCGTGGTGCGCCGCTTCGAGCGGCTCGCCCGCGCCGAGGCGCGCGTGTGGTGGCTGGACGGGGCGGCCGTGCTCACCACCGCGCACCCGGACACGCCCGCCGTGGCCGTGGCGCCCGATCTGACCGGCGTCGCGGCGGCGGTCGCCCGGCTGGGCCGCCGGTTCGTGACCACCGACCTGGCGCTGCGCGACGACGGCGCCTGGCGGGTCGTCGAGGTCGGCGACGCCCAGGTCAGCGACCTGCCGTCCGGCGTCGACCCCGCCCCGCTGCTCGGCCGGTTGCCCTGATGGCCGTCGACGGTCGCGACGCGGCGCCCGAGGCGGCCGACATCGAGCTGAGCGCCGGCGGCGACGAGATGGACGCGGCGCCGTGGCGCCCGCGTCACCGGTGGACACTGTGGGTGGCCGGGGCCGCGCTGCTGCTCGCCGTCGTGGGACTTTCGGTGTACCGGCTGGTGCTGTGCCCGGCGGGGGACCGGTGCGGGCGCGCCGAGCTGTCGACGGCCGGCGCGCGGGTCGCCGCGGCCGCCGCGGTGACGATCGAGGCCGGCCAGGCCCGGTTGGTGCCCATCGCCTGCGCGGTGGGCCCACAGCCGCCCGCGCCGGCCACCCCGCCCCCGTACCAGGACGTGCGCCTGACCTTCTACAACGCCACGGCGGGGCCGGTCCACGTGCTCTACCTGTGGTACGACCCGATCGACGGGCTCTTCCGCGCCTTCGAGGCGGCCGAACTCGGTCCCGGCCAGCGCACCACGCAGCCGGTCGGCAGCCAGGCGTACTGGCTCGTCAACGACGCGGCGGGCGGCTGCCTCGCGTACTTCGCGGCGCCGCCGAGCGGCCACGGCGCCGCCGTCGTCGTTTCGTGATCGTGTCATTGCACACGCTGAGACAGCATGGGGTTGCGCGGCGTGGCCGGTGAGCGCGAGGATCGGGACCATGGCGAGTACGCCGCACGACCCGGGGCCTGACCCGTTGCAGGCGCTCGCCGCGTTCGCGCAGCTGGGCACGGAGCCCGCGCACACGGACGTCGACAAGGTCATGCGCGCCCTCGTCGAGCACGACGGCTGGTACGTGCCGGCCGCCCTGGCCACCCGGCTGTGGCCGCGCGCCGCGGACGCCCGCGTCGACCTGCGCGGCGACCCGGGCGCCGGGGGAGAACTGCACGTCTTCACCGACCGCGAGGCGGTCATGCGTGCCCAGCGCTCCACGCACGGCAGCTACGCCGGCGGGGTGCCCGGGGCGCGTCTGTTCGCCGCGTTGGGCGCCCCGCACACCGCGCTGTGGGTCAACCCGGCCTCGCCGCGCGAGCACCAGTGGTGGGTCTCCGCGGGGGCGTACGACGTGGCGCACAGCTGGGCCGGGGCGGTGCGCATCGAGCGCACCCTGGCCGCCCTGGCGCCCAGCGACCCGCCGCCGGTGCAGGCGCTGCGCGGCTACCCCGGCTACCAGGTCCTGCACTCGCACGAGACCGGCGAGCCGGTGCTCGTCGACCTGCCCGGCCTGGCCGGCCCGGCCGTGCTGGCGTTCATCGCGCCCGACCGGGTCACCGGGTTCCTCGATCGGCTCGGGCCGCCCCGTGAGGACGCCAAACTCGTCACCCTCGACGGCGCCACCGCGTTCGCGCTGGTGCGTGACACGTCCGCGGCCGCGTTCGTGCTCAACCCGGGTTCGTCGCAGCCGTTCGCGTTGGCGCGCGCCGACATCGAGGCGGTCGCCGCCCCGCCGACGGAGACCATCGCGCCGCGCTCACCCGTACTCGCTGAGGTTCTTCCCGACCGGCCGACCTGGGCCGCGCGACCGACGGGCGAGGTGACCCGCGTCGGCTGAGCCGACCGTTCAGGCCGGCGCCGACGGTTCAGGCCAGGCGGGTGATCTCCACGGTGACGCCCAGGTGCGTGGCCGGCGCGCCGTGGTAGACGCCTTTGAGGGGCGTCACGTCCGCGTAGTCGCGCCCCCGGGCCACGACCACGTGCCGGTGCCCGGCGGGTACGGCGTTGGTGGGGTCGTAGCCGTACCACTCGCCGCACCACCACTCGACCCACGCGTGCGACTGGCCCTCGATGGTCTCGCCGACCGACCCCTGGCGCTTGGGGTAGAGATACCCCGACACGTAGCGCGCCGGGATGCCGTGCGCGCGCAACAGGCCCACCGTCAGGTGGGCCAGGTCCTGGCAGACCCCCTTGCGCAGTGCCCACGCCTCCTGGGCGCCGGTCTGCACACCCGTGGAGCCGGGCACGTACGCGACCGTGTCGTGCACCCACTCGGCCGTACGCAGGGCCGCCCGGGTGGGCTCGGCCCGCATCAGGTCGTCGACCTGGCCGGCCAGTTCGTCGTCGACCTCGGTGAGCCGGGTGGGTGTGAGCAGCTCGGCGTACAGGTCACGGGCGTCCCCGCCGCGCAGCGCCGACCACGGCGCCTCCGGCGGCAGGGTCTCCGATACGGCCGTCTCCACGAGGCTCGTCGCGGTGACCTTGAGCTGCTGGTGGCCGCGTTGCAAGTCGAACGACGTGACCTGGGTGCCCCAGTAGTCGCGGTAGCGCCATGTCGTCGCCGCCGGGTGGGTCTCCACGTGGCTGTAGAGGGTGTTCTGTCCGGGCAGGCTCATGGGCGTCATCCGCGCCTCGTTGTAGGACGCGTGGGCCGTCCCGTCATAGGTGAAGCCCGTGACGTGCCTGATCCGCAGCCGCCAACTCACGCTTGTCACACCCCCTCGTGGGCCCACGTCACCGCGGTCGTCTGCTCGAAGTAGCGGGCCGTGACCGCGGCGCTGGCCGTCGCGCACGCGCGCTGCAGCGAGCGCAGGTGCGCCGGCAGCTCCTCCAGCAGCGTCGCGGTGTCCGCGTACTCCAGGCGGGTGCGCATCTGGCCGATGGGCCGGCGGGCCGCGTCGGCCATGCCGGCACGCTCCGTGGCCGGCGCCAGCGCCCGCAGGCATTCCTCGGCCGTGGTCAGCGCGTGCAGGGCCGAGCGCGGGAACAACCGGTCCAGCAGCAGGAACTCCGCGACCCGCTGCGGCACGACCTGGCCACCGTGGGTACGCAGGAAGCTCTCGTCCGCGCCGCAGGCGCGCAGCACCGTGCGCCACTCCGGCGCGTGCTCCGGCGTGAGCGCCTGGATCGACAGCAGCCGCGAGGTCATGTCGACCCGTTCGAGGCTGCGGCCGAGGATGAGGAACCGCCAGCCGTCGTCGCGGCTCATGGTCGATTCGGCCAGGCCGGCGAGCACGGCCGCGCGCTCGCGGACGAAGCCGAGGAACAGGTTGGGACCCAGCCGTTCGGCGGTCTTGCGGCGGGCCGGCAGCGCGTGCCAGGTGATGTTGAGGCACTCCCACATCTCGGCCGAGATGGTCTCGCGGGCGCCCCGCGCGTTGTCCCGTGCCTGGGCGAGCGCGCCCGTGATCGAGCTGGGGTTGGCCTGGTCGAAGCCGAGCAACTCCATCACGTCGCCGGCGGCCAGCCGGGAGCCGCTCGGTGCCCCGGTGCCGAGGATGGCCAGCAGCGCCCGGCAGGCGCCGTCCTCGTCGGCCCACGGGTCCTCCAACAGGCGGCCCAGGAACGCGTCGAGGATGCGGGCGGTGTCATCCGCGCGCTCGATGTAGCGGCCGATCCAGAACAGCGACTCGGCGATTCGGCTGAGCATGCCGGTCCTCATTGTTGCTGGCCCTCCATCTGGCTGGCCGGCCCCGCGTCGCGGAGGCTGACGTCGTGGGGGATCACGTCCACCGCGTACGCCGGGACGGGGCGTACCGTCAGCGGCGCCTGCTCGTCGGCGAGCACCCACGTGTCCTTCGACCCGCCGCCCTGGCTGGAGTTGACCACGAGCGCCCCCTCGGGCAGCGCCACCCGGGTCAGGCCGCCGGGCAGCAGCCACACGTCGTTGCCGTCGTTGATGGCGAACGGGCGCAGGTCGATGTGTCGGGGCGCGACGCCCTGGTCGACGAGCGTGGGGGACGTCGACAGGGCCACCGGGCGCTGCGCGATCCAGCCGCGCGGGTCCGCGACGATCGCCTCCCGCACCTGGGCCAGCTCGCGCTCGTCGGCCCTGGGCCCGATGACGATGCCCTTGCCGCCCGCCCCGTCGACGGGCTTGAGCACGTACGTGTCGAGCTTGTCGAGCACGTGCGCCACGATGTCGTCGCTGTCGAGCCGGTGCGTCTCGACGTTGGCCAGCAGCGGCTCCTCGTGCAGGTAGTACCGGATCAGGTCCGGCACGTACGTGTAGAGCAGCTTGTCGTCGGCGACACCGTTGCCGATCGCGTTGGCGAGGGTGACGTTGCCGGCCCGGGCCGCGTTCACGATGCCCGGGATGCCGATGACCGAGTCCGGCCGGAAGTGCAGCGGGTCGAGGAAGTCGTCGTCGACCCGGCGGTAGATGACGTGCACCGGGCGCTCGCCCTGGGTGGTGCGCATCCGCACGACGTTGTTGCTGCACACCAGGTCGCGACCCTCGACCAGCTCGACGCCCATGAGCCGGGCGAGCAGCGCGTGCTCGAAGTACGCGGCGTTGTATACGCCCGGGGTGAGCACGACGACGCACGGGTCGGTGACGCCCTCGGGAGCGGCGGCGCGCAGCGCGTGCAGCAGCCGGGCCGGGTAGTCGTCGACCGGCAGGACCCGCGCCTCGGCGAAGAGGCTGGGCAGGGTCTGGGTCATGGCCCGCCGGTTCTCGATGACGTAGGACACCCCGGACGGGATGCGCAGGTTGTCCTCGAGGACGCGGAAGTGGCCCTCCTCGTCGCGGATGAGGTCGACCCCGCTGATGTGCACCCGCACGCCGTTGGCCGGCTCGATGCCGACGGCTTCGCGGGCGAAATGGGCGCTCGTCGTGATGAGCCGGCGCGGCACCACGCCGTCCGTGAACACCTCGCCGGGCCCGTACACGTCGGCGAGGAAACGTTCGAGGGCGACGACCCGCTGCCGGACGGCGCGGGTGACCAGGTCCCACTCGGCGGCGCTGATGATGCGGGGAATGAGGTCGAGGGGGAACGGGCGCTCCTCGCCCGCGTACGCAAAGGTCACGCCCCGGTCGGTGAAGACCCGGGCGAGCTGGTCGGCGCGGACGCGAAGGTCCGTGCCGGACAGCGGCTGCAGCGTGGAGAACAGCGAGCGGTACGCCGGACGCGGGTCGCCGGGGGACGCGAACATCTCGTCCCAGGCCTCCGCCATCGAGTACGCATCGAAGACGTCTGCCATGCGCCGAGCGTAGGCGTGGATCGTTTCTGCCGCATTACGACTGTGAGGCGGCGGGGACCGCTCCGTCGCTGGTCAGCGTGCGGCCCCGGCGCCTCGGGCGCCGGGGCCGCATCGATGATCTATCGAGTGGATCAGATCTTGCCGATCACGAGCTTGGCAACCTCGGTGGAGGTCTTCTTCGGATCCTTCACGTTGGTCTTGTTGGCGTTCTGCAGCATGACCGAGATGCCGGTCTGACCCTTGCGGACCACGAGCGTGCTCATCGCGTCGGCCCAGGCCGCCGCGTCGCCGAGCCCGGTGACCTTCTGCGGGTTCTGCATGTTGGCCGTCTTCTCCATGTCGACGTAGGTGGTGTCGAAGCCGCCACCCTTGAAGACGCCGACGATGACGGTCAGGTTGTACGTCTCCGACCGGTACGGGCAGAACTGCTCGCCCTGCTTCTCCTGACCGCTGGCGGCCTGGAGGGCGATGTCCTTGAGCCCGGTCGCCTTCTGGACCTGCTTGTCGGTGAGCAGCGCGGAGCAGTCGGCGTCCTTCACCGGGGGCGCCGCGGCAGCGTCTCCGTTGCCGCTGCCGGCCGCGGCTCCGCCGCCCTGGCCACCGCCGTTGCCCGGGTCCGGCGCGGCGCCGCTGCAGCCCGCCAACAGGGCGGTGAGCGCCACCGGGATGAGCGCCACCGGCGTCCACCGGGTGATGTGCCGTCTCATAGGGAGAGACCTCTCTCGTTGGGTTGCGTGGGCCGCGAGCGCCGAGCGCGGCCGGGGGACGAACGTGGCCATCTTGGCCCACGGTGTGGGCCGGGCCATAACATCGGGGCAGCTAAGTCCCTCGATGGAGCTTGCCATACGCCGCGATGTGGCTGCGCTTCGAGGGGTCCGGTCCCGCCGGGCCACTCCCCGAGCGGCTGTGACGAGGTGAAACTTTCGGCTGACCGCCCTCACACGACCGGCGGATGCACGATGGACGTTTGGTGGTCCACCCCCTGCTCCCCGCCTCGCGCCGCTTGCGCGCCTCCGCGACGCCCGCCGGCCGCCTCGTTAACAATCTGTAGTGGCCGCCCACGCTCCGGCACACCACCCCCGTCCCTTTGCTCTGCTTACCTATACGCATCGGTTACCCACCGCGACCGCGCTGCTGCGACCGCGATTTCGTCACCCGCAGGTCGCGACCCGCTTCCTCTGAGTAAGCAGAGCAAAGGGCGGGGGAGGGTGGGGCGTCGGCGGGCGCCGCGACTACTCGCCGTGATCCCGGCCCACCATTCACGCTCCGTTACGGAGCCACGTGGATCATCTCCAGTAGGTAAACCCTCTCAGCTAAAGCGGCGAAACGGATCAAATCGCGCCGCCGAACGCTCGACCATGACCCTGTGGGTGGGTACGTTGCGGAGCAACATCACGATCGGGGAGGCCTGATGCGGCGCATGTTTCTCAACGGCACGGCGATGTCGGGGCAGAAGGATCATGGGGCCGTCGCGGGGGCCACGTTCCTGGGGCCGGCCCGCACCGCGCCGCACTACCGGTTCTTCGCCGTGCGCGACGAGTTTCCGGGGCTTTTCCCGGTCGCGAGCGGTGGGCTGAGTATCGTCGGCGAGCTTTACGAGCTGTCCGAGGAGATGCTCTACGAATCGCTGATGCCCCAGGAGCCGCGCGAGCTGGAGCTCGGCGCGATCGAGTTGGACAACGGCGACATCGTCAACGCCATGATCCTGCAGCCGGAGCGGCTGACCCCCGGGGACAAGGTCGTCGACATCGCCGACCTGGGCGGCTTCCGGGCCTACCAGGCGCATCTCGCCGCCAACGCGAGCCGCGACGAACGGCTGGGCCTCGCGTGACGATACCGGCCGTCGACGGGGCGCGGCTGCTCGCCCGCCTCGATGAGCTGGCCACATACAGCGCCACGCCGGCTCCCGGCGTGACCCGCCTCGCGTACTCCGCCGAGGACATCGCCGCGCGCGAGCTGGTGGCGGGCTGGATGCGTGAGGCCGGGCTGACGCCGCAGGTCGACGAGGCCGGCAACCTCCTCGGTCGCCGCCCGGGTGGCGGTGCGGCGACCGTCCTCGCTATCGGCAGCCACCTGGACACGGTCGTCGACGCCGGCCCGCTGGACGGCGCCTACGGCGTCGTGGCCGCCGTCGAGGTGGCCGCGGCGCTGCGCGCGGCCGGCGTTCAACTGCGCCACGACCTCGCGGTGATCGCGTTCAGCAACGAGGAGGGCGCCCGCGGCACGCCCGGCATGGTCGGCTCCCTCGCCCTCACCGGGCAGCTGCGCCCCGCCGACCTGGACATCCCCGACGACGAGGGGGTCGCGCTGCGCGACCGGATCGCCGGCGCCGGTGGCGACCCCGACCGCATCCGGGCCGCCGCCTGGCCCGCCGGCCGGCTCGCCGGCTTCATCGAGCTGCACGTCGAGCAGGGGCCGGTGCTCGACGACGCGGGCCTGCGGGCCGGCGTCGTCACGGCCGTCACCGGCCGGGCCACCGTTGACGTGACCATCGAGGGCGCGGCCAACCACGCCGGCACCACCCCCATGGGCCGCCGCGCGGACGCGGCCGTCGCCGCCGCCCGCATCGTGCTCGCCGTACGCGAGCTCGCAGGCGCGGACGGCGTGCGGGTGGCCACCGCGGGGCATGTCGAGCTGGCCCCCAACGTTCGCAACGTCGTGCCCGGCCGGGCGACCGTCGGCGTCGACCTGCGTGACACCGACGACGACCGGGTGGTCGCGGCGGTCGCCCGGCTGCGGGCCGCGGCGGCCAGGGTCGCGGGGCAGACGGGTACGCGCATCGACGTCGCCGTGCGCTCCCGCGTGGTCGCCGCGCCGGCCGCTCCCTGGCTGGCCGGCTGCGTGCGCACCGCCGTCGCCGAGCTGGGCCTGCCCTGCGTCGACCTGCCCAGCGGCGCCGGCCACGACGCGCAGATCATGGCGGCGCTCGGGCCGATCGCCATGGCGTTCGTTCCCAGCCTCGCCGGCGTCAGCCACGCGCCCGGCGAGGCGACCCGCCCGGAGGACCTCGTCGCCGGCGCGGACGTGCTGTGCCGCGCCCTGGTTCACGCCGACACTCGGGAGGCATCATGACCGCCGCACCGCCCACCGCGACAGTGCTCACGGACGCCGTCGACACCGACGGAGTCCTCACGGAGGAGGCCCTGTCGCTGGTCGCCACGCTGCAACGCACGTACGGGCACGCGCGCTCCGTGCTCCTGACCCGGCGCTCGGAACGCGCGGCGGCGTACGCCGCCGGTACCCGCCCCGGCCTCGACCCCGCCACCGCGCACATCCGCGACGGCGACTGGAGCGTCCCGCCGGCCCCGCGCGACCTCACCGACCGGCGTTGCGAGATCACCGGGCCCGCCGACCGGAAGATGATGATCTCGGCACTGAACTCGGGCGCGAGGGTATTCCTCTGCGACCTTGAGGACGCGCTGGCGCCGACCTGGGCCAACATCGTCGACGGGCACCGCAACCTTCGCGACTGGGCGGCCGGCACGCTGACGTTCACCCGCCCGGACGGCACGGTGGACACCGTCGGCGCGGACCCCGCCACGATCGTCGTACGCCCGCGCGGCCTGCACCTGAATGAGTCCCGCGTGGCCGTCGACGGTGCGCCCGTGGCGGCCGGGCTGTTCGACATCACGGTCGCCGCCGTGCTCGCCGGTCGGGAGCGCCAGGCGGCCGGGTCGGCCCTCTACCTGTACCTGCCGAAGATCGAGTCACATCACGAGGCCCAGTGGTGGGACGCGCTCATCGGCGACGTCGAGCGCCGGGTGGGGCTCGCGCCGCGCAGCGTCCGGGTCACCGTCCTCATCGAGACGATCACCGCGGCGTACGAGATGGAGGAGATCCTCTTCGCGCTGCGTGAGCGGATCACCGGCCTGAACGCGGGCCGCTGGGACTACATCTTCTCCGTCATCAAGAAGTTCGGCACCGATCCCGCGCACGTGCTGCCCGACCGGCAGAAGGTCACCATGACGGTGCCGTTCCTCGCCGCGTACGCCCAGCGCCTCGTCGCCGTCGCGCACCGGCGCGGCGCGCACGCGATCGGCGGGATGGCCGCGCTGATCCCCAGCCGGCGCGACGCGGAGGCCAACGCGCGCGCCTTCGCGGCCGTACGCGCCGACAAGGAGCGCGAGGCCGGCCTCGGCTACGACGGCACCTGGGTGGCCCACCCGGATCTGGTGCCGGTGGCGACGGAGGTGTTCGACGCGGCGCTGGGCGACGCGCCCAACCAGCTCGCTGCCAGGCCTGAGCCGGCCGCGCCCGTCGAGGCGCTGCTGGACACGACCGTCGAGGGCGCCACCGTCACGGCGGCCGGCGTGGCCGGGAATGTGAGCGTGGCGCTGCGCTACCTCGCCGCGTGGCTGGGCGGCCTGGGCGCGGTCGGCGTCGACGGGCTCATGGAGGACCTCGCGACCGCCGAGATCAGCCGCAGCCAACTCTGGCAGTGGATCCACCACGGCGTCGCGCTGCCCGACGGCACCGTGGTCACGGCCGACCTGGTCGAGGGCCTGATCGGCGCCGAGGTGGACCGGCTCGTGGCGGACGGCGGGGACGCCGACCTGCTGGACGCCGCGGCCGATGCGCTGCGGCGCGGCGCGCTGCGGCCCGTACTCCCGGATTTTGTCGTGGGGGACGTGGCGTGACCGGGTACCCGCGCGATCTCGTCGGCTACGGGGCGACGCCGCCCGACCCGGCCTGGCCCGGCGGGGCCCGCATCGCGGTGCAGTTCGTCCTCAACTACGAGGAGGGGGCGGAGAACAACGTCCTCGACGGCGACCCGGCGAGCGAGACGTTCCTGTCCGAGATCGTGGGCGCGCAGGCGTTCCCAGACCGGCACATGAGCATGGAAACCCTGTACGAGTACGGGTCGAGAGCGGGCGTGTGGCGGGTGCTGCGGGCGTTCGCGCGCCGCGACCTGCCGCTGACGGTGTTCGGGGTGGCCCGGGCGCTGCAACGCAACCCGGCCGTGGTGCGCGCGTTCCAGGCGGCCGGGCACGAGATCGCCTGCCACGGACTGCGCTGGATCTCCTACCAGCAGGTCGACGAGGCGACCGAGCGGGCCCACCTGGCCGAGGCGGTCGCGGTCATGCGGGAGGTGACGGGCGAGGCGCCGCTCGGCTGGTACACCGGGCGGGACTCCCCACGCACCCGCCAACTCGTCGTCGAGCACGGCGGGTTCCTCTACGACGCGGACTCCTACGCCGACGACCTGCCGTACTGGGTGCCGGTCGGCGGCACGTCGCACCTCGTCGTGCCGTACACCCTGGACACAAATGACATGCGGTTCGCCACCCCGCAGGGGTTCAATTCGGGGGACCAGTTCTTCGCGTACCTGCGCGACGCCTTCGACGTGCTGTACCGGGAGGGTGTCGACGGCGCGCCGAAGATGCTGTCGGTCGGGCTGCACTGCCGCATCGTCGGCCGGCCCGCCCGGGTGGCGGCGCTGGAGCGCTTCCTCGACCACGTCACCGCTCACGACGGCGTGTGGGTGGCGCGGCGGGTGGACATCGCGCGGCACTGGGCCGCCACGCACCCGCCCCGGTGACCCCCGACACATAATGAAACGAGACGGTTCCGTATCGCTAGTTCTTGGGCGTACGCTGACCCAGGAATACGGAGACGTACCGTTTCGAAACCCTGGGGGAAGTGGCATGCAGCCACACACCGACACGGGACACCCGCGCCGCTGGGCCATCTTGGGCGTCCTGGTCATCAGCTTGCTTGTCGTCGTGCTCGACAACACCGTGCTCAACGTGGCTCTCAAGGCCATCGCCGACCCGGCCCACGGCCTGGGCGCGACCCAGAGCCAGCTCGAATGGGCCATCAACTCCTACACGCTGGTCTTCGCCGGCCTGCTGTTCACCTGGGGCGTCCTCGGCGACCGCGCCGGGCGCAAGCGCATCCTGCTGCTCGGCATGGTGCTGTTCGGCCTGGCCTCGCTGATCTCCGCGTACGCCCAGACGCCGACCCAGCTCATCTGGGCGCGGGCGCTCATGGGCATCGGCGGCGCGGCCGTCATGCCGTCCACGCTGTCGATCATCTCCAACGTCTTCGACCCGCGCGAGCGCGCCAAGGCGATCGGCATGTGGGCCGGGGCCGTCGGCCTCGCCGTGGCGATCGGCCCGGTCGTCGGCGGCTTCCTGCTGGAGCACTTCTGGTGGGGCTCGGTCTTCCTCATCAACGTGCCGATCGTGCTGGCCGGCCTCGTACTGATCACCCTCCTGGTGCCCGAGTCGCGCGACCCGAAGCCCGGGCGCATCGACCTGGTCGGCGTCGTGCTGTCCATCGCCGGCCTCGTCGCCTTCGTCTACGGCATCATCGACGGCGGCGAGCACGGCTTCGGCCGGTTCCAGTCCTGGGGCCCGATCGTGGCCGGCGTGCTCATCCTCGCCGGGTTCGTCGCGTTCGAGCTGCGCAGCGACCACCCGTCGCTGGACGTGCGGCTGTTCCGTAACCCGCGCTTCTCCGCCGCCGTCGGTTCCGTGGGTCTGGTCTTCTTCGCGGCCATGGGCACCATGTTCTTCCTGGCCTTCTACCTGCAGCTGGTGCGCGGGTTCACGGCGCTGGAGGCCGGCCTCATGATGACCCCGTTCGCCGTCGCCCAGCTCGTGTTCGCCCCGCGCAGCGCCGCGATGGTGCGCAGGTTCGGGCCGAAGCTCGTCTGCGCCGTGGGCCTCGCACTCGTGACGCTGACCCTGACCGTGTACCTGTTCGTCACCGCGACCACGCCGGTCTGGGTGCTGCTCTTGCTCGCGTTCGTCCAGGGCGTGGGCATGGCGAACGTGATGCCCCCGGCCACCGAGTCCGTCATGTCGTCCCTGCCGCGCGAGAAGGCGGGCGTGGGTTCGGCCGTCAGCAACACGATCCGCCAGATCGGCGGCGCGCTCGGCGTGGCCGTGCTCGGCTCCCTGCTCGCCGCCGTGTACCGCGACGAGATCTCCGGCGCCGTCGACGCGCTGCCGGCCGGCGCCCGCGACGCGGCCGCGGAGTCCATCACCGGGGCGTACGGGGTGGCCGCGCAGGCCGGTCCCGCCGGGGCTCAGCTCATCGAGGCGGCGAACTCCTCGTTCGTCACCGCGATGCACTGGGCGGCGGGCGGCTCGGCGATCGTGGGCCTCATCGGCATCGGCGTCGTGCTCGCCTGGCTGCCGCGTCACTCGGCGCCGCACGCCCCGCGCACGGCCACGCCCGAGCCGAGGGAACTGGCCGAGGTCGGCTGACCTCTAGCACAATGGCGGAGATGAGTACCGTGACGAGCACTGCGCGGACCGACGGGGCCCAGCCGACCGATGACCGGAAGGCGCCCGGACGACCGCGCAGTGCTCGCGCGGACGAGGCCATCACCGAGGCGATGCTCGACCTGCTGGCCGAGGGCAGCTCGTTCGAGGCGCTGACCATCGAGGCGGTCGCGGCCCGGGCCGGGGTCGGCAAGGCGACGATCTACCGGCGCTGGCCCAACAAGGAGTCCATGCTGGTCGACGCGATCGCCCGGCTCAAGGGCGACCCGCCCGTACCGCCCGGCACGTCGCTGCGCGAGGACCTGGTCACGATGTTGCGCCCGGTGGGCGCCCTCCGATCGACCCGGGCGGGCCAGATCATGCCCTGCCTGATTCCGGAACTGCGGCGCAGCCCCGAGCTGCAGGCCGTGTTCCAGCGTGCGATGGAGCCCCGCCGCGAGGCGCTGCGCAAGGTGCTCCGTTACTGGATCGAGCGCGGCGAGTTGCGGTCCGACGTCGATATCGAGTTGATGCAGGCGATGCTCGCCGGCCCGTTGCTGGCCAAGAACGTGCTGTTCTGGAACCCCGACCTCCCGCGCGAGGGCCTGCCCGAGCGGCTCGTGGACGCCGTCCTCGCCGGCATCGGGGTCCGCTGACTCAGCCTGCCGTCCGGTGCGGTGGCGCGAAGACCACCAGCATCGACAGGTCGGCGCTGACGTCGACGAAGTGGTGGGTCTCCCCGGCGGGTACGTAGATGACGTCGCCGACGCCGACGCGCGCGGAACCGGTGTCAGCCCAGATGGTGGCGGCGCCGGCGGTCACCACGTAGATCTCATCCTCGTCATGGGTGCTCTGGTCGTCGTGACCGCGACGGGCAATGGAGTACGTCCCGACGGAGATGCCGGGCGCACGCAGCTGCTCGGTGTACCGGGTCGGCGCGGGCGCCGCCGGCGCCTCGTAGATGCCTGCGTGCTCGATGATCCTCATAGTCCAGGCTATCTCGGGCGTGTCGCCACGCGGCAGCCGCGACCTGTGCGGTAGCGTCTCGAACGCACGTTCGTGGACTGGTCCCGGGGAGGGTGTGCTCGTGCGGGTGCTCGGCGTCGATCCGGGTCTGACCAGATGCGGCGTGGGCGTCGTGGAGGGCGAGCCCGGCCGGGTCTGCCGCCTCGTGACGGTCGAGGTGGTGCGCACCGAGCCGGACGAGGACCTGTCCCTGCGCCTGCTCGCTCTCGACGAGCGGCTGACCGCCCTGATCGCCGAGCACCAGCCGCACAGCGTCGCCGTCGAGCGGGTCTTCGCGCAGCACAACGTGCGCACGGTCATGGGCACCGCCCAGGCCGGGGCGGTGGCCATCCTCGCGGCCGCCCGGGCCGGGCTGCCGGTGCAGACCTACACTCCCAGCGAGGTGAAGGCCGCCGTGACCGGTTCGGGGCAGGCCGACAAGGCACAGGTGACCACGATGGTGACCCGCCTGCTGCGGCTGCCCGCGCCGCCGCGGCCGGCCGACGCGGCGGACGCGTTGGCGCTGGCCATCTGCCACGTGTGGCGCGGCGGCACCCAGGCGAAGATCAGGGCGGCGAGGCTGCGGACCGTGGGAGGTTCTCGATGATCGCGAGCGTACGGGGCCGGGTGGCGTCCCTCGCGCCGGACGGCGCCGTGATCGAGGTCGGCGGCGTGGGCCTCGCGGTCGCGTGCACGCCGGCGACCCTGGCCGCCCTGCGCCTCGGCGAGGACGCCCGCCTGGCCACGAGCCTGGTCGTGCGCGAGGACTCGCTGACCCTCTACGGCTTCGCCGACGACGACGCCAAGCAGCTGTTCGAGCTGCTGCAGACCGCCAGCGGCGTGGGCCCCCGGCTCGCGCAGGCGGTGCTGGCCGTGCACGCTCCCGACGTCGTACGCCGGGCGATCGTGTCCGGCGACGTCACCACGCTCACCCGCGTGCCCGGCATCGGCAAGAAGGGCGCGGAGCGCCTCATCCTGGAGCTGCGTGACCGTGTCGGCCCGGTCGGCTCGGGCGACGCCACCGCCCCGGGCGTGGTGGCCGGCGTCGCGTGGAGCGACCAGGTGCGCCAGGCGCTGGTCGGGCTCGGCTGGACGGCCGGCCAGGCCGACCAGGCGGTCGGCGCGGTCGCCGCCGAGCTGGACGGCCAGCCCGCCCCGGCCGTGCCGGTGCTGCTCAAGCGCGCGATCCAGCTGCTCGGGCGGGTGCGGTGACGGCCCCGGAGGCGGACGGTCTCGTCTCGGCGTACGCGGCGCCCGAGGAGTCCGACGCCGAGGCCACCCTGCGCCCGAAGCGGCTGTCCGAGTTCATCGCCCAGCACCGGGTGCGCGAGCAGCTGGAGCTGCTCCTGCACGGTGCCATGCGGCGCGGCTCGCCGCCCGACCACATCCTGCTGTCCGGCTCGCCCGGTCTCGGCAAGACGACCCTCGCCATGATCGTGTCGGCCGAGCTGGGGGTGGGCCTGCGGCTGACCAGCGGTCCGGCCATCGAGCGCTCCGGCGACCTCGCCGCCATCCTGACCAGCCTCAGCCACGGCGACGTGCTGTTCATCGACGAGATCCACCGCATGGCCCGCCCGGCGGAGGAGCTGCTCTACAGCGCCATGGAGGACTTCCGGGTCGACGTGGTCGTCGGCAAGGGCCCGGGCGCGACCGCCATCCCGCTCGATGTCGAGCCGTTCACGCTGGTCGGCGCGACCACGCGGGCCGGCCTGCTCACCGGGCCGATGCGGGACCGGTTCGGCTTCGTCGGCCACCTCGACTTCTATGAGCCGGCCGAGCTGGAGGTGCTGCTGCACCGCTCGGCGCGCATCCTCGGCGTCCAGGTCACCCCTGAGGGTGCGACGGAGATCGCCGGTCGGTCGCGCGGTACGCCCCGGATCGCCAACCGGCTGCTGCGCCGGGTACGCGACTTCGCCGAGGTCCGGGCCGACGGGGTGGTGGACGCCACGGTGGCCAAGGCCGCCCTGCGCGTGTACGACGTCGACGATCTGGGTCTGGACCGTCTCGACCGTGCCGTGCTGGTCGCGCTCGTCGACTCGTTCGGCGGGGGTCCGGTGGGCCTGTCGACGCTGGCCGTCGCGGTGGGTGAGCAACCTGACACCGTGGAGGAGGTCTGCGAGCCGTTCCTCGTGCGGGCGGGCCTGCTGGCCCGCACACCGCGTGGCCGGGTCGCCACCGCGGGTGCCTGGCGGCACCTGGGTCGTAAACCACCGGCTACAGTTAGTAGCGGCCCTGCGGCGCCGGATCTGTTCTCGTCCGAGCCGTGACCACGGTGGCGGTTGTCGGGAAGCTGTGACGCGTGCCGCCTGTGGTGGCGCCGGCCACACCGACTACAGTACGTCGGTCTGGCATGACATAAGAAACCGACATGACGGCCGATCGGCCTATCGTGCCGGTATGTGACGGAAGGTCAACATGATTGAGGCAGCGAACGAGCAGGCCGGCAGCGGTCTGTTCCAGTTTCTCCCTCTTATCCTGATTATCGCGGCGGTCTACTTCCTGCTGATCCGCCCGCAGAGCAAGCGCAAGCGTGAGCAGCAGCAGATGCAGTCGTCGATCGGTCCCGGCGACGAGATCGTGACGATCGGCGGACTGTACGGTACGGTGACCGCGATCGATGACGAGACCGTCACTCTGGAAATTTCGCCCGGCGTGACGGCCCGGTACGCCCGCGGCGCGATCGCCCGCGTGGTGACCCCTCGACCCGCCGAAGAGACCCCTGCCGACGAGGCAAACGCCGACGCGGCCAAGGTCATCGACGAGGGCTGAGCCCACCGGCCCGCCCTCGGCGGCGGGTCGTTTTCGCCCCGGGTCCGGTGCGCCGGACCCACCGACCGCCACCGGGTGGCCTTGGCTTGCCGGGCCGCCCGGTGATACTGGATAACCGCGCGTCGGCCCAACCCCGGCCGGCGGCGGGAACTCCCCAGGCCGCGTCGTAGCGGCGGCGGGGAGACGTGGACACAGGGAGAACAGCAGGTGGCACCACCACAAGGGCAGCAGATGCGCCCCTCGCGGTATCTGGCCGTCCTCGCGGCCATCTTCGTCATCCTCGCCTCGCTGGTGTTCTTCACCGGCAAGGGGAGCATCTCGGAGAAGCTTGAGCCGCGGCTAGGTCTCGATCTTGTCGGGGGCACCACCGTCACCCTGACCGCCACGAACCTGGAGGGCGGCGGCGCGCCGAAGGCCGACCAGATGGAAGAGGCCCGCCGGATCATCGAGAGCCGCGTCAACGGCCTCGGCGTCGCGGAGGCCGAGGTGGTCGTCGAGGGCGACAACCACATCGTCATCAGCATCCCCGGCGAGAACCGCGACGACGTGAAGCAGGTGGGCACCCCAGCCCAGCTGCGCTTCCGCAAGGTCCTCAACGTGGCGGCCGACACGAGCGCCTCCCTGGACGCGACCGCGAGCGCCACCCCGAGCGCCTCGGCCACGCCGCAGGCCTCCGGCAGCGCCGCGCCGTCCGCCTCGCCGAGCGCGACGACGGCCCCGGCCACGAGCGCCGCCGCGTCGCCCGCCACGGCGACCCCCAGCCCGACGGAGACGCTCACCGGCACGCTGGCCGAGCGCCGCGCCGCCGTCGTGAAGAAGCTCGGCGCCGCCTACACGGCCGCGGAGAGCATCACCTCGGCGGACCAGGCCACGACCGACGAGATGAAGGCGACGCTGAAGCCGTTCACCACGCTCTCGGCGGACGAGGCCGGCGCACTGCCGGCCGAGATGCAGTTCAACCTGCCGCAGATCAGCTGCGAGCAGCTCAACAACCGCACCCCCGGCTCGATCGACACGGCTGACCAGACCGCGGTCGCCTGCGACGAGACCGGCGGCTACAAGTACTACCTGGACGTGGCGAAGGTGCTCGGCACCGACGTCTCGGACGCCTCGGCCAACATCAACCCGGAAACCGGGCAGTGGCAGGTCGACCTCAAGTTCAAGGGCGCCGGTCAGAACAACTGGACCAACCTGACGAAGGAAGCCTTCAACAACACGGACGCCAAGTGCGCCCAGGGCTCCCTGGACGAGAACGGCCGCTGCGCGGTGGCCGTGGTCCTGGACAACAAGGTCGTCTCCGCGCCGGCCATCCAGGCGGTCATCAGCGGCGACGCGACCATCAGCGGCGGCAGCATCAACCGCGAGGGCGCCCGGCTGCTGGCCAACCAGCTGCGCTACGGCGCCCTGCCGCTGACCTTCCAGTCCAGCGAGGCCAGCACGATCACGGCGACGCTCGGTGCCGAGTACCTGCGGGCCGGTCTGCTGGCCATGGGCGTCGGCATGGGCCTGGTCATCATCTACGCCTTCTTCTACTACCGCCTGCTCGGCTCGGTCATCTTCCTGAGCCTGGTGCTGTCCGGCGCGCTCACCTACGGCGCGCTGATCCTGCTGGGTCGCAGCATCGGCTTCACGGTGACCCTGGCCGGTATAGCGGGCTTCATCGTCTCGCTCGGTGTGGCGGCGGACTCGTTCGTCATCTACTTCGAACGACTGAAAGACGAGATCCGTGAGGGACGCAGCCCGCGCAGCGCGGTCGGCCGGGCCTGGATCCGGGCGCGGCGCACGATCATCACCGCGAACATGGTGACGATCCTGGCCGCGGTCACGCTGTACATCTTCGGCGTCGGCTCGGTGAAGGGCTTCGCCTTCGCGCTGGGCACGGCCACCGCGCTGGACCTGCTGATCGTGTTCCTCTTCCGGCACCCGATCATGACCATGCTCGCCCGCACCCCGGCGTTCCTGTCGCCGCGGGTCAGTGGCCTGGGCCGCGTGCTGCACCACGCGGACAAGCCGCCGGCGACCCCGACGACGCGCGTGAAGGAGGCGTGAGATGAGCAATCTCGCGACCCGCCTCTACAACGGTGAGGCCGGCATCGATGTCGTCGGCCGCCGCAAGATCTGGTACAGCATCGCCGCGGTCATCGTGGTGGTGGCCGCGCTGAGCTTCGCCTTCAAGGGCTTCAAGCTCGGCATCGACTTCGAGGGCGGCAACAGCTTCCAGGTGCCGGTCTCGGTCGGCAGCCTGGAGGAGGCCCGCGGCGCGGTCGCGGACGCCGGCGCGGAGGTCGTCACGGCGCAGCAGGTGGGCACCGGCGGCAACGCCACCTATCTGATCAAGACGGCGGACCTCGAGGCCGACAAGGCCCAGGAGGTCAAGGAGGCCATCGCCGCCGAGCTCGGCCTGACGCCCGAGCAGGTCAGCGACAACCGGGTCAGCGCCTCGTGGGGCGCGCAGATCCTCCAGCAGGCGCTCATCGGCGTCCTGATCTTCCTGGTGCTCGTGGTCGTGTACCTCATCGCGGTCTTCCGCGAGTGGCGCATGGCGTTCGCCGCCATCGCCGCGCTGGTGCAGAACCTGCTCCTGACGGCCGCGATCTACATCCTGATCGGGTTCGAGGTGAGCCCGTCGACCGTCATCGGCTTCCTGACGATCCTCGGTTTCGCGCTCTACGACGTCGTCGTCGTGTTCGACAAGGTCCGTGAGAACACCCGGGGCATCACCGGCAAGCCCGATCAGACGTACGGCGAGGCCGCCAACCTGGCCGTCAACCAGACGATCATGCGGTCGATCAACACCGCGGTCGTGGCCCTGCTGCCCGTGGGTGGCCTGCTCTTCATCGGCGCGGGCCTGCTCAAGGCCGGCACCCTGAAGGACCTCGGCCTGGTGCTCTTCGTCGGTATGCTCGCCGCCGTCTACTCGTCGATCTTCTTCGCGACGCCCGTGCTGGTCGACCTCAAGGAGCGCGAGCCGCGCTTCAAGGCGCACAAGCAGCGGGTACTGGCGCGGCGCGCGGCCGGCGCGTCGGCGGCCAAGGCGAAGGTGGCCCGCACCGCGGACACCGACGAGGAGGCCCCGGCCACGCCGACCGTGGCGGCCCCCGGCGTCCTCGCCAGTGCCAGCCCGCGGCCGGGTGCCCGTCCGGGGCAGCGCAAGCGGCCGGGCGGAGCCAAGCCGGGCTCCAAGGCGGGCGGCGCCAAGCGGCGCTGAGTTGGTGGTCGCGGCCATCCCGCGGAGAAAGCGCTCCTCCGGATGGCTCGCGACGGCCACCCCCCTGGCATTATCGAGGCGTCCACACCGCGTAGCCGCGCGGTGCGGGCGCCTCGATCGTTTTCTGGTGTGGTGGGAGGAATCGGCATGGCAGAGGTCGACGCCGGCGTGACGGCGCCCCCGGCCCGGGGGGACGGCGGGCCGGAGGTCGCCGCTCTGGTGGCGAGCCGGATCGTGGACGTGCCCGACTTCCCGCAGCCCGGCATCGTCTTCAAGGACCTCACCCCGCTGTTCGCCGACGGCGACGCGTTCCGCGAGATCATCGACGCGACCGTGGCGCACTACGGGGCCGGGTCGTTCGACGTGGTGGCCGGCATCGAGGCGCGCGGGTTCGTGATGGCCGCCGCCCTGGCGTACGCGGCCGGGGTGGGCGTCGTGCCCGTCCGCAAGGCCGGCAAGCTGCCCCGGGCCACCCACACGGCCCAGTACGCCCTGGAGTACGGCTCGGCGGCCCTGCAGGTGCACACGGACGCCTTCGTCCCCGGCCAGCGGGTCCTGGTCGTCGACGACGTGCTCGCCACGGGTGGCACCGCCGAGGCCACCCTGGGGCTCGTGGAGCGGGCCGGCGGGGTCGTCGCGGGCCTCACCGTGCTCCTGGAGCTGGAATTCCTCGGCGGGCGGGCCCGACTGGCGGCCCACGAGCCGCACGCGCTGCTGCGCGTGTGACCCCCGTTCTGGCCGTGATCCAGGCGACATTGACCGGTCCCGGAGGAAACTGGGGGTTGTGACCAGAGCCGACGCCGCCGATCACGGGTACGATGGCCTTTCCGACAGCGGTCCGACAGGTGAGGAGCGGCCGGTGCCCGGCGATATCGCCCCTCCGGTGGAGGGTCTGGTTCGAGCCGTCGACGAGACGCCGCAGACCCACGAGTCCGACGAGGGACCTTGGAGCCTCGTGCGTGACGACGAGCCCCACGAGGGCCAGGAACTGACACTGCGCGAGGACGAGAACAAGCTCGGTCCGGCCGAGGGCCCGCGCCCGGCCAACGGGTCCGACGGCGTCGACGGCGAGCCCACCTCGGGCGGGTTCGGCCTGGCCAGCGCCCCGACCGGCCGGCGCATGCGCGCCCGGCTGGCCCGGTTCAACGCACCGTGGCAGGGCCAGCAGGTCCCCGAGGTGCTTGAGCCGCTCATCGCGACCCACCGGGGCGCCCACCCGAAGGCGGACATCCGGCTGCTGCAGCGCGCCTACGACGCGGCGTTCGCCTGGCACGTGGGGCAGTTCCGCAAGTCCGGCGACCCGTACATCACGCACCCGCTCGCGGTCGCGACCATCCTGGCCAACCTGGGCATGGACACCACGACCCTGGTGGCCGCGCTGCTGCACGACACCATCGAGGACACCGACTACACCCTCGAGCAGATGCGCGCCGACTTCGGCGGCGAGGTCGCGCTGCTCGTGGACGGCGTGACCAAGCTCGACAAGGTCAAGCTGGGCGACGCGGCGAAGGCCGAGACGATCCGCAAGATGGTCGTGGCGATGGCGCGCGACCCGCGGGTGCTCGTGATCAAGCTGGCGGACCGCCTGCACAACATGCGTACCCTGGCATTCCTGCCGCAGCCCAAGCGCGAGCAGAAGGCCCGGGAGACCCTGGAGATCCTCGCTCCGCTGGCCCATCGGCTGGGCATGAACACCATCAAGTGGGAGCTGGAGGATCTCTCGTTCGCCGCCCTCTACCCCAAGCGGCACGAGGAGATCAACCGGCTGGTCAGCGAGCACGCGCCGCAGCGTGACGCGCTGCTCGGCACGGTCACCAACCGGGTCGCGATCGACCTCAAATCGGCCAAGATCAAGGCCGAGGTGACCGGCCGGCCCAAGCACCTCTACTCGATCTATCAGAAAATGATCGCGCGCGGGCGCGACTTCACGGAGATCTACGACCTCATCGGGGTGCGGATCCTCGTCGACACGGTGCGCGACTGCTACGCGGCGCTCGGTGTGATCCACGCGAACTGGCAGCCGGTGCCGGGTCGCTTCAAGGACTACATCGCGATGCCCAAGTTCAACATGTACCAGTCGCTGCACACGACGGTCATCGGCCCGACCGGCAAGCCGGTCGAGATGCAGATCCGCACCTACGCGATGCACCGCA
Source organism: Luedemannella helvata (assembly GCF_039528415.1). Lineage (NCBI taxonomy): Bacteria > Bacillati > Actinomycetota > Actinomycetes > Micromonosporales > Micromonosporaceae > Luedemannella > Luedemannella helvata. The sequence continues at coordinate 40,034 of NZ_BAAALS010000010.1, forward strand.
CGGCGGAGTACGGCATCGCGGCGCACTGGAAGTACAAGGAGAAGAAGGACGCCACGGTCGTCGGCCCGCCGGCGCACATCGACGAGATGACGTGGCTGCGCCAGCTGCTCGACTGGCAGCGCGAGGCCAGCGACCCGAGCGACTTCCTCGACTCGCTGCGCTTCGACCTGTCGGCGCAGGAGGTCTACGTCTTCACGCCGAAGGGCGGGGTCATCGCCCTGCCCAAGGACTCCACCCCGGTCGACTTCGCGTACGCGGTGCACACCGAGGTCGGCCACAAGTGCATCGGCGCGAAGGTCAACAACAAGCTGGTGCCGCTGGAGAGCCGCCTGTCCAACGGCGACGTGGTCGAGATCTTCACGTCCAAGTCGGAGACGGCCGGCCCGTCGCAGGACTGGCTCGGCTTCGTGCAGAGCCCGCGCGCCCGCACGAAGATCCGGCAGTACTTCAACAAGGAACGTCGCGACATCGCGATCGAGGCGGGCAAGGACTTCATCGTCAAGGCCATGCGCAAGCAGGGCCTGCCGCTCCAGCGCATGCTCACGTCCGACTCGCTCATGACGATCGCCCGCGAGCTGCATCTGGCCGACGTCGCGTCGCTCTACGCCGCGATCGGGGAGAACCAGGTCTCCGCCCAGGCGATCGTGAGCCGTCTCGTGGCGAGCTTCGGCGGCGTCGAGGGCGCCACCGAGGACATCGCGGAGACGGCCGTCCCGACCCGCCGCGCGCTCACCAAGCCGCGCACGGCCGCCCATGACCCGGGCGTCGTCGTGGAGGGCACCTCGGACGTCTGGATCAAGCTGGCCAAGTGCTGCACCCCGGTGCCGGGCGACGCCATCTTCGGCTTCATCACCCGCACCGGCGGGGTGAGCGTGCACCGGGAGGACTGCACCAACGCCGACGAGCTGCGCCGCCAGCCCGAGCGCCTGGTCGCGGTCAACTGGAAGCCCACGGCCGCGTCCATGTTCCTGGTGGCCATCCAGGTCGAGGCCCTCGACCGGCACAAGCTGCTCGCCGACGTCACCCGGGTGCTGTCGGACGAGCGGGTCAACATCCTGTCCGCGCACGTGGCGACCACGCGCGACCGGGTGGCGGTGAGCCGGTTCAGCTTCGAGATGGCCGACACCAAGCACCTGGGCCACCTGCTGGCCGCGGTCCGCAAGGTCGACGGCGTGTACGACGCGTACCGGGTCACCTCCGGCACCTGACCGGGGCGTGTCCTGTCCGATCGGTGGTGATCGGCTGCGAAAGCGTAAGGGCCGGCCCCGCCAACGGGGCCGGCCCTCTTCGCGTCGGCGTCAGGACGTCGGGGTCGCCGCCGTCGCGGGGGAGACCGTCACCGTCTTGAAGGTGATCTTCTTCTTGGGGTGGCCACCACCCGCCATCTGAGCGAAGGCGCCGTCGTCGCCGGCCGCGCCGACGCTCTTGATGATGTCCATGCCGGCGGTCACGCGGCCCACGACCGTGTAGTTGGCCGGCAGCTCGTTCTGGCCGTAGATGAAGAAGAACTGGCTGCCGTTGGTGTCCGTGATGCCCTGCTCGGCGTTGTCGGCGTTGGCCATGGCCACGTCGCCCTCCGTGTACGAGGGACGCTTCTCCGTGGGCAGGTTCTCGTTGGCGAACCGGTACGCCGGGCCGCCCGTGCCGTCGCCGGTCGGGTCGCCGCACTGCAGGGCGCTGATCTGGGTGACCAGGCGGTGGCAGCTCGTGCCGTCGTAGTACTTCTTGCTCGCCAGGTGGGCGATGCTGGCCGAGGTGCACGGCGTCTTCGACAGGTCCATCTCGAACGCGATCTTGCCCAGGTTGGTGTCGAGCGTGACCGTCTGCGTGCCGACCGCGGGGACGCTCGTCGCCGGGGTGCCGACGTCCTTGATGCCGGCGGGCATCGACGGCTTCGGGGTGGCCGCCGGGTCGACCAGCGGGTTCCACACGCAGTCGGCCGTGCTCGGCGCCGCGCTCGCCGTGGGGCTCGCCGCGGTCTTCGGGTCGTCACCGCCGGCGGTCGCCACGATGGTCCACACGAGCACCACGGTGAGCAGCACACCGCCGGCCACGAGGCCGATCTGGGTGCGTTGGCGGCGCTTGAGACGGGCCGCCTCGGCCCGCTCGACCATCTCCCGTTCCAGCTTCGCCCGCGCGGCGGCGCGCTGACGGTCGCGTACCGAACTCAACGTAAAGCTCCTAACGGTGTGGGCTACTGAGCGCTCGCTGTGGCGGTCGCGCTGGGTTCCGGGGAGGCACTGGCGCCGGGCAGGTCGCCGACGGTCAGCTTAGTGATCGTGACGTTGGTCTTGGGGGCGCCGTCGGTCGTGGCCTTGCCCTCGCCGTCGAGAGCGCCCTCCTTGGCCACCTTCTCGATCACGTCGAGGCCCTTGGTGACCTTGCCGAAGATCGAGTAGCTCGGCGGCAGCGGCGAGCCGTCCTTGTAGAAGATCAGGAACTGGCTGCCGTTGGTGCCGGGGTTGGCCAACGCGAGGGTGCCCGCCGGGTAGTAGTGCGTGGCGGCGGGGGAGGCCGACGGCGACGCCTCGGCCGAGGCCGGCACGTTCTCGTCGATGAACGTGTACGACGGGCCGCCCGTGCCCTTACCGATCGGGTCGCCGCACTGCAGCACGAAGTCCGTCGTGCTGAGCCGGTGACAGGTCGAGTTGTCGAAGAAGTTCTTGCCGGCGAGGAACGCGAAACTCTCGGCCGAGCACGGCGCCGCCGCGAGGTCCAGCGTCGCGTCGATCTGCCCCACATTGGTGTTGATCGTCATCGTCCGGGTGCCCTCCTTCGCCGAGGGCGAGAGGGGCGGATTGCCCGTGTCCCGGACGCCGATCGTGTCGTCGGGGGTGCGCAGGGTCCACGCGCAATCGCCGGCCACGACGGTCGGGAGGTTCTGGTCCGGGTCGGAGTCGAAGCCACCGGCCAGCCACACCGTGCCGAAGGTGACCAGGAGCAACGCGACGACGGCGCCCACGCCGGCCTGGACCTGCCGCTTGCGCCGCAGCTTGGTCGCCCGGCGCGCCATGCGGCGCTCGATCCTGGCGCGGGCCAGCTTGCGCTGGCGGTCTCTGCTGGAAGCCACGAGTGCTCCCTCCCGGAAGGTGCGTTGGGACGGTATCCGTCGGGTGACATACCACGTGCCGTACGCCACACCGCGCCAGAGTGTACGGGTATGGACCGCTGTCGCGGTGAGCGAGGCGGACGGTTCGTGACCGAACCCCCAGCTAGGCTTCACAGGGGGTGTCACCCGCCCCACCGATCCTGCCGCATCCACCTGAAAGGTAGCTGAGAACGTGTTCGTGGCCGTCGTGCCTGCCCAGGCCTTCGGGACCAACTGCTACGTGCTGGCGCCCGCCGCCGGTGAGCAGTGCGTGGTCGTGGACCCGGGCATCGGCATCACCCGCCAGCTCGACGACGTGCTCGCCGAGCACCGGTTGCAGCCGGTCGCGGTGCTGCTGACCCACGGGCACGTGGACCACACCTTCTCGGTGGCGCCCGTCTGCGGCGCCCGCGGCATCCCGGCGTATGTGCACCCCGACGACCGTGAACTGCTCGACGACCCGGCCAAGGGCTTCTCCGCCGACATGATCAACCTGTTCGGCGGCCGGCTGCCGTACACCGCGCCGGACGACGTCAAACCCCTCGGGGACGGCGAAACGATCACTCTCGCCGGCCTGGAAGTTACAGTCGACCACGCCCCGGGCCATACCGGCGGGTCGGTGATGTTCCGCCTCCCCGGCGCCGAGGGCGAGTCGCTCCTGTCGGGCGATGTCCTCTTCGCGGGGTCCATCGGACGCACCGACCTGCCGGGCGGGGACCTGACGGCGATGCTGCGCAGCCTGCGCGACAAGGTGCTGCCGCTGCCCGACGCCACGCGGGTCCTGCCCGGCCACGGACCGTCGACGACCATCGGGCGCGAGCGCCAGGCAAACCCGTACCTGCGGGAGGTCACGCGGCAGCTCGCCCCACCGACCAAGGGCCTTTGAAGAATGAACACCATGGAGTACGGGCGATGAGCGCCCGCCCCACGCCGCTGAGCGGTTTCCCCGAGTGGCTGCCCGCGCAGCGGATGATCGAACAGCGTTTCCTCGACCGCATCCGGACGGTCTTCGAGCTCTATGGGTACGCCCCGCTGGAGACCCGCGCGGTCGAACCGCTCGACCAGTTGCTCCGCAAGGGCGAGACGGACAAGGAGGTGTACGTGCTGCGCCGGCTGCAGGCCGACGCGGACGACGCCTCGGACGCCGCCCTGGGCCTGCACTTCGACCTCACGGTGCCGTTCGCCCGGTTCGTGCTGGAGAACGCCGGCAAGCTGCACTTCCCGTTCAAGCGGTACCAGATCCAGAAGGCGTGGCGCGGCGAGCGCCCGCAGGAGGGCCGCTACCGGGAGTTCACCCAGGCCGACATCGACGTCGTCGACCGTGACACGCTCGGCTTCCACCACGAGGTGGAGATGCCGCTCGTGGTGGCCGACGCGCTGAGCGGCCTGCCGATCCCGCCGGTGCGCATCCAGGTGAACAACCGCAAGGTGTGCGAGGGCTTCTACCGGGGCCTCGGCCTGTCGGACCCGGACGCGGCGCTGCGCGCGGTCGACAAGCTCGACAAGATCGGGCCGGCGAAGGTGGCCGCGTTGCTCGCCGAGACGACCGGCGCCACGGACGCCCAGGCCGAGGCGTGCCTGGCGCTGGCCGCGATCTCGGCTGAGGACGCGTCGTTCGCCGACGCGGTGCGCGCCCTGGGGGTGAGCGACCCGCTGCTCGACGAGGGCCTTGAGGAGCTTGTCCGGGTCGTGGAGGCCGCGCGTGAGCACGCGCCCGGCCTCCTGATCGCCGACCTGAAGATCGCCCGGGGCCTCGACTACTACACGGGCACGGTGTACGAGACCGTCCTGCGCGGCTACGAGGGCCTCTCGATCAGCTCGGGTGGCCGCTACGACAACCTCGCCTCGTCGGGCACGGACCGGTTCCCCGGCGTGGGCATCTCCATCGGCGTCACCCGCATCATGGGCCTGCTGCTCGGCAAGGGCGCGCTCGGCATCTCCCGTTCGGTGCCGACCTGCGTGCTCGTGGCGCTGCCGGCCGAACAGCGCCGCGCCGACTGCGACCGGGTCGCCGCCGCCCTGCGCAAGCGGGGCATCGCCACGGAGGTCTCGCCGACCGCCGCGAAGTACGGCAAGCAGATCCGCTACGCGGAGCGGCGGGGCATCCCGTTCGTGTGGTTCCCCGGCGAGGACGGTCACGAGGTGAAGGACATCCGGTCGGGGGAGCAGGGCGCGGCGAGCCCCGACACGTGGTCGCCGCCGGAGCCTGACCTGCGACCGGTCATCCACGAGGGCTGACAAGCCACGGACCGGTAACGGAAAGCCACGTTCAAACCCGGCGGCAGAACCACTGTCGCCGGGTTTTTCGCGTGCGCGTACTGGCGGGATTTTGTCTCCGGGTTACGAGGGTCCGAAGAGGACTGCGTGGTCCGGCGGTCGTCCGCGGCTGAATCGCATCGCGCCCTACCGATGTCAGAACTGTGCCATCTTCGTCGCGATCTCGTTCGTGATGACAGGACTTTGACATCGTCGTCCGGCGATGTTCCGCACGTTTACAGGGTGCGCGCAGCTCAACCGGGCCGCTGGTTACAGACTTGGAACGGTCGAGAAATGTCAGAGCAATGACGCACAGCCAATCTTCTCTCACCTGTAGCGGCCGGCTGTACCTCGCCGGCGACACGGGGCGGGGCCGCTCGGGATGCCAGCGGCCCTGGACACGCACATCCGCACGATCACCGTGCCGAGACACCGGCGTCACGGTCCTTATAGGAACGGAGTTCTACTTATGTCCAGCACCAGCAAGCGGCTGCGCGCGCTTGTGGCCGCGGGCGCCATCGGGACGACCGTGGCCCTCGTGCTCGCAGGCTGTGGCGCCCGCGCCGGCGACGACACGTCGAGCGCCAAGACGCCCGCAGCCAGCTGCGTCGACACCTCTGGCGACACCATCAAGCTCGGCTTCCTCAACTCCCTCACCGGCGGCATGGCGATCTCCGAGAAGACCGTCTCCAACGTGCTGCACATGGCCGCTGACGAGATCAACGCCGCCGGCGGCATCATGGGTAAGAAGATCCAGTACATCCAGGAGGACGGCGCGACCGACTGGCCGACCTTCGCGGAGAAGACCCGCAAGCTGCTCACCCAGGACTGCGCCGCCGCGATCTTCGGCGGCTGGACCTCGTCCTCCCGTAAGGCCGTCAAGCCGGTCGTCGAGGAGCTCAACGGGCTCTTCTTCTACCCGGTGCAGTACGAGGGCCTCGAGGCGTCGCCGAACATCTACTACACCGGCGCGACCACCAACCAGCAGATCATCCCGGCGATGGACTTCCTCGCCTCCAAGGGCGTGAAGAAGCTGTTCCTCGCCGGCAGCGACTACGTCTTCCCGCGCACCGCGAACGCGATCATCAAGCTCTACGCGGCCAAGCTCGGCATCCAGATCGTCGGTGAGGAGTACGTGCCTCTCGACAAGGACGACTGGACCACCCAGGTGGCGAAGATCGTGGCGGCCAAGCCCGACTTCATCTTCAACACCATCAACGGCTCGTCGAACGTCGGCTTCATCAAGGCGTACTACGACGCCGGCCTCAAGGCGGACACGACGCCGATCATCTCGGTGTCGATCGCCGAGGAGGAGGCGCCGGCCATGGGCCACGAGGTCACCGGCCACTACGCGTCCTGGAACTACTTCCAGTCGCTGAAGACGCCCACCAACCCGAAGTTCATCGAGAGCTGGAAGGCCTACCCCAACAACAGCGGTGTCACCTCCGACCCGATGGAGGCCGCGTACATCTCGCTGTACCTGTACAAGGCCCTCGTCGAGGCGGCCGGCTCGTTCGACGTCGACAAGGTGAACGCCGCGGCGAAGGCGAACACCATCACGTTCGACGCGCCGGAGGGCAAGGTCACGCTCAACGGCAACAACCACCACATCTCCAAGCCGGCCCACATCGGCCGGATCAACGCTCAGAACCAGTTCGACATCGTCTGGGCCTCCGACAAGTTCATCGAGCCGGACCCGTACCTCGAGGGCTACGACTGGTTCCCGGCCGACGTCCGCAAGCAGCTCGTGGACGCGGCGGGCTGATCGCCCCCTCGCATCACGCGGGGTTGCGTGTCGCCTGCGGCACGCAACCCCGCACAGCCGAACCCCCTTACCGTTCAACCCCCGCACAGAGAGCGAGAGCACGTGGACGCACTGATCCCACCGCTGCTGAACGGCAGCGCACAGGGTGCGCTGCTTCTGCTCGCCGCGCTCGGCCTCTCGCTCACGTTCGGCCAGATGGGCGTGATCAATATGGCCCACGGCGAGTTCCTCATGGTTGGCGCCTTCACCGCCTACCTCGTCCAGCAGGTCATCACATCGAGCGACCTGTCGATCCCGGTCGCGCTGCCGGTCGCGTTCGTCGTCGCCGGCCTCCTCGGTCTCCTGCTGGAGGTCGGCATCATCCAGTGGATGTACCGCCGGCCCCTCGACACCCTGCTCGTCACGGTCGGGGTCAGCCTGATCCTGCAGCAGGCGGCACTGCAGATCTTCCCGTCCCAGGGCGTCCCGGTGGAGAAGCCCCGCTGGCTCGACGGGCAGGTGAACATCCTCGGCTACAGCTGGCCGCTGCGGCAGGTGTTCACCATCCTGCTCGCGGCCGTCTGCGTGGCCGCGCTCGCGGCCTGGCTCAAGTACTCCTCGTTCGGCCGCCGCATCCGGGCGACCGTGCAGAACCGGGACCTCGCCGAGACCGCGGGCATCGCCACGCGCACCGTCGACCGGCTGACCTTCTTCGTCGGGTCCGGTCTGGCCGGGGTCGCCGGGGTGGCCGCGTCGCTCATCGGCGGCACGAACTCCCAGATGGGCGTCCAGTACATCATCCCGGCCTTCCTCGTCGTCGCCGCCGGCGGCATCGGCCAGCTCAAGGGCACGATCATCGCCGCGTGGGCGGTGGGCGTCGCGCTGTCGTACTTCGCCTACTGGACGACCGGCAGCTTCGCGCAGGTGCTCGCCTTCATCCTCGTGATCGTCTTCCTGCAGCTGCGCCCGCAGGGCCTGTTCACGGTGCGAACCAGGAGTCTGGTATGACCAAGTCGAAGCCATGGCTTTCCCTCGGTGGCATCGGGGTGTTCGCCGTCCTGCTGCTGGGGGTGGCTCCCCTCGTGCTCACCGATCACTGGCTCAACAACCTCGGCAAGTACTGCTGCTGGGCGATCGTCGCCGTCGGCATCGGCCTGGCCTGGGGCCGCGGCGGGATGCTCGTGATGGGGCAGGGGGTGTTCTTCGCCCTCGGCGCGTACGCCATGGCCATGCACCTCACGCTGGAGACCGCCGGTGACCGGACCCCGACGTTCATGGTGCTCTACGACCCGCTCGCGCCGCTGCCGGCGTTCTGGGAGCCGTTCCGCAGCCCGGTGGTGACCCTGCTGGCGATCGTGGTGCTCCCGGTGGTCCTGGCGGGCATCCTCGGTTTCGCGTTGTTCAAGCGCCGGGTGAAGGGCGCGTACTTCGCGATCCTGACGCAGGCGCTCGCCGTGGCGCTGGCCACCCTGGTCAGCTCCACGATCCGCGAGACCGGCGGTGACACCGGGCTCAGCTCCTTCAAGTACTTCTTCGGCTTCCTGCTGAACGACCCGGCGAACAAGGCGATGGTCTTCCTCATCACGGCCGCGCTGCTCATCGTGTGCCTGCTCGTGGTGTGGCAGCTCTACCGCAGCCGCTTCGGTGAGCTGCTGGTCGCCACCCGCGACGCCGAGGAGCGCGTGCGTTTCCTCGGCTACGACCCGGCCAACATCAAGCTGGTCGCCTTCGTCGTCTCCGCGCTGATGGCGAGCATCGGCGGAGCGATGTTCGTGCCCATCGTCGGCATCATCACCCCGGCCGAGATCGGCGCCGCCGCCTCGATCCTCATGATCGCGGGCGTCGCCCTCGGCGGCCGCGCCTCGCTCTTCGGCCCGGCGCTCGGTGCGATGGCGGTCGGCTGGGGGCAGTCGAGCCTCGGCTCGACCTGGCCCGAGGGCTGGACCTACATCCTCGGTCTGCTGTTCATCGTCGTCATCCTCGTCCTGCCGAAGGGCCTGTCGTCGCTGCCCGCGAGGTTCGCGGCAGCGCGCCGGCGCCCGGGCGAACAGCGCGCCGCCGCGCCGGCGGCCGCCCCGGAACTCGCGGAGGTGAAAGCATGACCGACGACTCGCTCATCGTCACGGACCTGCGGGTCGAGTTCTCGGGCTTCGTCGCGGTCGACGGCGTGTCCTTCGACGCGCACCCCGGCGAGGTCCGGTTCCTCATCGGCCCGAACGGCGCGGGCAAGACGACCTGCATCGACGCCATCACGGGGCTGTCGGCGGCCACCGGATCGGCGAGGCTCGGCGACCGGGAGTTGCTGGGCAGGCCGGTACACAGGATTGTCCGCCTCGGGGTGGGCCGCACGTTCCAGACCGCGAGCGTCTTCGAGGAGCTCTCGGTGCTGCAGAACCTCGACATCGCGGCCGGACTCCACCGCCGCTCGATCTCGCTGCTGCGGGCCCGGCGTGGCGTCGAGGCGTCGATCGAGCAGGCGTTGGAGGAGACCGGACTCGCCGACGAACTCACCACGCCGGCCGGCATCCTGTCGCACGGCCAGAAGCAGTGGCTGGAGATCGCGATGCTGCTCGTGCAGGACGCGCGGGTACTGCTGCTCGACGAGCCCGTCGCCGGCATGAGCCACGACGAGCGCACCGCGACCGGCGAGCTCTTGCAGCGCATCGCCGCGAAGCGCACCGTGCTCGTGGTCGAGCACGACATGGACTTCATGCGCCGCTTCGCCACCCGAGTGACGGTGCTGCACCAGGGCAAGGTGCTCTCGCAGGGCACGGTGGCCGAGGTGCAGGCCGACCCCCAGGTGCAGCAGGTCTACCTCGGCACCGCGGGAGCCGCGACCACGGCCGCCATGTCGGTCGTACCTGACGTTCCCATCGGGACGCAGGACAGGACGGAGGACTGACCATGCTCGAACTCACCGACATCGACGCCGGCTACGGGCGCACCCAGGTGCTGCACGGCGTGACGGTGCCGACCGGGAAGGTTGTGGCCGTGCTCGGCCACAACGGCGCTGGCAAGACGACCCTGCTGCGCCTGGCGATCGGCCTCATCAAGCCGACGCGGGGGCGCGTGGTGTTCGACGGCGAGGACATCACGTCGCTTGCCCCCAGCAAGCGCGTCGCTCGCGGCATGGCGTACGTGCCGCAGGGTCAGCAGGCGTTCGGCCAGCTGACGACGCTCGAGAATCTGCAGCTCGTCGCCGACGGGCGCCGGGGCGGCAAGGCGCTCATCGACGCGCAGCTGGCGCGCTTCCCCGCGCTGGAGAAGTTCGCCACCCGAAAGGCCGGCCTGCTCTCGGGCGGGCAGCGCCAGCAGCTCGCGATCGCCCGCGCCCTCATCACCGAACCGAAGCTGCTGATTCTCGACGAGCCGACGGAGGGCATCCAGCCCACCATCGTCGCCGAGATCGAGCACACCATCGTGCAGCTGGCCGAGGAGGGCATCAACGTGCTGCTGGTCGAGCAGCACATCGGCTTCGCCCTCCAGGCCGCCGAGCGCTACGTCGTGCTCGCCTCCGGCTTCGTCACACAGACCGGCGACGGGGGTTCCGCAGCCGCCTCCACCGTGCGGGCCGCCATGGCCATCTGAGTCGACATGACGCGCGCCCGCAGCCCGCAATGCCGTGGAAACAATCGACAGGGAGGATGCCCACGCCAGGTGCCTTAGGGGATGCCATTGTGTCGACAGACAACGCGCGCGCGGCCGCGGACGACAGCCTCGAGGACTATGCCTTCCGCTATGTTCCGCGCACCTTCCGGCGCTGGAGCGCGGCCTCCGTCGGCGCGACCGCACTGGGGTCCATCGCGTTCCTCGCGGATTTCTCGATCGGCGCGAGCGTCGGCATCGACCACGGCACCGCCAACGCCGTGCTCGGCATTGTGTTCGCGTCGGTCATCATCCTCATCGTGGGCGTGCCCGTCGCCTACTACGCGGCCCGCTACAACCTCGACCTCGACCTCATAGCCCGCGGTTCGGGATTCGGCTACTACGGCTCGATCATCACGACCGTGGTCTTCGCAGGATTCACCTGCATCTTCTTCGCCCTGGAGGGCGCCATCATGGCACAAGGGCTGCAGGTGGCGACGCAGATGCCGCTGTGGCTCGGTTATCTGATCTCGACCGTCGTCGTGATCCCGATCGTCATCTACGGCATGCGCGCGCTGGAGCGCCTACAGTTCTGGACCACGCCCCTGTGGCTCGCCCTCGCGCTCCTGCCGTTGCTGTGGATCCTCTTCTCCGATCCCGAGGCGGTGCAGGCCTTCACGTCGTTCACCGGCAACTCCGACGGCTCGGTCAGCTTCGGTGCCGTCGTGTCGAGTGCGGCCGTGTGCTTCGCGCTCACCCCGCAGCTGGCGGAGCAGATCGACTACATCCGCGCCATGCCGCCGCGCATGCCGGCGAATGCCCGTTCGTGGTGGACGTCGTTCGCGTTCGCCGGTCCGGGCTGGGTCGTCTTCAGCGGTACCAAGCAGGTGATCGGGGTGTTTCTCGCCGTCTACCTGCTGGTGAAGGTCGAACCCACCCTCGGGCATCAGGCGACCGAACCGGTGAAGCAGTTCGTCGGGATGTACCAGACCCTCATCCCCGACTGGCTCGCGATCATTCTCGCCCTCGTGCTCATCGTGGTCGCGCAGATCAAGATCAATGTGACCAACGCGTACTCGGGCTCGCTCGCGTGGTCGAACGTCTTCACCCGGGTGGCGAAGCACTATCCGGGCCGCACGATCTTCGTCCTGTTCAATCTCGTGATCGCGTACGTGCTCATGATGATGGACGTCTTCACCCTCATCTCCTTCGTGCTGAGCCTCTACGCGAACGTCGTCATGGCGTGGCTGGTGACGATCGCCACCGACATCGCGATCAACAAGTGGCTGCTGCGCATCTCGCCGCGCTACCCCGAGTTCCGACGCGGCATGCTGCACGACTGGAACCCGGTGGGGCTCGTGTCAGTCGGGCTCGCCACGGTGCTGTCCCTGCTCGCCTTCTCCGGGCTGTTCGGGGCCGCCGTCAAGCCGTTCTCGGTGCTCATCGCGATCGGCGTCGCGATCGTCGCCACGCCGGGCATGGCGGTGGCCACGCGGGGGCGCTACTACCTGCGCCGCCGCTCCGACGGCATCGATTCCCCCATGTTCGACGACGACGGCAATCCTTCGGGCGAGCGGCTCCGGTGCCACGTCACCGGGTATATGTTCGAGCGGCCGGATATGCTGGCCTCGGCCGAGCGGGGACCGCACGGCGAGATGCAGTACGTCTCGTCGCTGGCGCTCACGCTCGACGACTCCGATCGCTACGTGCTTCCGCCGGAGGTCACCGGGCCCCCGCGCTGGGTGACCGCCCGAGGGAGGGGGACCTGATGGAGGAGTCGGTCGACACCGCGACGGCGATTCTCGCGAGCGCTGCGGTGCTTCTGCGCGAGCACACGTTCGACGACATCTCCTACCGTGCCCTCGCCGACAAGGTCGGCATCTCGGAGCGCACGATCTACCGCCAGTACCCCACGCGCGCGCACCTGCTCGCGGCACTCTCGAACTGGATCGAGCAGGCCTACTTCCCGCTCCCACCGTTCGTGACCATGTCCGATTTCCGGGCCGCCGTGCACGAGCGGTTCCGCGCCTTCGACGCGGCGCCCGCGTACGCGTACGTCGGCGCCCGGGCGTCCGCGATCTCGCCGACGCTCGACACCGAGCCGGCCTACATCACGCGTGCGATCGAGGCGATGCTCGACGTGGCGGCGCCGACGCTCAACCGACGGGATCGGCGGCGGGTCGCGGCATCGCTGCGCTACTTCTCATCGGCGATGTTCTGGGCGCGCCTGCGCACGAGCTTCGACCTGGATGCGGTCGAGATCTGCGACGCGTTCGACCGCGCCGTGGACGCCGTGTTCGCCAAGCTGCCCGACGCGACGTGGGCGCAGCCGTGACCGGGTCGAAGCCCGTCCCGGCGTTGAGCGGCACGCAGGCGGCGATCCTCGCCGCCTACGCCGAACTGATCGAGGAGGTCGGCAGCGACGACGTATCGTACCGGCTCATCGCGCGCCGGGCCGGCATCGCCGAGCGCACGGTCTTCCGCAACTATCCCACCCGCGTCGACCTGCTGCTGGCGACCGCGGCGTGGATCGAGGCAACGGTGTTCGCCCGCGAGGAGTCGCACTCGATCTTCGACATCCCCCTCGCGATCCGCGACGCGATGCAGCGCTACGACCTGCGCCCGGAACTCGCGCACGTCGTCGCGGAGACGGCGATGCGCGGCGTGAGCGGCGCGGCGCCGTCTCCGGGCCGGGCCCAGCTCGAGCGGCTGCTCGATGCCGAGGTGCCCTCCCTCGACCCGGCGGAGCGCAGGGCGGTCATCGCGGCGTTGTCGCACCTCGACTCCGCCGGGACCTGGGTGACGTTCCGCCGCGAGTTCGGTATGGACCGGCGCGACATCGCCGACGCCGCCGCGTGGGCGGCGGAGGCGGTGCTCGACAGCATCCGCGACCGCGTCGTCGTTGGTTAAGCGACCGTCGTCAGCAGCCGGCCGGTGACCCGCTCCGCCGCGATGGGCCCGACACGCGCGGGTCCAGGGAGCTCCCGCGGTGGTCACCGAACCAGACAGCCTCAGTCCGGGCAGTCGGGGAGTACGTCCGCGATCCGTGCCGCGTCCGCGGCGTCGTACGGGACCGGCGGCGCCTGTCCCGCGGCGAGCAGTTCCCGATGACGGGACGCCAGCTGCTTGAGGTTGGTCGCCACAACGACTGCCGGGTCGATCGCTTCCGGCGGGCGCCGCCGACCACGCCCCCACCGCACCCGACCCAGGTAGCCGGGCTCCTCGGTGGTGGTGTCACGCCGGCCGGGCAGGTTGCCGGGGGGCATGGGGACGGCCCATTCGCCTGGGATCGAGCCCCGATACACCGGCGTTCCCCAGAAGTGGATGACGTAGCCGCGACCGGGCATGTCGTTGCTGTCCATGAGCCGCACCGGTGGGAGGTGTAGCCCGCCCTCCGCCTGCAACTCACCTCGGATCCGGGCGATTTCGCTGAGTGCGGTGCCGCCCAGGTCCGGGTCGAACGGGCCGAGCACGTCATCGCCGATGATGATCCGCACCGGGTCGCTGCGGTTGGCGGCGGCTTCCGCCTGTAGTTGCCACGTCGCGGCGATCTCGGTGTCTCCTGCCTCGGCGGCAAGGGCCGCCAGGTCGGCAAGGACCTGTTGCTCCACCCCTGTCGCGCGAGACTTGCGGGCCAGCGCCAGGGCGGTGAGCAGGATCGGCTCGGGGTCCGCGCCGCGTTTCGTCTGGATGGCCGCCAGCTCACGCAGAAGCAACGCGATGGATTCGTCGTCGTCGGCGTCCTGGTAGCGCAGGATGCCCGCGCGTAGCCGACAGGCGGCCTCGTGCAGGTTGTTGCCGGCTTCGGCGACTTTCGCCAGTAGGCGATATGTCAACCCTTGCCCGGATAGATCCTCCAGGTCGGTGTGCAGCGCGAGCGCTTCAACCAGGCTGGGCTCGGCTTCGGCGTGCTGGTCGGCCTCGATGAGGAGGGAACCCAGCCGCACCAGGGTGCTGGCCGCCCCCGCGCGGTCGTCGGTTTGTGGCGAGCGCTGCAGATCGAGCAACCGACCCAGGATCGCGGCGAAATCGTCGGGTGCGCTGTCGAGGTCGTACGCCGTCTCGACGAAGGCTTGCCAGGCTCGGATCTCAACCTCTGCCGCGTCGGCGGCACGGGCCAGCGCGGCCGCCTGCCGTGCCTTGCTCAGCGCGGCATGCGTCTCGCCGGCCGCCTGGTCGGTTTGCATGTCGGACAGCAGTGCCTCTATCTGGCCCAGGGGAGAGCTGCCCTGTGCGAGCAGCTCGTTCGCGGCGGCGACCGCGCGCCGAGCCTCGGCCTGGTTGCCCTGCTGGCGGAAGATGTTGCTCATCCGGGTGAGCAGCTCGGCAGCGCGGACCGTGTCGCCGATCTCCAGCACGGTGTCGACCGCCTGCTGGTACTGGTCTATCGCTTCGGGGAGCTGGTTTCGCAGGAAGGCGACCTCACCGTCGAGCATGCAGTTGATCGCTTCAACACGCTTGGACGGGAGCAACTGGTTGGCGCGGTGGGCCCGATCCAGGAACTCGGCGGCCCGGTCCGCGTCCTGCTGTAGCAGCCAGCCGGCCGCCATCTCCTGCAACGCCACTGCCTGGTGCAGGATCTGGCCGTTGCGCTCGTAAATGTCCAGTGCAACGGCCATCGCCTGCGCCGCCTCCTCCGGAGAGGCGAATCGGATCATGAGGTCCGTGGCGCGGTACAGGACGACGTTGGCGTACTCCTGGCCGTTGTCGGGGAGCTGTCGAGCGATCTCCGCAGCCTCGTCGAGCATCCGTTCCGCGTCGGCTCTGGCCTGGGGACCATGCTTACGGAGAAGCATGCGAGCGGTCTGGCGTAGGCACCGGGCCAATATGTCCGGTCGGCTCTCCTGCCTGGCGAGTTCCAACGCCTCCAGCGCGTCCGCGGTTGCCGCGGGCACGTTCCGGTTCTCCTGAAAGTAGGAGCGGTCGACCAGAATGGTCGCCCGGTCGATGTCGTTGTCCGTTGGACACAGCTGGATTGCCTGCTGGTAATAGAGCTCGCCCTTGTCGGCGTGGCCCAGCTCCGCCTCGGCGGAGGCCAGCACCAGGTACAGAAGGTGATGCGGATATGCGGTGACAACCGCCGAAGCGACTTCGATCGCCTCGGTGGTCTGGTACTGCGAGAGGGCGAGCATGCTGAGCGCCACGGCCGCCGGCACGATAAGGTCGGCTCGTTGGGACACGTTCGCCAGGCGGTATACCTCGGCCAGGATCGACCGGTTCGGTTTGGTGTGGTCGACGTGCCCGGCCAGCACTTCGGCGGCGGCGGCGTGCTTCGCCCGCTGCGAATCCGCATCGGTGTCGCGTAGCCGGGCCTGGAGGAGTGGCGGCACCAGATACCGCGGCTGGCCCTCGTGCTCGAGCAACTCCAGCAGGCTGAGACCCTCAAGGTCGGCGCACCGCCGCTCGGTCTCCGCGAGGGAGTCGCCGGCCAACGTGGCCAGCACTACTGCCGGCACGTGCAACTGGTACGGGGTGGCGACCTTCAGCAGCCGTTGGCTCGCTGGATCGCGGCTGTCGAGCAACAGGTCTGCGGCGATCTCCACATCCAGGAAGTCGTCGCGGCACGCGCGCAGCTTCTCGCGCACGGCGGCGTCGTCCAGCGCCAGGTTGCGCTGGGCGATCGCGAGGAGGAAGGTCAGCGCACGTGGATTTCTGCCGGCCAGCTCGCGCACGCGACGGAGGGTCCGGTCCGTGAGATCGCGACTCGCCGACTCCCTTGTGATCATCTTGTCGAGGTCGTACGGCTCGGGTGCCCGCAGTTGGAAGACATCGAGGAAGCGCAGGCAGTCCAGGTCTGGGCGGTACCGGCTGGTTATCAGGATACGGTGACCACGGTTGACCGCATGGATCGCGAGCACCAGCGCGGTCAGGGTATCGGCGGCGTCCGTGGCCAGCAGTGGCTCACCGTCGCGAAAGGCGATCTTGTGCCGGTTCTCCTTCGTCACGTGTTCTGGATGGGCCCGATAGTTGATTTCGAACTCGTCGATCACGAACAGAAATGCACCGGACACTCGCTCGAGCAGCAGCTGGAGCAGCCGTCGCGGTGGATGGCCCGCCCTGCGGATCTCGTCGAGTTGCACGGCCGGATGTGGGTGGTCGCCAATTGCGGCCAGAAGCGAAGCCATGGTGAGGTAGCGGCCGGCAAGACCGACCGTCCAGGCGAAGTCCCTGGGACGGTTGTCCCGGAGCAGGCCGAGCACCCGGCCGACGAGGGCGGTCTTGCCGATGCCACCGAACCCGTGGATGAGCATGCCGACTTTTTCGCCACCCGACGATTGATCGAGCGCTCGCAGCGCGCGCTGCGCCTCTCGGCGGCGTCCGATGAACTTGCTGGGGTCGGGCACCGGGATGCCCACCGCCCAGGTGCCGGCCCCGGGCAGCGAGGAGACGTCCGGCATCTCGTCGGGGGCGGCGCTGACCAACGGTCCGGTGAGCCGGCCGGCGGTGGTGAGCCGGGCGAACATACGCAACAGATGCCAGTGCGTCACGCCTCGGCCGATGAGCGCGCGGTACGTGTCGGCCAGCGCCTCGGCGGGAGAAAGACCGCGGTGCAGCGCGCCGTAGAGGGCCGCGGCCGCCGTGCTTGCCGCAGCGTCGGACACCGGCCGGCCCCAGCCGATGACAACAGGCGTGGTGATTCTCCTCGCCAGCTCTGCCGAAAGAGACGGCACGGCGCCGGCATCAGCGTCTTCTGCGGTGCGGCAACCGGAGAGGAACAGCACTGCGGGCGGCCGGAACTGCAGGGCGCCGGCCAGATCTTCCGCGCTTGCGTAGTACCGCTGACCCGCCACCGTTTCGGTGATGAAGCGTGGTCCACCTATGGTGTGGCTCGCATGCCCGGTCAGGTGCACGACGTCGAAGGTGCCCTCCGGGTACGACTCGACCATTCGGCGGAACTCGGCGAGGTTTCCACTCGACTCAGGCTGGATCCGTGCTGCCGGCCGGTCCCGTGTGGCAGCGCGGATGCTCGCTTCTTCAAGTTCGTAGTCCAGGGGGACCGGCACGTCGTCCGGAGCGCAGCCCATGAACAGCAGGCGCAAGGCCGAGTTCCGTGGGGTTCGGGCCCGGGCCTGGCCGCGTACCCACCGTACCGGTACTACTGGAAAGGGCGCCGCGACCAGGAAAGACCGCCCATCGTGCAGCAGTTCCCACGGCAGGTGGGTCAGGCGATGGCTCATCTTCAGCGCCAGGACCAGTACGGTCCATGAGCCTTCGGTGCGTTCGATGTAGCTGGATAGGAGCCGGCGTGGCCGGTCGAGAAAGGCGAAGAGCTTCTGGCCGAGACTTTCCAGCCAGGCCAGCCGTTCGTCTGGGTCCTCCGGCAACGGGGCGTAGTAGTCAACCTCGGCCCGGTTGAGCATCTCGCCGAGCTCGCTCAGCGGAATCTCGATCGGCTCGTGCAGCGGAATGTCCCGGTCGCGGATGGTCAGTCGTACGACGTCGACGTCGACCTGATCCAGGTCAATATGGAGTACCTGCTCCACCGTCAGGCCGGCCGGTCCGGACGGGATGGGTCAGCCAGCAGCTTGGCGATCTCCGCCGCAGACATGGGATCGAGGAGAATCCGCCGATTGTCGATATTGATAATGACTTTCTCGATCGCCTTCTCTTGGCCCGGACGACCGCGCGCCTTCCATCGCTCGCGCCATTTCACGATCTGGTCAGCGATGGTGACCGCGCTGCCGGCGACGCCGGCGATCGTCGCGATCACCGTCACCGTCTCCATGATTTTCTCCGGCTCGGCGGATTTCTGGATCCGCCAGTCCAGGACCAATCCATCGATGGTGGCAAGTTCCCGGGTGGCCTCCACGGCCTCAACGCCCTCGACCAGTAACTGCGTTGTCATAAGCCCCCTTCGGTCCCGAGCTCCTTTGTATCAGCCGCGCCGAACGGATCGACATCATGGAATCGGTTGAACGACCACGCGTTTTGGCGACAGCCAACCCGACGTTCGACGGCAAGGTCCGTGGCGGGCGAAGGGGAGTTGGCGCGTGAGGCGGCGCGTTCCGGCGAGCGGGCCGGCCAGCGCGTCGCTCAGTGGCATCGCCGCGAACGACGTGAGGCGATCCCAGGGAGGCCACACGGGCCGGGACCTACTTGTCCAGCTGCTGCGGCAGGCAAGGTGCTGGTCTACACGATCGTCGTCAGTACCCGCCCGGTGACCAGGTCCACGGCGATGGTGCCCTTGAGCCGGGAGTCCAGGGACACGTCGCGGTGGTCGCCGAGTACATACAGCCGGCCATCCGGCACCGTCACCGGAGCGCATCCGGTGTCGGGCCCGTCCGGCGTGCCGAAGGTTCGCGTGCCTGCCGGCAGGTACGGCTCGTCGACAGGCGTTCCGTTGCGGATCAGCTGACCGTCGGCGCAGGAGATCGTATCGCCCGGCAGGCCCACGACCCGGGTGATGGACTCCCGCTCCCGACCGGGGCGGTCCGGGTCGGTGACGGCGATGACGTCGCCGTGGTCCAGGCCGGTGAGCCGGAAACCGATCCGGTCGACCAGCACACGGTCGGCGATGCTGAGCGTCGGTTCCATGGAGCCGGACGGGACGTAGCCGACGGACAACGCACACTGGTCGATCATCACCATGACCCCGAGGGTGACCAACACCGTGCCCAGCACCTGGACAACCGGGCGAAGCGGGCGGGGGAGGGCCGCGATCAGGCGGGCGTCCGGCAGGTGGCGGGCGCGATCACGCCAGACCGTCCACGCGCCGCTGGCCGCCCAGCGCAACGCCTGCCGACCCCCGTCGACCTCGTCCAGCTCGCGCAGCATGCCCTCGCCCCAGTCGGTGCCACGGGCGGCGCGCCCGCGCGCCGCCCAGGTCAGGACCAGCCGGGCCAGCCGGTAGGCGGCGGTCTCATCGCGTGCCGCGGTCATGTCGCGGTCCTCGGGGTCGTGGCCGGCCGCACGCGCTTCGTCGGCGCGGGCGCGGCCCCGGCGACGCGGTCGCGGGCGAGCGCCGTGCCGTCGGGGGTGAGGCGGTAGGCGTGGCGGGGCGGGCGCCCGGGGACGGTGGGCTGCTCCCAACGCGTGGTGAGCAGCTCGCGCTCGGCCAGCCGCATGAGGATGGGGTAGAGGGTGCCCGACGGCAGGCCGGTGCGCTTGCTCAGCGCGTACCCGTAGTGCCAGCTCTCGGGGTCCTCCAGCAGTGCCGCGAAGACGCGCAGCGTCTGCGGCGAGGTGTCGGGACGTCTCGGCATGACCGAAACTCTACATATAAAGACTTAGAGTGGTCAATGGTCGGGGATAGACGGCGTTGGCTGTCACCGGTACCGTGAGAGCGCTCTCTTGGCGTTGATCAATTCGTACCCAAAGGAGATACGGATGCCGCCCACCCCTGACCGCGCTCCCATGCTGAGCCGTCGACGCCTGCTCGCGGCCGCGGCGTTGAGCGCGGTCGCACCGGCCGTGGCGGCGGCATCGCCCGCCACGGCGGCCCCGGCGCACGGAGCCGGCCGGCTTGTCGACAAGGGCCTGAGCCAGCCCGTCGACCGGGCCTTCGGCTACCTCGACACCGTCATGGACGCCTACGCCGGCGGCGCCACCCCGCGGCTGCTGCAGAGCTACAACAACGAGTCCGGCCTGATGACGACCGCGTTCGTGTACGACAACGCGCTGGCCGTCATCGCCTACCTGTCCCGGCCGACCGCCGCGAACGTCGCCCGGGCGAAGGTCATCGGCGACACGTTCCTGTGGATCCAGGGCAACGACGAGGCGTACACCGACGGGCGGATCCGGCAGGCGTACGCGGCCGGGCCGATGCTGTTCTACGGCTGGTGGCCGTACTTCCCGGGGCTGGTGCGCGAGGACGGCAGGGCCGCATTCCTGTGGCCGTACGGGTTCAGCGGCTCGGCCGTCGGCGACGTCGCGTGGGTCG
Organism: Luedemannella helvata; assembly: GCF_039528415.1. Lineage (NCBI taxonomy): Bacteria > Bacillati > Actinomycetota > Actinomycetes > Micromonosporales > Micromonosporaceae > Luedemannella > Luedemannella helvata. Next base: position 60,587 of record NZ_BAAALS010000010.1, read on the forward strand.
CGCTGTCGCTGACCCACCTGTACGCGCACACCCGCGAGCGCAGGTACCTCGACGGGGCGGTCGCGATGGGGGAGTGGATCACCGCGACGAGCACCTCCCCGTACGCGTACGGCGGCTACCTCGGCGGGCTGCAGGCCGACGGGGTCACCCCGCAGCGGTGGTGCTCGACGGAGCACAACATCGACGTGTACGCCCTGTTCACCCTGCTGGCACGGTACACAAAGGACCGTCGCTGGACGGGTCGCGCCAAGGTCGCGGGCGACTTCGTCCGCGCGATGTACCACAAGCGCGGCGGCTACTACTGGACCGGCACCCTCGGCGCCAACCCGGCCGACGACCCGAACCTCATCAACACCGCGATCCTGCCGGAGGACGTCAACACCTGGGCCTACCTGAGCCTCAAGGAGAAGCCGGGCGCGATCGACTGGACGGCCCGCAACCTGGCGGTGACGGACACCCCGTCGGCGCCCAACTCGCAGCTGCCGCCCGGCGTGACGGTCTCCGGGGTGACGTTCAGCGACATGAGCAAGACGTTGACCGGCCCGGTGCCCAACGGCACCGGCGACAACAACCCGTCGGCGGTGTGGCTGGAGGGCAACGGTCACCTGGCCGCCGCGCTCGTGGCGCGGGACGGTCACGGCGACCGCAAGCGTGCCGTGGAGTACCTGCGCCAGGTCGTCGTGGCGCAACGCGCGCTGGGCGGCGGGCAGACGGTCGGCCTGACCTCGGATCCGGAGGGCGGGCGGCTGTCCGACCCGGGCGGGGGCGGCACCTGGACGGGCCAGCCGCTGCCGGCGGGTGGCGGCGTGGTGTCGGCGAGCAGCGCGTTCGACACGGGCTTCGGGTTCGGCTACTTCCAGCGCCAGCACGTCGGCGCGACGAGCTGGTTCCTCATCGCGGCGACCGGCACCAACCCGTACCGCATCTGATCCGCTTGTCGTGGAGCGTCCGCCGGCCGATGCTCCACGACACAACACTATCCTAGGATGGTTAGGGGGTGTGACCTGGACCCGGCCAGCCGGCCGCCATGAGCGCTGCCCGTACGGTGGCGGCAACCATCTCCGGCCGGTCACGGACGATGTGGGCGGGAAAGCGGTACGGGCGGTGAGGCGCCGCCGTCGTGCCCGTGGAGCGCGCTCCAGCGCGTCGAGCAGGTCGTCGAGGCGGATCAACTGCTGCTGGAAGCAGGCCGCGACGATGGCCATGGCCTCCCGGTCGGTGCGCGCCCACGATGCCGCGTCGACGATGGATCGTGGCGCTCTGGTGCGCGGCGGCCGGCCGCGATAGACATCACGCATGGTGAGGGCCGCCGTTCGGCGCACCAGCACACCCTTCGGTGGACGGGTGTCGCGCCGCTCGGCCGGTAGCAGAAGGAACAGGGCGGGTGCGGTGAACCCACGCAGGCCGTGCGCCTGCAACGCGGTCAGCCCGGCCAGTGGCGCGGGGGCTCCGTCGCCGACGGCCAGTGAGGCGACCCACAGGCGCTGTGTCTGCGTCAGCTCGCCGCTGTGCGTGACGAGGATGCCGCGGTATGCGCGTTGCCAACGACGCGAACGCAGCCTCGCGGCGATCGCGTGGCGGCTCATGAAGCGCAACGCCTGCCTGACGGCGAGCACCCCATCCTGCCGTTCACGTAGCTCTTCAAACTCGTCCACGCGGGCGATCCTGCGCCGTCGCTCCACGAAAGACGTGCCGTCTCACCACCTCTGTGGACAACACCCACCCCTGTGGATGACGCCACTGCGGTGGACGACACCCCCCAGTGGAGACGCCCACCTCTGTAGAGACGCGCAGACCCTTCGAGATCTTGGCATAGAAAGCCGCCTATAGTCGGCCTTTCATGCCAAGATCTCAAAAAGGAGTGGCGGGTTACAGCTCACAAAGAGGGGTTACCTCGTTGCCTGGGTGGCTAGGAGTTCGGCCAGCTCAGCGGGCTTGGTGATCATGGGCCAGTGGCCGGAGGCCAGGTCGACGAGTTCCAGGTGCTTGGCCCGGGACAACTCCGGGACGTCGCCGGCGTCGATCCAGGCGCGGGCCTGAGCGGGCGAGAATTCGGGGCAGATGACCACCGCCGGGACGTCGGAGCGGCGTTCGTCCGTCAGCCGGACGACGCCGTTGGCGACCCCCTCGGGTACGGGGATCGCGTGGGAGGCGATGGTGCGCCGGGCCTGTTCGTCGAGGTCGGCGGAGTCGGCGCCCTCGAACGGGCCCCAGCCCGGGAAGGGCATCGCGCCGTCTTTGATCTCGAAGAAGCTGGCGTAGGTCTCGCCGTCGTTGGCGGGGAAGCCGCCGATCAGTACGGTCTTCGCCACGCGGTCGGCGCGCGCGTCGGCGGCCACCCAGGCCAGGGTGGCGGCGGCGGAGTGGCCCACCACCATGGGCCTGCCCGCCGTCGAGTCCACGGCGGCGAGTACCGCCGCGACCTGGTCGTCGAGCGTGGTGGAGGTCGAGGCCGGCAGGGTGACCGGGATGGGGCGGTGGCCGAGCGTGTCCAGCGTGGAGGAGACGTCGTCCCAGACGGAGCCGTCGAGCCACAGGCCGGCGATGAGCACTATGTCCATGCGCCCCACGCTAGGGCTAATTCCGGACGATCTACTGCCGGTTCGTTAGCCTGTCGGCGTGCCCAGCGACATCAGCCCCACCGCCCGGGCCCTGCGTACCCTGGAGATCCTGCAGGCCCGCCCCGGCACCACGGCCGACCAGCTCGCCGAGCGGCTCGGCGTCACGGAGCGCGCGGCGCGCCGGTACGTCGGGATCCTGCGGGAGGCCGGCATCGCGGTCGATTCGGCGCGGGGCCCGCACGGCGGGTACCGGCTGCGCCGCGGTGCGAAGCTGCCGCCGATCGTCTTCACCCAGGGCGAGGCGCTCGGGCTGGTGATGGCGGTGCTGGACGGTCAGCCGGCCGCCGTGGACGGCGACGACGTGGTGGGTGCCGCGCTCGGCAAGGTGATCCAGGCGCTGCCCGAGGGGGTGGGGCGGCAGGCGGCCGCGCTGCGCGCGTACGCGGCCGCGGCGCCCGACCGGTACTCGGCGCGTCCGGACCCGGAGGTCACCAGCGCGCTGGTCGCCGCCGTCGCGGCCCGGCGCCGCGTCGCCCTCACGTACCGGAGCGTGGCCGGCAGCGAGTGGCAGGCGGAGGTGGACCCGTGGGCGGTCGTCGTCCGGTACGGGCGCTGGTATCTGCTGTGTCACTCCCACCGCGCGGACGCCATCCGGACGTACCGGGTCGATCGGGTCCGGGCGGTCGGGCAGACGGCGCACGGTTTCGAGCCGCCGGAGGGCCTCGATCCCGTGGCCGTGCTGGAGGAGAACCTGGGCACCGGGTGGGAGTTCACCACGCGGGTGGTGTTCGACGCACCGCTGGCGGACGTGGCGCCGTGGGTCCGGCCGCCGATGGGCCGCCTCACGGCGTGGGGCGACGGCTGCGTGCTCGTCGGCAGCACGGGCAACCCCCGCATGTACGCGCAGGAGTGGCTTCCCGCCGTGCCCTTCGCCTTCCGGGTGGAGGGCGGGCCGGAGTTGCGCGCGGCGGTCGCCGCCCTGGCCGCCCGCCTGACGGCCGCCGTCGCCGACACGTGACCGCCGGGCAGGGGCAGGGTGTTACCGGGCCGCGAGGTGCTTGCGGTGGTACGTGCGGACCAGGTCCTCGATCGTCGAGCGGAGCTCGATGAACCTGGGGGTCCGCTTCACGGTGAGGTCGCGGTCGTCCGGGAGGTCGACGGTGACGTCCGAGGCGATCCGGCCGGGGTCGCTGGCCAGGACGACGACGCGCTGGCCCAGGAAGACGGCCTCCTCGACGTCGTGCGTGACGATGATGATCGTCTTGCCGGTGTCGGCCCAGATGCGGCGCACCAGGACCTGCATGTCCTCCTTGGTCTGCACGTCCAGGGCGCCGAACGGCTCGTCGAGGAGCAGCACGTCCGGCTCGCAGGCCAGGGCCCGGGCGATCGCGACCCGCTGGCGCTGACCGCCGGACAGCTGCTTGGGCAGGGCGCGCGCGAGGTGCGACAGGCCGGTCTCGGCGAGCCAGTACGCGACCCGTTCGCGACGCTCGGCGCGCGGGAGGCGGCGCAGCAGTTCCAGGCCGAACCCGACGTTGCGTTCCACCGTGCGCCAGGGGTAGACGGCGCCGCTCTGCACGACGCAGCCACGGTCGGGGCCCGGGCCGGTGATCTCGGCGCCGTCCAGGGTCAGTGACCCGCTCGTCGGCCGCAACAGGCCCGCGATGAGCGACAGGAGCGTCGACTTGCCGGAGCCGCTCGCCCCCACGATGGCGAGCAGTTGCCCGCGCGGCACCGTCAGGTCGATCTGTTCGAGGGCGGTCACCGGGCCGAACGCCATGCCGACGCCGGCGAGCGTGAGGGAACCACGGGCGCTCACGTCCACCTCCCGACCACGTCGCGCGTGATCCGCAGCGTGATGTCGATGGTCACGCCGATGAGGGCGATGACCACGAGTACGGCGAAGATCTGGTCGACCTGGGCGAACCGCTGGAACCGGATGATCCGGTACCCGAGCCCGGTCTCGGCGGCGACCAGCTCGGCGACGACGACGTAGCTGACGGCCGCGGCCGCGTTGACCCGGATGGCGTCGATGATGCCGGGCAGCGAATGCGGGATGATCACCTTGCGGACGACCTCGCCGACGCGCGCGCCCAGGGTGTACGACACGTCGATGAGCGGGAGGGGCACCTGTCGCACGACGTCGGCGGTCATGAGCGTGTTGAAGAAGACCGTGGCGATGAAGATGAGCGTCATCTTCGGCTCCTCGCCCAGCCCGAGCCAGATGAGCAGCAGCGGGATGAAGGCGCTCGCCGGCAGGTACCGCAGCAGCCCGATGAGCGGCTCGAACAGCGATTGGGCGCTGCGGAACGTGCCCATGAGCATGCCCAACGGCACCGACACCGCGATGGCGGCACCGAACCCGGCGAGGACCCGCGACATGGTGGCCCACACGTCGGTGCCCAGCTGCCCCGAGCGTCCCATGGCCATGAGGGCGTCCCACGTGTCCAGCGGCGTGGGCAGGTACTGCGCGGGCTCGACGCCGCCGCTGGCCGCCACCGCCCACCAGGCGGCGACCGGCGCCACGATCGAGGCCGTCGCCAACAGCCACCGGGTACGCCGCGGCAGTGGGGTTCGCGGGCGCAGGAGGGCCGGCACCGGCCGGGCCGCACGGCGCCGTGGCAGCGCCGTCCAGCCCGGCCGGGCGGGTGCCTCGGAGGTCACCGTGCTCACCCCGTGGCCGCCTTGACGAAGGTGTCGTTGAACAGACCGTCCAGTGACGGCTTCGTCGGCGCGAGGCCGGTGTCGACGAGGAACTGCGCGATCTGCCCCGCCTGGTAGTCCAGGTTCGCCGGGGTGTTGCCGGGCGTGAACGCCGCCAGGTTCTGCTCCCGCGTGAAGATGGACGTGCCCGCGTCGTACTCCTTGTACTCGGCGTCGGTCACGCCGCCCTTCTTCGCCATGATGGCGATGGCCTCGTCCCTGTTCGCGGCGATCCACGCCACGGTGTCGAACCAGGTGTTGACGACCGCCTGCACGGCCGCCGGGTGCTCCTTGACGAAGTCGGCGGTGAACACGAGGTGGTCGGGGATGGCGCCGGGGAAGTCCTTCGAGGTGGCGATCGCCTTGCTGCCGGGCAGGGCCAGCGCGGTGGTCGTGAACGGCGCGAACGCGCCGACCGCGTCGACCTGACCGCTGGCGAACGCGGCCGCCGCGGCGTCGGTGAGCAGCGGCTTGAGCGTGATGTCCTTTTCGGTCAGGCCGGCGCTCTTGAGCGCGAGCAGCAGCAGGTAGTGGTCGACGGTGTACTGCTCGACCGCGACCGTCTTGCCCTTGAGGTCGGCGACCGTGTTGATGCCCGGCTTGGCGATGATCTGGTCGTTGCCGGACGAGTTGTCGTTGACCAGCACGATCGTCTGCTTGGCGCCGCCCGACAGCGAGCCGATGGTGTCGTTGAGCGTCTGGCTGTTCGCGTCGACCTTGCCCGTGGCCAGGGCGGAGAGGCTGTCGGTGTAGCTGTCGAAGTACTTCAGGTCGACCTTGACGTTGTGCTTGGCGAACAGGCCCTTCTCCTGCGCCACCTGCCACGGGAACCAGCCCGGCCAGGCGCTGAACGCCAGGGTCACGGTCACGTCGTCGCCGCCGCCCGCGGCGGGGGTGTCGACGACGGGGTCCTCGCCGCACGCGGCGAGCAGCAGCACCGCGCTCGCGGCGGCGATGGCACGGCCAAGAAAGGAACGCTTCATATCCGGTCTCCTATGCGTCATGCCCGGCGCTTCGGCAGGTGGCCGGCGCGCACCAGGCAGCCGAGGGTGTCGCAGATGACACGCGTGGCGATCAGGGACGTGATCTCAGCGTTGTCGTAGGGAGGGGAGCACTCGACGACCTCGATGCCGGCGAGTGGCTTGGCGTCCGCGATGATCTGGATGAACTTGAGGACCTCGCGGGGAAGGAACCCGCCGGGCTCCGGCCAGCCGGTGCCCGGGACGAAGGCGGCGTCGAGGCAGTCGACGTCGAAGGAGAGCCACACGGCGTCGGCGCCGTCCCAGGCGACCTCGAGGGCGCGCTCGGCGGCCGCCTCGATGCCCATCTCGACGCAGTCGGTGACCGTCATGATCGTGGTACCGCGTTCGCGGCCGACCTTCACGCCCGGCCGGGGGGCCTGCCAACCGCCGATGCCGATCTGCACCAGGTTCTTCGGCGGTACGTTCGGGATGTCCGTGGCGTGGAACCAGGGCGTGGTGTGCATCCGCTCGTCGAGGTCGGTCTCCTGGGTGTCGACGTGCCGGTCGAAGTGGATGATGCCCAGGTTGCCGGTCATGTGCTGGGCGACGCCGCGCACCGTGGGGTAGCCGATCGAGTGGTCGCCGCCCAGCACGACCGGGAACGCGCCCGACTCGTACACGTGGGCCACGGCCTTGGAGATCTGGTCGAACGTCTTCTCGATGTTCGCGGGGATGGTGAAGATGTCCCCGAGGTCCGCGATGGTGATCGACTCGCGCAGGTCAACACCCAGTTCGAAGGAGTACGGCCCGTAGAGCGCGGAAATCTTGCGGATGCCCTGCGGCCCGAACCGGGTGCCCGAGCGGTACGTCGTCCCGCCGTCGAACGGGGCGCCGAGCACGGCCACGTCGTATTCGCCGCAGCGGCGCACGTCCTCCAGGTAGGGGGCCTTGAGGAAGGTGTTGATGCCCGCGAAGTGCGGCAGCTCGCCGCGGGAGAACGTGGGGATGCGCTTGTCGACGATGGAATCGGCGCCGGGCAGCCCGTACTCGAGGCCGCGGGCGATCTCCTCGTCCCACTTCGTCGTGGGCAGTTCCGCCTCGCGCTCGACGGCGTAGCGGGCCTCCGGGCCGTACTTGTCGTGCAGCCCGTGCGGGTTGTCCTGGTGCGGGTGGTGGTGATGATGGAAGCCCATCGGGCCCTCCCGGGTGGACGGCCTGGCCGGAACAACAGCCAGGTCTGGCTGTCTCCCGGGTTTTTGTCCCGCCGTGGAGTGGCCGACCGTTCGGACACCTGCGCCTCTCGGACCAGACCCGCATGCCGCGACGGAACCCTAGGCGCGCCCCACCAGGTGGTGAGTCGTCCAGTAGTAGACCCCTGATCCGTTTCGACCCACGCCACTAATTGTTACGACCGTGTATCCGCAGCCTCACCGGCTCGACGTGCTCAGCGGCGAACGCCGTATATCAGGGCGGTGACGCAGCCGATGATGGCGACGGCCCCGCCCACGAGCCAGGCGATCCAGGTCGACGTGGCGACCCCGTTCTCGCCGTTGAGCCCGACCAGCGCCGCGATGATGCCGACGACGGCGGTGAGCGTGACGTACCAGCCGACCATTGCGAGCGACCCGATCAGCGCGGGGCGCGCCGCGTTGCGGCTGCCCGGGCGGAACAGGTACCGGTTCACCGTGGCGGACAGTCCGGTCACCAGCGCGATGACCAGCAGCATCTCGTTGTTCGCGGGGGCGCCTGCCCGACCGGCTGGCCAGGTTCGCGCCGGCCTGAGGTCGTCGGACCCGGTCCCTCGCTGGAACTTGCCGCACTGCCCGAGATGCTCGACTACCACCCGGGGCGGCGCGAGCTGTTCGGTCCCGGCCGCACCGTCGCGCTTCACGCCACCGACGCCCCGCATGTCGTTCGGCTGACCGGCGGCAGTTGCGTCCGGCCGGCGCCGCCGTCATCATGGTTCACATGATCGCTCACAACAGGAAGGGCGTGTTCGCCCTCGCGCGTTGATCGCGCCCGCGCGGCGTAGTACCGCCGCCGTCCGACCCCTCGTCGAGCACTGGTCGCGCGCCGTGGAGATCCGCCAGGAATGGCTGGCCCACGGGCTGTCCACCGAACCGGCCGACCGAACCGCCGCGCAGGGTTGCATCACCCGCCTCTACGCGCGAGTCTCGCGCCCCCGACCCCGCTTCGTCTGGGTCGACTCACCCCGTTCGGCGTTGCCCCTGGTGGCCGGCCTGCCCACGCACGAGGCGCTGCACTCGTGGGTACGCGACCGGCGCCCGCCCGGCAAGCCGCCCGTCATGAGTGACCTGCTCGCCGCGCTGTCGCGGCTGCGCGGCTCGCTCGAGGAAACCCTCGTCCATCCCGACCTGCTGCCGGCACCGCCGCCGGCCGCCAAGCCACAACCGAAGTCGGACAAGGCCAGGAAGCCCGACTGGGCGACCCTCACGCCGACCGACGCGCTGGTCGCGGGCGCCCCGCTGCGTGAGGTGCTGCGCATCAGCGTCTGGCACGCGTTACGGACCAGTCTCGCCGACGGCATCTATCTGCCGGTGCGCGCGGCCCTGCCGACGGACGGGCCCGTCCCGTCCGCGTTCTACGGCCAGCAGGACGCGTACTGGGTCGCCTTCTACGACGCGCTGCGTCGCCTGGGCCTCACCCGCTACGGCCGCGCCGACGACGCGCAGCTGGACGACTGGGCCATCCTGGCCCGAACCTGCGGCTGGTGGTGGCCCGGCGAGGACGTGTGCGTGATCGTCGAGCGGCCCGCCGCCTTCCGCGGCAATGCGTTCGTCGAGTACCGCGACGGCTGGCGTCCAGACCTCCGCGACCGCGGCCTGGTCCTGGCCGCCTGAGAAGGTGGTGCGGGAGGGCGTTCGCGCTCTCCCGCACCGCTGCGGCAGGGCAACAGGCGGGGCGCTCGCCTGATCAGTTGCCGGCGCTCTCGTAGCGGCGTAGGCCCCTCCGGAACACCCACCAGGCCGCCACCACGCAGTAGACGGCCACGATCGGGGTGAGTAGCCCGAGTTTGGCCTGATCACCCCGGTCCAGCAGGACCGCGACCGGGAAGAAGCTCACGAAGGCGAACGGCACGACCACGCCGATGAAGAGCCGGACGCCGAGGGCGTAGATGGTGATCGGGTAGCGGGCCAGGTCGCCGACCTGGTGCAGGGCGTAGCCGAACACGCTGACCGGGCCGGCGATCCAGAACGACCCGGAGTTTGTGCCCAGCGAGATCGCGGTCTTGATCACGATGGCGCTGATCAGCAGGAGGACGCCGAGCGCGACGGTGCCCAACGACCACTCGATACGGCTGTTCGCCACGCCCAGGCCCAGCAGGACGCCGCCCACCACGAGGTTGCCGGCCCCGTGCAGGCCGACGTCGCTGCCCATCACCTGCAACGCCACCGGATAGGGCCGCACCAGCAGGTAGTCGAGTTCGCCGAGGTTGATGCGCCGGGCCAGGCGCCAGGTGCCCTCGAAGAACAGCGACCCGACGCCCTCGCCGATGCTCACCATCGCGTAGACGGTGACGACCTCCCAGAATGCCCAACCGTGCAGCTCGGGGATCTTCGCGAAGATGGCGCCGAGGAACACCACACCGATGACCTGGGTCAGCGCCGCCGCCCCGATCATGATCCAGAAGTCGGCCTCGTACTGCAGGGCCGCCCGCAGGTGGGCGCCGAGCAACCGCCGGTAGAGCCGTACCGTCCGTCGCATCTCAACCCCCGTGGATCGTCACGCGCTTGATGGCGTGCCGGAAGATCAGCCGCGCGAGCAGCCACAGCACGACCACCCAGCCGAACTGGGTGGCGATCATGACGAGCGCCTCGGTGCCGCGCAGCTGTCCGATGTAGACCAGCGACGGTGTGGCGGCCATGCTGGCGAACGGCAGCACGGCGGCGGTGCTCTGCAACCACTGCGGAAAGAACACCAGCGGCACCAGCGCGCCCGAGAACAGGCTGACGATCACCAGTCGCGCCCAGTGCACGCCGAGATAGTTCTGGGTGTAGAAACACGCCAGGGCCGACAGGTACACGATGAGGAATCTCAACGGGAGCACGGCCAGCAGGCTGAGCACGAACAGCGACCCGCCCGACCAACCGGGACCGGGCACCGGCCCCGTGAACGCGATCACCCCGGCGCACACGACGAGCGCCATCGCGATCTCCGTCCAGGCGCCGCCGACCACCTCGGCGAACCGGGCTCCCTGATAGTCGACCGGCTTGGTCAGGTCGATGGCCACCATGCCGTCCTGGATCCGCCCGGCCATCCGCCAGTCCGCCGCCTGCGACACCAGCGCCCCGCACAAGAACCCGACCAGCAGGTACGCCTTCATGTGCGGCCAGTCGAACCCCTCCAGGGTGCGTCCGGACCCCAGCATCACGCCCCAGATCGCCAGCATCGCGAACAGCTGGAACATCAGCGCGAAAAGGCTGAGGACGAAATTCAACCGGTACGCCAGCACCGCGCGCGCCTGCATCTTCGCCAGCGTGACGTACTTCCTCACGGCCGCTCACCGGCCAGCCCCAGGTCACCGGCGTAGACGCGGCGGATCACGTCCTCGATGGCCGGCTCGTCGAGCCGGAAGTCCGCCACCTCGCCGGCCGCCAGCAGCGCCGACATCACCTGGGCGGCCGTGTGGGTGAACCGGTCGAAGCGAATCGTGAACGACTGCTGGCCGCCCTCGATCTCGGCGCCCGGCAGTAGTTCGGCGAGCCGCTCGGGCGCCACCGGGGCCGTGAAGTCGACATGCAGCCGGCGCTCGCGGGCGAAGCTGTCCTTCACGTGGGCGATGCTGCCGTCGAAGATGATCCGGCCCTCGTCGATGATGACGATGCGCTGGCACACGTCCTCGATGTCGCCAAGGTCGTGGGTGGTCAGCATGAGGGTGGTCCCGTCGGCGCACAACCCGCGCAGGAACGCCCGCACCCGGTCCTTCACCGCGATGTCCAACCCGATGGTCGGCTCGTCGAGGTAGACCACGCGCGGGCGGTGCAGCAGGGCGGCCGCCAGGTCGGCGCGCATGCGCTGGCCCAGCGACAGCTTGCGGGCCACCAGCGGCAGCAGTTCGCCGATGCCCAACACGTCGTCGAACTGCTCCAGGCGCTGGCGGTAGTCGGCCTCGCCGACGTCGTACAGGTCGCGCAGCAGGGCCAGCGACTCGCGTACGGGCAGGTCCCACCACAGCTGGGTGCGCTGGCCGAACAGCACCCCGATGTTGCGGGCGTTGGCCGTGCGGTCCCGGTGCGGCACCACCCCGGCGACCCGCACGTCCCCGGCGCTCGGCACGAGGATGCCGGTGAGCAGCTAGACGGTCGTGCTCTTGCCCGCTCCGTTTGGTCCCACGTAGGCGACCGCCTCACCTTCGGCGACCGTCAGGTCGACATGGTCGACGGCCACGTGGTCGGTGAAGCGGCGGGTGAACAGATGAGCGAGCGAGCCACCGAGGCCCTCCCGTTTGTCCGGGCGGCGGAACGTCTTCGTCAGGCCAGTCGCTTCGATGATCGGCACGAGTGGATCTTATGGTCCGACCGTGTGGCCTCGACGTGGTATCCCGCTGGTTGGTCGCGTCCGGCTCATTATCCCTTGTGGACATGTTGTTCTCGGGTGGTCGGGTCGGCCGTGGACACCGTGCCGTGCGAGACCGCGTCGGCTTAACTTGGAGCCATGTCGTTCTTCACTGACGCACGGCGGTTCGGGCGAGCGGTGCTGTGCCTGGCCGTCGTGGCCACGCTCGCCGCGTGCCGCCATGACCGACCCGCCGGGTCGTCACCCGACACGGAACCCGAGGACTCGGGGGCGCGGTACCGACTCGTCGACAACGTGTGTCGGCGCGCCGATCTCGGTCGGCTCACCGTCCGGTACCCCGTCGTGTCACACGATGAGCCCGTCACCGACGTGGACGTCAGCAACTGCCAGGTGACGCTGCGGACCACCAAGGAGTCGACCGACAGCGTGACCGTGACCATCTCCGCGCACGTGGCCCGCACCCCGTCGATCGCCGCGACGGCGTTCAGCCTCGCGTCCGGCCTCGACAGTACGGGCGACTGCGTGGCCGTCGACGCGCTCGGCACGGTCGCCCGCAGGTGCGATGTCCCCGATGCCCGCTCGAAGCTCCACGTGTACGACGGAGACCTCTACCTGCGGGTGGACTGGTTCCCGACACTCGAGCTCACCGCCGAGATGACCCTGCTCGCCCGCGACGCGCTGACCGTGCTGCGCGCGTCCTGACCGGTGCCGCTCGTCTTGCGGGTGCCTGCGAGGATGTGTCGCATGGCAGCGACCAAACTGATCGAACTCGATCCCGGCAAATACTCCCTGCTCCTCGATGCCGGGAGCACCCAGGTGGACGACATCGTCGCGGACCTGGGACACGAGCCCAACGGGTACTTCTGGGCGGGTGTCGCCCGACGGCTCGTGGCCACCGAGGTTCAGCACCTCGACGGGCGCTTCGGCTACGACCCGGAGGCGGGCATGTTCTGCGCGTACGGCACCGACCGCGAGGCGCTCGCCGAGTTGGGCGGGCTGCTCGACGCGGTCGCGTCCGACGGCGAGCGGATCCGTGCGATCGTCGCCGAGGCCGAAGCCGAGGGGTTCGACTTCGACGACTGAGCCAGCCGGCGGCCGGACGGCAATGGCGAGACCACCCGTCCGGCCGGCGCCGCGCTCAGGCCGGTCAGTGGTCGAGGTCGGCGGCGAGCGAGGCGGGGGCGCGCATCCGCCACGCGTCCGTGACGAGTTCCGCGAGGCGGTCGACGTCCACCTGCGCCAGTCGCACCATGACGAGGGGCATCCCGTCGTAGGCGGGCGTGGTGAAGAACAGGTCCGGCTCGCCGAGCAGCAGGGCCTGCTTCTCCGCCTCGTCGCCGACGTACAACACCGCGATGTCGGTGCGGATGACCCGCGGCTTGCCCGGCCGGCGCTCCGGGTACGACCAGACGAACCCGTGGTTGCCGACCCGGAAGTCGAAACCGTCGCTGTCGATCTCCGTCACGTGGGGCAGACCGAGCGCCAGCTTGCGTACGTCGTCCGCGTCAGCCACCGAGACCCCTCACAAACCCACCTCCCGCACCCACAGGCTAACCACCGACCCGGTGTAGATCTTCGGGGCGTTGGGTCGCCATAGCGACCGCGGGCCCCGAAGATTCATTCGCGGCCCCTCATCCGACGGGGCGAACCTCGATCACGCGGGTCGTGGGGGCGGCCTGGCCGGCCTGATCGCGGGCGGCGAGGCGGTCCGGGTCGGCCAGGAAGGAGTCAACGCCGGACCGGTCCGCGAACCGGATCACGTGCACCTCCGTGGCCCCGTCCGTGCCGCGCAGGCGCTGTTCGACGGCGCCGCCGTGGCGGCCCAGCAGCGCCAGCACCGCGTCCTCGTAGCGCTGCCCCGCCTCGGCGTGGCCGGGCACGAACTCCACCACCGCGACGAGGAGAAGCTCACCGGACGGCTCGTCATGGGTCACCGTGCGACCCTAGCCCAACCCTGCCGGGTGTCGGTCAGCCGAACAGGTCGTCAATCGACGTAGCGGTGACCGCCCGCCGGATCCAATCGTCGAGCTGCGCCAGATCTGTGGTGGTCACGATCCGTTCCCGGTCCGCGTCGGTGACCTCGATGCCCCGGGTGGCGAGGACCGCGAGCACAGCTTCCGCGCGTCCCTCCGCCTTGCCCTCCGCCTTGCCCTCCGCCTTGCCCTCCGCCTTGCCTTCCGCCTTGCCTTCGGCTTCGCCGGCGCTGAAGTACCGGCGCGCGAAATCGCTTTCGAACCGGTGCGGCGTGGTCGTCATGAGCGCCTCCAGATGGTCGCGTGCGGCCGCCGGCAGCACTGCGAGGACGATGTCAGCATACAAGTTGGCTCGGACGCTATCGACCGTTGCCAGCCCCGCCAACAGGGCTTCGAACAGGGGTTTCTGGTCCGGGCCGCCGTCGCCGTGGGCGATCGCCGACAGTACGGCGACCTCGGGGAAGCGCCGTGCGGCCGCCGGGTCGGTCACCACGGGCACCTGACGCGGCCCGAGCACCGTCGGGGTCAGCACGAAGCCCGGGTCGCTCACCACGATGGGCGTGGCGCACCATTCGGCCACGACCGGTGTGGGACAGACGACGAGCAGCACGACCTGGCAGCCCAGCCGGGCGTAGAGGGTCGCCACGTAGGCGGGCCAGCTGCGTCGCTTGCGTGGGTCAGGGCGGAGCTGAACCTCGACCACGACGGCCAGCACGATGGTGTCGTCCTCCGTCAGCGTGACGACGAGGTCGGCCCGGTACTCGGTGGGGACAACATCGGTGAGGTCGCTTGGCGAGACACGGGCCTGCTGGAAGGTGGGCACGTGGACGCGCAGCCCGGCGAGCAGCTCTGGCACGAGCGTGGGCTGCTCGCGGAACATCTCGACGAGGATCTCGTGTAGGCGCGAGGGCATGGCGGAGAAGGTATCGACGGATAGCGACGAGATCGAGGGGCCCGGGGAGCGTTCACCCGATGGGGTGATGTGCCGTGGCGAGAGCCACGTCCCGCGTGGCGCGCGGGTCCAGGGCCGTGAGGTCCGCGCGGACGGTGGCCGGCTGCGGGGCGACGCTCGTGACCAGTACGGCCGGCCCGGCGAGCGGGGCGCGTGCCGCCCGGTCGCCGCGCACGGCGGCGCGCGGACCGCCGCCGTCGGCCCAGGCCGGGTCGACCACGACCAGCGTGCCGGTCGCGCGCGCCCCGCTCAGCACGGCGGCACCCGCCCAGCCGGGGTACGACGGGCCGACGGCGACCTGGTGGTGCAGCAGGGGGCGGCCGGCGTAGCGGACCACCGTCGTCACGGACGCGTCGCCGGGCTCCTCGCCGTGCCGCCCGCACACCAGCTCGTCGCGCCAGCGCAGCGACGCGCCCGCCGCAAGAGAGATCCGGGTCAGCGTCTCGTGGTGACAGCGGGCCGCGGCGATCAGCGGCTCCGGCAGCCACTCCAGCCGGCCGCCGGACGCCACTGTCGCGCGTACCACGGTGTGTGAGGGTGAGCCGGCGCGGTCCGGCAGCGCGATGGAAGCGGCGACCGACCGGACACAGAGCGCCGCCCCCGGCCCGACGACGATGTCGACCGTGAGGTCGTCGCCGCCGAGGGGGCCGGCCGCGCCGCCGACCAGGTGTACGGTCGCCGGCTCCCCGGGTCCGGGCCGCGGCCCGGTGCGGCGCGGCAACAGCGGAACCTCACCGGACAGTACGGCCAGCCGCGTGCCGCCCGCGCCGTCGGCGACCGCCTCGATGCGGGCGGCGGCGCGCACCTAGCGGTCCTTGAGCAGGCCGCGGATCCAGTCGGCGACGTCCGTGGCGCCGGGGTCGCGGACCAGCGACGTGAAGATGGTCGGCGAGTCGCCCCGGCGGGCGGCCGCGTCGCGCTCCATGACGGCCAGGTCGGCGCCCACCAGCGGGGCCAGGTCGACCTTGTTGATGACCAGCAGGTCGGAGCTGGTCACGCCCGGGCCCCCCTTGCGGGGAACCTTGTCGCCGCCGGCCACGTCGATGACGAAGATCTGCTCGTCGATGAGGCCCTTGCTGAACGTGGCCGTGAGGTTGTCGCCGCCGCTCTCGACGAGCACGAGGTCGAGCGGCCCGAGCGCGGCCTCCAGTTCCTCGACGGCGTCGAGGTTGGCGGCGATGTCGTCGCGGATCGCGGTGTGCGGGCAGCAGCCGGTCTCCACGGCGCGTACCCGCTCGGCGGGCAGGACGCCGTTGCGCAGCAGGAAGTCGGCGTCCTCGGTGGTGTAGATGTCGTTGGTCACGACCGCGAGGTTCAGCTCCTGCGACAGGGTGCGGCACAGGGCGGCGACCAGTGCGGTCTTGCCGGAGCCGACCGGGCCACCGATGCCGATGCGCAGCGCGCGGGCTCCGGTGGGCAGCGCCGGGTGCGGGTCGACGCCCGGGTCGGGGTGGGTGTGGGGGACCTCGTCGGGGCCGTGCTCGTGGTCGTGCGGGTGATCAGGATGCAAAGAGACGCACCTCCCAGCTGGCGTGGACCTCGGCGCCGATATCCAGCAACGGTGCTGAGGCGGCGGGCAGGTTTTCCGGATCTTGTTTGGCGTAGGCGGCGGCCCGGTCGGCGACGCGGTCGCAGTCGACCGCCAGGGCGGCCAGCAGCGCGTGCACCCGGTAGGGGTCCAGGCCCAGCAGGCGCACGGCGGCGCTGGCGGGGCCGCTGATCGTGCCGTAGGCGGCGGTCGTCGCCGCGTGTGACGGGTCCAGGCCGGCGGCGGCCGTGATGACGCCGAGGGCGATCGGCTGGTGCGGGCCGGTGGCCGGCCAGGAGACCGCTGGCAGCGGCCACATCGCCCGGCCCGCCCGCAGTAGCGCCCGGCCCTGCTGGCGCGACGCCTTGCGCTGCGCGGGCGAGGGCGTGCGCGCGTCCAGTTCGGCGTCGAGCACGTCGAGGCGCGCGAGGGCGCCAGGGCCGGTCAGTAGCGCCGCGCTCGCGCAGGCCGCGGCCGCGAAGGCGGCCGTGACCAGGCCCGCCGTGGCCAGGCGGCCACGGAGGAAACCGTCCAGGTCGGCCAGGTCGGCGACCCGGGCCGCGGCCACCGCCGGCTCCAGCCCGCCGGAGTGCGCGTGCGCGCCGCTGGGCAGCCGTCCGTCGGCGAGCACGAGCAGGGTGGTGAGCATGGTCAGAAGAGGAAGTACCGCTGGGCCATCGGCAGCTCGGTGACCGGCGACGGCTCGATGACCTCGCCGTCGATGCGGACCGTGAACGTGTCAGGGTCCACCTCGATGGACGGCATGGCGTCGTTGCCCGGCATGTCCGCCTTCCCGCGCTGGCGCACGTCAGCCGTGGGAGACAGGCGCCGGCGGAGGTCGACCCGGGACGCGAGGCCGTCCTCGATCGCGGCCGGCGCGACGAAGGCGAGGCTGGTGACCGAGGGTGCCACGCCGTACGCGCCGAACATCGGGCGGGGCAGGATCGGCTGCGGCGTCGGGATGGACGCGTTCGCGTCGCCCATCTGCGCCCACGCGATCATGCCGCCCTTCACGACGACGGCCGGCCGTACGCCGAAGAACGCCGGGTCCCACAGCACCAGGTCGGCGAGCTTGCCCGCCTCGACGGAGCCCACCTCGCCCTCGATGCCGTGGGTAATGGCGGGACAGATCGTGTACTTCGCGACGTAGCGCTTCGCGCGCGTGTTGTCCGCCGCGCCGTCGCCCGGCAGCGCGCCGACCTTCGCCTTCATCACGTGGGCGGTCTGCCAGGTGCGGCTGACCACCTCGGACACCCGGCCCATGGCCTGCGAGTCCGACCCGATGATCGAGATGGCGCCCAGGTCGTGCAGGTAGTCCTCGGCGGCCATCGTGGACGGGCGGATGCGGCTCTCCGCGAACGCCAGGTCCTCGGCCACCGCCGGGTTCAGGTGGTGGCACACCATGAGCATGTCCAGGTGCTCGGCCAGGGTGTTGCCCGTGTACGGGCGGGTCGGGTTCGTCGAGGACGGCAGCACGTTCGGATGCGACGCGACCGTGATGATGTCGGGCGCGTGCCCGCCGCCGGCGCCCTCGGTGTGGTAGGCGTGGATGGCCCGGCCGGCGATCGCCTCCAGCGTGGACTGCACGTACCCGGCCTCGTTGAGCGTGTCCGTGTGGATGTTGACCTGCACGCCGGACGCGTCGGCCACCCGCAGGCACGCGTCGATCGCGGCCGGCGTCGTGCCCCAGTCCTCGTGCAGCTTGAACCCGCCCGCCCCGCCGCGCAGCTGCTCCCACATGGCCTCCTCGGAGACCGTGTTGCCCTTGCCGAGCAGCAGCACGTTCACCGGGAACGGGTCCATCGCCTCCAGCATCCGGGCCAGGTGCCAGGAGCCGGGCGTCACCGTGGTGGCCTTCGTGCCCTCGGCCGGGCCGGTGCCGCCGCCGATGAGCGTGGTGATGCCGCCGCCGAGCGCCTCGTCCACGATCTGCGGGCAGATCAGGTGCACGTGGCAGTCGATCGCGCCGGCCGTCAGGATCTTCCCGTTGCCCGAGATGATCTCGGTGTTGGGGCCGATGACCAGGTCGGGGTGCACGCCGTCCATCGTGTCGGGGTTGCCGGCCTTACCGATCGCGACGATGCGCCCGTCGCGGATGCCCACGTCGGCCTTCACGATGCCCCAGTAGTCCAGGATCACCGCGCCGGTGATGACCGTGTCCGGGGTGCCCTCCGCGCGGGTGGCCCGCGCCTGGCCCATCGACTCGCGGATCACCTTGCCGCCGCCGAACACCGCCTCGTCGCCGCCGGCGCAGTCGTCGCGCTCGACCTCGATCAGTAGGTTCGTGTCCGCGAGCCGGATCCGGTCACCGGTCGTCGGGCCGTACAGGGCGGCGTAGCGCGCGCGGTCCAACGTACTCACGACGTACTCCCGGAATCGAGCGGACCGGCAACCGCGCCGCGCAGGCCGGCCACGACGCGGGCCCCCGCCAGCGCGACCAGGGTGACCTCGCGGGGGATGCCCGGCTCGAACCGCACGGACGTGCCGGCCGGGATCGCGAGGCGGTGCCCGCGCGCGGCCGCGCGGTCGAACTCCAGCGCCGGGTTGGCCTCGGCGAAGTGGTAGTGCGAGCCGACCTGGACCGGCCGGTCGCCCGTGTTCGCCACGGTCATCGTGATGACGGCCCGACCGTCGTTAATGGTCACCGGGCCGTCGCCGAAGAGGATCTCGCCGGGGATCATGCGATCGGCCCGTGGACGGTGACCAGCTTCGTACCGTCGGGGAACGTGGCCTCCACCTGCACCTCCGGCAGCATCTCGGGAACCCCCTCGAGCACGTCGTCGCGGGTGAGCACGTGCCGGCCGGCCTCCATCAGCTCGACCACCGTGCGCCCGTCGCGCGCGCCCTCCAGCAGGAACGCCGTGATGATGGCGACGGCCTCCGGGTAGTTGAGCTTCAGGCCCCGGGCGCGCCGCTTCTCGGCGACGTCGGCCGCCACGTGGATGAGCAGGCGTTCCTGCTCGTGCTTGCTGAGAAACACGCGCAGATCGTGGCACGATGATGTTGCCGCGACGTTACCGATGTGAGGAAGCTACGACGCCTCGATGACGTGACCCGTGACGATGGCATGACCGGTGGGCAGGTCGCAGGTCACCTGCAGGCGCAGTTTCTCGGCTCCCTCAAGCGCGCCGGTGACCGTGGGCGTGGTCTCGCCCTTCGCGACGACCGCGCCCAGCGTCCGGTAGGTGGAGGTGCCGTCGCGCTCGCGCCACACCCCAACCGCCGTCAGCGAGGCACGCAGCTTCGGATCCTTGGGGAAGTACGCCCGCAGGGTGGCCGTCAGGTCCAGGTAACGGCCACTGAGCAGCAGGGTGACCGTGCGGACCTTGTCGTTGGACTGGTTACTCGGGCACGCGATGACCAGGGCGCCCTCAAGGCCCGGCTTCCCGGCGAGCGCACGGGGCAGCGTGGTGAGTTCGCCGGCCTCCCTCGGCAGCGTACTGAGGGCCGTGCCGGTGGGCGCGGCATCCGTCGCGGTCGCCGTGGCGGGCGCGGAGGCGGCCGCGTTCGAGGTCGCGGCAGAACCAGGGAGTACGGCGGGAGTGCCCGTGGCGGCCGCGTTGCCGGTGCCCGGGTTGTCGCCGCCGCCCTCGCGCGGGAGAAGCCACTGCCCCAGCGCGACGAGCAGGCCCAGGACGGGGATGACGATGCCGGCCACCGTCGCGATGGTGGCAAGCGACGGGCGGCGGCCGGGCGCGGGTGTGGCCGCCGGGTGGTCTGGATGGGACACGAGGGCTACCTGATTCAGTGCGGAGCGGTCAGCGGATGTCCCATCATGGGCGATGCTTGCCCGCTCGTCACGTCCCTGCCTGTGTGACGGATAGGTGATAGCTCGCCAGGCTCGCGCTTCGGGATACTCGCACGCCGTTTGGAGCGCGTGAACGGTCCGAAGCGGACTGTCGGCGTGCGACTGTCCGCTTCGGAGTATTTTGGAGGTGCGCGTTGACCGCGCCGAACCCGCACGACCCGCCCACGTCCGGCGTGCCCACCCCGGGCCGTGCGTCGGTGCCACCGACCGCCGCGTCCCCGTCGTACGGGCCGCCGCCGACCGTCACCGGGCCAGCCGCGCCCACGTCGCCGCCGGCGATGACGACATCGCCCACCCAGCCGTCCGCCCCGGTCGGTCCGACGCCGCCGGTCGGGCCGGGCCGTCCCGCCGCAGCGGCCGCGCTGCCGGGCCGGCGGGGCCCGGCGGCGACGATCGCGATCGTGATCTCCCTGCTCGCCCTCGTCGTCTCGGCGGCCACGGCGCTGCTGGCGTTGCGGGCGCTGGACCGGGCCAGTGACGCCCAACAGACCGCTACTGCCGCCGGCGGGCAGGAGGGCGCCGGCGGGCCGCAGCCCACGGCGGGCCCACCCGGTGACAGTGCCGGGACGCAGCCGTCTGCCGCGCCCACCTCCGCCGCCGACGGGCCGGCCTCGACCGTGCCTCCGACCCTCGGTCAGGGCACGGTGTACCAGCCCAAGTACACCAACGAGACACTGACCCTCAGCATGCCCACAAGCTGCCGGTCCATGTATGTGGACCTGCACGAGCCGCGGGCCAACGCCGCGGCGGACATCTCGGAGTTGTCGCTCTACAACTGTGGCGGCGCACCGAGTTTCCGGATCACGGACGGCGTGACGGCGAGCATGGCGGGTACCCCCGCCATGGAACCGGCGGAGTGCAGCGACAAGATCCGCACCGTGCCGCTCGGCAATGAGCAGAAGATCCCGGTCCGCCAGGCGATCGTGCTGTGCGTCATCACGTCGTTCGCGGACTCGAAGTCCCGTGGCGAGGACTGGCGACTGGTCCGCGTGGAGATCTCTGGCGTCGGGAATGACACCGTGACGCTGAAGGCCGACTCCTGGATCATCCCCGGCTGATCACGCCTGCGTTCAGGTTCGATCGTGGGACGGGAACGCCATCACGACGTTCCCGTCCCACGCTCCAGCGAAGGTCGGTCGTCAGCCCGGTGCGCCGGCGCGGGCCTGGATGGTCTCGATGGCCTGGGCCAGGTCCGCTTCCGAGGAGTCCGTCTCGTGCTCCTGGTGCAGGTGGATGGTGACCAGCGAGCCGCCGTCCACACCGTCGACCTGCATCCAGCCGTGGTACGGGCCGGTCTTCGAGCCCCATTCGATGCGCCGCTCGTCGCTGTCGACATGGAACCAGGCGTCGGCCTCCTTGTGGTCGCCGCCGACCTCGGCCTCCACGTGCACGTCGTCGCCGGCGGCGGGCTCGGCGGAGGTCATGTGCGGGAAGTACTCCGGCAGGTGGTGCACGTCGGCGAGGTAGGCGAAGAGCTGGTCGGGCGGCGCGGTCACCGTGCCGGACTGCTCGTACTCGGGCATGATCATCTCCTCACGTCAGCCTCAACCTTCAGTCCTACCCGGTTTGACCGGGTTTTACGCGGACATCCGGGCCGCCGACACCCGGATCGGGCGGCCCGCGTCCGGCGCCGAGGCGTCGGTGAAAGAATGCCGGGGCACGCCACGAACGAGGAGACGACCGTGATCCGTACCCACCACGCCGGCAGCCTGCGCGCCTCGGACGCCGGCCAGACGGTGACGCTCGCCGGCTGGGTGGCCCGCCGCCGCGACCACGGCGGGGTGACCTTCATCGATCTGCGGGACGCCTCCGGGATCGTCCAGATCGTGTTCCGGAACGAGGCGGACGCGCACGCGCTGCGCAACGAGTACTGCGTGAAGGTGACCGGCCAGGTGGACCGTCGCCCGGCGGGCAACGAGAACCCCGAGCTGCCGACCGGCGAGATCGAGGTGACGGTCACGGAGCTGGTCGTCCTGTCGGAGTCCGCGCCGCTGCCGCTGCCCGTCGACGATTACATCGAGGCCGGCGACGACCTGCGCCTGAAGTACCGCTACCTCGACCTGCGCCGCTCCGGCCCGGCGAAGGCGCTCAAGCTGCGCTCCCGGGCCAACCAGATCGCCCGCGAGGTGCTGCACGCCCGCGACTTCAACGAGATCGAGACCCCGACGTTGACCCGGTCGACCCCGGAGGGCGCGCGCGACTTCCTCGTGCCGGTGCGCCTGCAGCCGGGCACCTGGTACGCCCTGCCGCAGTCGCCGCAGCTGTTCAAGCAGCTGCTGATGGTCGCCGGCCTGGAGCGGTACTACCAGATCGCGCGCTGCTACCGCGACGAGGACTTCCGGGCCGACCGCCAGCCGGAGTTCACCCAGCTCGACATCGAGATGTCGTTCGTGACCCAGGACGACGTGATCGAGCTGGGCGAGGCGCTCGTGGCGGCCCTGTGGGGCGAGCTGGCCGGCCACGAGGTGCAGTTGCCGATCCCGCGCATCACCTGGCACGACGCGATGGCCCGGTACGGCTCGGACAAGCCCGACCTGCGCTACGGCGTGGAGCTGACGGAGCTGACCGACTACCTGCGCGGCACCGAGTTCCGGGTCTTCTCCGCCGCGATCATGGCGGGCGGCTACGTCGGCGCGGTCGTCATGCCGGGCGGCGCCGCGCAGACCCGCAAGGAACTCGACGGCTGGCAGGACTGGGCCAAGGCCCGGGGGGCGAAGGGCCTGGCCTATGTCGTGCTCGACGCCGAGACCGGCGAGGCGCGCGGCCCGGTCGCCAAGAACCTGTCCGAGGAGCATTTGGCCGGCCTCGCCGACGCGGTCGGCGCCAAGCCCGGCGACGCGGTGTTCTTCGCGGCGAGCACCGACCGGCGCGAGGCGCAGGAGCTGCTCGGCGCGGCCCGCATCGAGATCGCCAAGCGGGCGAACCTGATCGACGAGAGCGCCTGGGCGTTCTGCTGGGTCGTCGACGCGCCCATGTTCGAGCCCGACGACGCGGGCGGTTGGACGGCCGTGCACCACCCGTTCACCTCGCCCAACGACGAGTGGCTCGACCGGTTCGAGACCGCACCCGGCGACGCGCTGGCCTACGCGTACGACATCGTCTGCAACGGCAACGAGATCGGCGGCGGCAGCGTCCGTATCCACCGCGGCGACGTGCAGCGGCGCGTGTTCGACCTGCTCGGCATCTCGCCGGAGGAGGCCGCCGACAAGTTCGGCTTCCTGCTGGAGGCGTTCAAGTACGGCCCGCCGCCGCACGCCGGCATCGCCCTGGGCTGGGACCGCGTGTGCATGCTGCTCGCGGGCGCCGACTCGATCCGCGAGGTCATCTCGTTCCCGAAGACCCGAGGCGGGTTCGACCCGCTGACGAGCGCCCCCACGCCGATCACCGCCCAGCAGCGGCTGGAGGCGGGCGTGGACGCCAAGCCGAAGGCGCCGGCCCCGGCGGCCGGGACGGCGGGCGCGGCCGCGCCGGTCGAGCACAGCTCGTGACCGTCCTCGTCGTCGGCGCCTCCGGGCACCTCGGCGGCGAGGTCAGCCGCCGCTACGTCGCCGCGGGCGAGAGCGTCGTCGGCACGTACCACAGCGGTGTTCGAGACGTTGACGGCGTGGACTGGCAACGCCTCGACCTGCGCGACGGCGCCGCGGTGGCCGAGCTGATCGGGCGGGTGCGGCCCAAGGTCGTGATCTCCACCGCGTACGTGTACGGCGACTGGTGGGTCAGCGCCGACGGGGCCGCGCTCGTGGCGGTCGCGTCGGCGCGGGCCGGCGCCCGGCTGGTGCACCTGTCCAGCGACGTGGTGCACGGCGGGCGGCCCGAGCCGTACCTCGACCACGAGGCGCCGACACCGGTCGGCCTGTACGGCGCGTCAAAGGCGGCGGCCGAGACGGCGGTACGGGCGATCGACCCGTCGGCCGTGCTCGTACGCACCTCGCTGATCATCGGCGACGAGTCGTCGAAGCAGGTCAAGCTCTGCCTGGACATGATCAACCGGAGGGTGCCCGGCGCGCTGTTCCGCGACGAGATCCGCTGCCCGCTCGCCGTCGAGGACCTGGCCGGCGCGGTCGTGGAACTGGCCGCCTCGGACGTGGCCGGCACGCTCAACGTGTCCGGGCCCGACGCGGTGAGCCGGCCGGAGCTGGCCCAGTTGGTCGCGGACCACTACGGGCTCGACGCCTCGGACATGCCGATCGGCACGATCGCCGAGTCCGGCCTGCACCGGGCGGCCGAGATCCGCCTCGACAACGCTCGCGCGACGGCGCTGCTGTCCACCCGCCTGCGCGGCGTGCGGGAGCTGTTCGCTCGGCGCCTGCGCTAGGGCCGCCGCCCTCCGTACATTGTGGAGCCTGCGGGCCGCCCAACCGCCGCCTCGGATTGAAGTGGGTCCCTCATGGGTACGAGTGTGTCGTCCTTCACTTATCCCCCAGGAGGCTCACATGTTCGCCGTGATCGCCGCGGTGATCTTCGCCGTCGAGCTGATTCTCATGCTTGCCAAAGAGGACCTCGGTCCCGTTCTCACCATGAACTTCCTTACCACCCTGGCCTTCCTGTGCATCGCGCTGCACCTGGCGGGCGCGGGCACCTGGGGTTCCCGGTACCGCAGCTACCGGGGCCGCCGGCCCGGACCCGGCTGAGCCCTTCGCAACCAGGCCCCGCAATCGGCCCGGTCGGTCGCGTTCGTCGCGGACGGCCGGGCCGATCGCCGTGCTCCACGGCCGCGCGCCGCTGTCGGTCACAGCCGGTAGTCTTCGCGCAATGGACCCGGACGGCCTGTTCACGCTTGAGCCCCCGCCCGGCCCCGCGCCGGAGCGGGGCGCCGGCGCGGCCGCCATGACCGTGCCCGCGCCCGACGCCCCGCTCGCGGTCCGCATGCGCCCCCGCGACCTCGACGAGCTGGTCGGCCAGGGCCACCTGCTGGCGCCGGGCGCGCCGCTGCGACGACTGGTCGCCGGCGGCACGCTGACCTCGGTGATCCTCTGGGGGCCGCCCGGCACCGGCAAGACCACGATCGCGCACCTCGTCGCCAGCTCCAGCGACCGCCGCTTCGCCGCCCTGTCGGCGCTCTCGGCCGGCGTCAAGGACGTGCGCGCCGTGATCGACGAGGCGCGCCGGGTGCGCCGCACCGGCGGGCGGGCCACCATCCTGTTCATCGACGAGGTGCACCGCTTCAGCAAGACCCAGCAGGACTCGCTGCTCGCCGCCGTCGAGGACGGCACGGTCACCCTGCTCGCCGCGACCACGGAGAACCCGTACTTCTCGATCATCTCGCCGCTGCTGTCACGCTGCGTGCTGCTCACCATCAAGCCGCTCACCGACGACGACGTGCGCGCCCTGGTGCGCCGCGCGCTCGACGACCCCCGCGGCCTGGGTGGGGCGGTCACCCTCGCGCCCGAGGCAGAAGATCATCTGGTACGCCTGGCCGGCGGCGACGTCCGCAAGGCCCTCACCGCCCTGGAGGCGGCCGGGGCCGGGGCCCAGGCGGCCGGGCGGGCCGAGGTCGACCTGGCCATCGCCGAGGCGGCCGTGGACACCGCGGCGCTGCGCTACGACCGCGACGGCGACGCGCACTACGACATCGTGAGCGCGTTCATCAAGAGCATGCGCGGCTCCGACGTCGACGCGGCCGTGCACTACCTGGCCCGGATGATCGTCGCGGGAGAGGATCCGCGCTTCATCGCCCGCCGGATGGTGATCTTCGCGAGCGAGGACGTGGGCCTGGCCGACCCGACCGCGCTGCTGGCCGCGAACGCCGCCGCCCAGGCGGTGGAGTACGTGGGCCTGCCCGAGGCGCGCATCAACCTGGCGCAGGCCGTGATCCACCTGGCCACGGCCCCCAAGTCGAACGCCGTCATCCTGGCCGTCGACGAGGCCATGGCCGACGTGCGGGCCGGGCGGGCGGGGCCCGTGCCCACCCACCTGCGCGACGCCCACTATGCGGGCGCCCGCGGGCTGGGGCACGGGGCGGGATACCGCTATCCGCACGATGACCCGCGCGGCGTGCTGACCCAGCGGTACGCGCCGGATGACGTGGCGGGCCGGGAGTACTACCGTCCAACCGGGCACGGCGCCGAGCGCGCGCTGCGCGAGCGCGTGACCCGACTGCGTACGGTGGTGCGCGGCGAAGGAGACCAGGACGTCAGGGAGGAGCGGCGGTGACGCAGGAACCGGGCGGTCGGCGGGGCCGATGGGGTCGCGGCGGCGGTCGTCCCGAGGAGGGGCCCAGCCAGGAGGAACTCGGCTGGCTCGCGGACCTGCGCGACGCCAAGGAGCAGGGCGGCGACCTCGCCGGCGGCGAGGGACCGGGCGGCCCGACCAGCGCCGGAGGGTCGGGCGGCCCGACCAGATCCGGCGGGCGGCGGGCCCGGTCGACCGACGAGCGCCCGTCGACCGAGGACTCCGGCGCGACCAGCGACCATGTCGGCAAGCGCCGCCGCGTCACCGGCGCGCAACCGGCGCCGCGCGTGGCGCCCGAGCCGCCGGCCGCGCCCCCGTTCGGGTCGCCCGGCGCGTCGACATCCTTCGGGCCCACGGCGCCGTTCGGCAGCCCGGCCGCGCCCGCCACATCCGGCCCCCCGGCCACCGGGAGCGGGCGGTTCGGTCGGCGCCCGCGCGGCACGGACGAATCGACGTACGACTCGGGCGAGCGCCCGCGCGGCACCGGCGAGCGTGCCCGGCCGCCCGCGCGGGGCACCGGCGAGACGCCAGCCGTCGGGCAGCCGCCGCGCCCCGCCGGGTCCGGCCAGCCCGCCGCGCGGCCACCCATCAGCCGCGACTCGCCCGCATGGCACGAGTTCACCGGTGAGACTCCCCGGGTCGGCGGCGCCCCCGCGCACCGGCCGGGCGAGACGTGGGGCGGCAGCGAGCCGCGCACGGGGGACGCGTGGGGCGGCGGCGAGCCGCGTACGGGGGACCTGTGGGGCGGCCCGGATCCGCACGGCACCAGCGGTGCGCGCTCCGGCGCCCGCTCGCCCGCCGACGACGAGACGGCCATCCGCCCGCCGATCGTGAGCTCCGCCGACACGATGGAGGTGTCGCGCGTCCACGAGCCGCGCACCGGCGACGTGACCGGAGGCGGTCCTGGTCCGCTGACCGCGTCCCGCCCCGGCGGGCGCCCGCCGGTCATGCCCGGCCCGGTCACGCCGCCCACCGGCCGCCCACCCGCGCCGGGTCCGGGCGCGCCGGGTGGTCTGCCCGGCCCGGGCGGGCCTGGCGGCCTCGGCGGACCGGGCGCGCCCGGTGACGCCGGCGGTCTTCGCGGGCCGGGTGGAGGTGGACCTGGCGGCCCGGGTCCGGGGGGTCGAGGCTCCGGCGGTCCAGGCGTTGGCGGGCCTGCCGGTCCCGGTGTCGGCGGACCCGGCGGTCCGGGCGGCGGGCCCGGCGGTCCCGGCGGCCCCGGCGGGTCGGTGCGGCCGAGCGGCGGCCGGCCGGCTGGCGCGCCGGGCGAGGAGCGGGTCAACCGGGCGGTGGTGCGTCAGGTCGCGCGCAAGGCGCAGCGGGTCCGCGCCGCCGCGATCGCGGCGATGGCGCTGATCCTGCTGGGCGCGCCGGTGGTCTACCTGTGGGCCACCACGGTCAGCCGCGACCCGGTGATGACGTCGCTCGACGCGCTCGACCTCCCG
This sequence comes from Luedemannella helvata, assembly GCF_039528415.1. Lineage (NCBI taxonomy): Bacteria > Bacillati > Actinomycetota > Actinomycetes > Micromonosporales > Micromonosporaceae > Luedemannella > Luedemannella helvata. The sequence goes on from NZ_BAAALS010000010.1 coordinate 88,228, forward strand.
GACTGGGCCGCGAGCAACCCCGCTGACTTCATGAGCGGCAGTCGCTGGTGCATCAAGGAGTGCCGCTTCCGCGACCGCACGTGGCAGTCGGCCCGTGGGCCGGACGACACGCAGCTGGCCTACGTGGCCGCGCTGACCGACCAGGGTTGGCGCCCCCGTACGGGCGACTGCCCCACCTACGACGACGGCATCGCCTCCTGCTGGCACCGCGACGAGTACGTGCTGGATCTGTGGATCCGGGCGCCCATCTGCGCGCCCACGCGCCCGGCGGCCGGCGAGCCGACCAAGGGTACGCAGACCAAGGCGCCCGCCACGGACAGCGCCGGGGAGGCCTGCCCGGGCTCGCTGGCTACCGTGAAGGTGTACAACGCGCTCAGCTACCGTCCCGGCGGCGAGGGCTGAGGCGAGGGCGACCCGCGACACCGGTCGGCGTTTGTGGCCGCCCGTCGCGGTCGTGGCGATGGCGGGCGGTAGTGTCGTGCGGTGCGCGAGTACGCGCATGTGTTTTGTTTGGTGCGCCGTCCACGGGTGTGACGGGGCCGTCTCACGGGAAAGGGGTTCGGCGTGTCCGGTGGAGAGATTGCGGCCCTTATCGCGGCCGGTGCCTTTGTCATGCTCGTCCTCTTGCTCGCCGTTCCGATCCTGCGGCTGCGCCGCACGATCGACGCCGCGACCCGAGCCCTCAACGATCTGGCTGACCAGACCGGCCCACTGCTGGGCAAGGTCAACACAACGGTCGACAACGTCAACACGGCCCTGACCCAGGTGCACACCTCGCTCGACGGGGTGAATGTGCAGCTCGGCCGCCTCGACGCGGTGGGCCGCAACGTGCAGCAGGTCAGCGCCAACGTGGCCAACCTCGCCACGGTGGTGACCGCCGCGGCGGCGAATCCCCTGGTCAAGGTGGCGTCGCTCGGCTACGGCCTGCGCCGCGCCTCGCAGCGACGTAAGGACGCCGAAGAGGAGGCCCAGGTGCGCGCCAGCCTCAAGGCTCAGCGCCGCGCCGCCCGCAAGGGCAAGGGGCTGTTCTCGTGAAGCGCCTGCTCTGGCTCGGCATCGGCGTGGCGGTGGGCGTCCTCGTCGTGCGGAAGGTGAGTCAGGTGGCCCAGCGCTACTCGCCGAGCGGCATCGCCGAGTCCGCGCGGGATTCCGCTACCGGTGTGCTCGACTCGGTGCGAGACTTCGTAGCCGACGTGCGCGACGGCATGGCCGAGCGTGAGGCCCAACTGCACGCCGCGTTCGACCAGGGGATCACGTTCGAGGACGTGCCCGGCTACGACGATGAGTACCACTACCGCGACGAGGAGCACGACCGACGATGAGGACCGCGGAGATCAAGCGCAGGTTCCTGGCCCATTTCGAGGCGGCGGACCACACCGTGGTGCCGAGCGCTCCGTTGCCGGCCATCGAGGATCCGAACCTGCTCTTCATCAACGCCGGCATGGTTCAGTTCGTGCCGTACTTCCTCGGTCAGCGCACCCCGCCGTTCCCGCGCGCGGTCAGTGTGCAGAAGTGCATCCGCACGCCGGACATCGACGAGGTCGGCAAGACCAGCCGGCACGGCACGTTCTTCCAGATGAACGGCAACTTCTCGTTCGGCGACTACTTCAAGGCGGGGGCGATCCCGCTGGCGTGGGAGCTGTCCACGAAGCCGGTGTCCGAGGGGGGTTTCGGCCTGGATCCGGAGCGGATCTGGGCGACCGTCTACCTCGACGACGACGAGGCGATCGAGATCTGGAAGAAGACCGGACTGCCGGCCGAGCGCATCGTGCGCCGGGGCAAGAAGGACAACTTCTGGTCGATGGGCATCCCCGGCCCGGCGGGCCCGTGCTCCGAGCTGTACTACGACCGGGGCCCCTCCTACGGCCCCGAGGGCGGCCCGGAGGTCGACGAGGACCGGTACCTGGAGTTCTGGAACCTGGTCTTCATGCAGTACGAGATCACCGACGTGACGTCGAAGGAAGACTTCACGATCGTCGGTGACCTGCCCAAGCAGAACATCGACACCGGCATGGGCCTGGAGCGCATCGCGTCGATCCTGCAGGGCGTGGACAACCTGTACGAGATCGACGAGGTCCGCCCGATCCTGACCCGCGCGGCGGAGATGACCGGCAAGCGCTACGGCGCGCACTCCGGTCAGGTGGCGTCGGAGTCGCACCCCGACGACGTGCGGCTGCGCGTCATCGCCGACCACGTGCGCACGGCGCTCATGCTCATCGGTGACGGCGTGACCCCGTCCAACGAGGGCCGCGGCTACGTGCTGCGCCGCATCGTGCGCCGGGCGATCCGGTCGATCCGGCTGCTCGGCTGGCAGGAGCCGGCCCTGCCGCACCTGCTGCCGATCGCCCGCGACTGCATGTCACCGTCGTACCCGGAGCTGGCCGACGACTTCGAGCGCATCTCCTCCTACGCGTACGCCGAGGAGGACGCCTTCCTGCAGACCCTGCGGGCGGGCACGACGATCCTCGACACCGCGATCGCCGAGACCCGCAGGTCCGGCGGCAAGGCGCTGGCCGGCGACAAGGCGTTCAAGCTGCACGACACGTACGGGTTCCCGATCGACCTCACGTTGGAGATCGCGGCCGAGCAGGGCCTCGACGTCGACACCGAGGGCTTCCGCCGGCTCATGGCCCAGCAGCGCCTGCAGGCCAAGGCGGACGCGCAGGCCCGCAAGACCGGCCACGCGGACCTGTCGGCGTACCGGACGGTGCTCGACGAGTACGGCCCGGTGACCTTCACGGGGTACCAGGAGATCTCGCGCGAGTCGACCGTGCGCGCGCTCGTCGGCGGCACCGGCGGGCTGCCGGCCGTGGGCGAGGGCGACGAGGTCGAGCTGATCCTGGACGCGACCCCGTTCTACGCGGAGGGCGGCGGCCAGCAGCCCGACTACGGTGTGATCACGGTCGGTGGGGGGCAGGTCGAGGTCTTCGACGTCCAGCAGCCCGTGCCGGGCCTCATCGTGCACCGGGGCCGCGTCCTGCGCGGCGAGGTCCGCGCGGGCGAGACCGGGTACGCCGAGATCGACGTGACCCGCCGCCGGGCGATCTCGCGGGCGCACACGGCGACCCACCTGGTCCACACGGCGATCCGCAACTTCCTGGGCGAGACGGCGACGCAGGCCGGTTCGCTGAACGCGCCGGGCCGGCTGCGGTTCGACTTCAACACCCCGGGCGCGGTCCCGGCGAGCGTGCTCGCCGAGGTCGAGGGCCAGGTCAACGAGGTCCTCATGACCGACCTCGAGGTGCGCGCGTTCATCACCTCCCAGGAGGAGGCGCGCCGCATCGGCGCGATGGCGCTCTTCGGCGAGAAGTACGGCGACGAGGTGCGCGTCGTGGAGGTCGGCGACTACGCCCGCGAGCTGTGCGGCGGCACCCACGCGCCGCGCTCGGGCCAGCTGGGCCTGGTGAAGATCCTGCACGAGGCGTCGATCGGCTCGGGCGTGCGCCGCGTCGAGGCGCTCGTCGGCATGGACGCGTTCCACCATCTGGCGAAGGAGCACCTGCTCGTCTCGCGCCTGGCGGAGCTGTACAAGGTGCCCAACGAGCAGGTCGCCGACCGGGTGGAGCAGACGGTCTCCGCGCTGCGCGACGCGGAGAAGGAGCTGGAGAAGCTGCGCGCCCAGCTGCTGCTGGGCAACGCGGGCGGGCTCGCGGCGGCGGCGCGCGACCTCAACGGCGTGGCGTACGTGGGAGCCGAGGCGCCGGAGGGCACCTCCGCCAACGACGTGCGCACGCTCGCCCAGGAGGTGCGCGGCAAGCTGGCCGGCCGCCCGGCCGTGGTGGCGGTGGCGAGCCGCGCCAACGGCAAGGCGTCGCTGGTCGTCGCGGTGAACCCGGCCGCCAAGGACCGCGGCCTCGGCGCGGGCGACCTGGTGAAGGGCGCGCTGCAGGGGCGCGGCGGCGGCAGCGCCGACCTGGCCCAGGGCGGCGGCGTGCCGGCCGATCAGGCCCCGGCGCTGCTGGCGGCTGTCGAGCGGCTCGTGACGGGCGCTTCCTGACCGCCGGGAAGGTGATCTCAGGCTCGGAGTGGGCGGCCGCTAGGCTGGGCCGGAGCGGTCGTCCCGCGCGGTGTCCCACCGCCCGGCCGCGGTCGAGGTGAGGATGTGGTGACCGCGCAGGCGGACGGCTGGCGACGGGGAGTTCGCATCGGCGTCGACGTCGGCGCCGCCCGGGTCGGCGTCGCTCGCTGCGATCCCGACGGCATCCTCGCCACCCCGGTGGCGACCCTCGCCCGCGACCCCGGTCCGGCGCCCGGCAGGCCGGGCAGTCCAGACGCGTATATCTTTCGCGATATGGCACAAATCGCAGAGTACGTGCGGGAGTACGAAGCGGTTGAGGTCGTCGTCGGACTGCCGGTCACCTTGGCCGGTGCCGAGGGAATCGCGGCCCAGCACGCCCGGACATATGCCCAGGTCTTGGGCAAGTTGATCGCCCCTGTCCCAGTTCACCTGGCCGACGAGCGGATGTCGACGGTTGCGGCGACCCGTAGGCTGTCCGAACGTGGGGTAAGGGGAAAGCGCCAACGCGCGGTCGTCGATCAGGTGGCCGCGGTGGAGATCCTGCAACAGTGGGTGGATAAGCGGAGGCGGACATGATTGACGATCTCGATCTGGCCTGGGAGGAGCAGTACGATCCCAGGCGCCAGAAGGGGCGTCAGCAAGGCCGGCCGACCGGGCCGCAGCGCCGGGGCGCCAGCGGCGGACGCGGCGGGCCGCCGCGCCGCAAGCGCCGCAAGGAGCGCGGCGGCAAGCGCCGCTCGTTCTTCGCCCTGCTCATGTCCGTGGTCCTGCTCGCCGCACTCGGCGGCGGGGTCTACTGGGGCGTGGGCAAGGTGCAGGAGTTCTTCGACGCGCCGGACTACTCGGCGACGGGCACCGAAGAGGTGACCGTCGAGATCAAGGCGGGCACGGTCACCGACACCGCCAACGCCCTGTACGCGGCCGGCGTCGTCAAGAGCGCCAAGGCGTACATCAAGGCGGTCGACGACGACCCGCGTGGCGTCAACGTCCAGCCCGGTTTCTACAAGCTGTACAAGCAGATGCCCGCCAAGGCGGCGCTGGCGCTGTTGCTCGACCCCGCGAAGAACCGTGTCGTCAACGGGGTCACGATCCCTGAGGGCATGATGACCCTCGACATCTACGCCAAGCTCGCCAAGGAACTCGACATTCCGGAGAAGGACTTCATCGCGGCCGGCAAGAAGCCCAAGGACCTCGGCGTGCCGGACTGGTGGTTCAAGCGCGCGGACGGCAAGAAGTCCGCCACGACCGTCGAGGGCTTCCTCTACCCGGCGACGTACGAGTTCCCGCCGAACGTCACCGCCAAGGAAGCCCTGAGCATGATGGTGGACCAGTTCCTGGACGTGACCGGCGACATGAACTTCGCCGACACGGTGCAGTCCAACCTCAGCATCTCGCCGTACGAGGCGCTCATCGCCGCGTCGATCGCCCAGGCGGAGGCCTCCCGCAAGGAGGACTTCGGCAAGGTCACCCGGGTCATCTACAACCGGGCGTACAAGGGCGACTTCGCGTGCTCCTGCCTGGGCATGGACACGACGGTCAACTACTACCTGCGCCTGCAGGGCAAGGCCGGCGCGAAGTCGGAGCACCTCACCAGGGACCAGATCAACGACCCGAAGAACCCGTACAACACGCACACCAAGCCGGGCCTGCCGCTCGGCCCGATCGGCAGCCCGGGCAAGGACACCCTGCGGGCCGCGATGGAGCCCACCAAGGGCCCGTGGACCTACTTCGTGACCGTCGACACGAAGACGGGTGAGACCCTGTTCGCCACGACCCTGGACGAGCACAACAGGAACATCCAGAAGGCCTGCGACAACGGGATTCCGCTCTGCTGAGGGGTGCCCACTAGGCTGGCGGCGTGACCGTGACCCATCGCGCCGGGGTGCTCGGCAAGCCGATCGCCCACTCGTTGTCGCCCGTGATCCACAACGCGGGCTACGCCGCCGCCGGCCTGACCGGCTGGCACTACGCGGCGCACGAGGTCGCCGAGGATGAGCTGGCGGCGTTCGTGGCCGCGGCGGGCCCCGAGTGGGCGGGCATGTCGCTGACCATGCCGCTCAAGGAAGTGGCGCTCGCGGTGGCCGACGAGGTCGGCCCGCTCGCCGCCGCGATCGGTGCCGCCAACACCCTGGTACGCCGGACCGCGGGCGGTTGGCGGGCGGAGAACACGGACGCGCCCGGCATGGTGGCCGCCCTGCGCGCGGCCGGCGCGCCGACCGCCGACCACGACGCGATCCCCGGCGCGGGCGGCACCGGCACCGCTGCTGGCCGGGAGGCGATCCTGAGCGCGGGCGGCACCGGCACCGCTGGTGGCCGGGTGGCGATTCTGGGCGCGGGCGGCACCGCTCGCGCCGCCGTGGCGGCGGCTCGCGAGCTGGGTGCCGCCGAGGTCACCGCGCACGCCCGCCGCCCGGAGGCGGTCGCCGACCTGGAGGCGCTCGGCAAGGAGCTGGGCGTCGCCGTGGTGGGCGCCCCGTGGCCCACGGCCGAGGACACTCTGGGCGTGGGCGAGGCCGACGCCGTGATCTCCACCGTGCCCAAGGGCGTGGCCGACCCGCTGGCGCCCGCCATCCGTTGGGGCGCGGGTACGGTGCTCTTCGACGCCATCTACGACCCGTGGCCCACCCCGCTCGCGGCCGCCGCCCAGGCCGCCGGCGTGCGGATCGTGTCCGGCCTGGACCTGCTGCTCGCGCAGGCGGTCGGCCAGTTCGAGCTGTTCACCGGCGTCACCGCCCCGGTAGCGGCGATGGGCGAGGCGCTTTTCGCGGCGGCCGCGCGCCGCTGACGGCCCGCTGCTCACGCGCGCGGGTTGTGGATCCTTTGACCGGTATAGCAACCTAATGAATCCAAGATCTCGCGATCCGAGCGGGTGGGTGTGGCGGGGCGTCGCGTCGGGCAGTATCGGCGGCATGGCACCGGAGTCTCTGCGCGACGCGGCCCGCCGGCAGGAACCCTTGCGTGACGCTGCCTCCGGGGCGCCGCCCGGTGAGCCGCTGGTCGGTGAGGTCGTCGGCCCGCCGGAGCCGCCGGGGCGGGTCACGCTGCCGCCGTGGCTGGCCCGGCTCTTTGAACGCGAGCGTCCGGTGCCGCCGACCCCGGCCAGCCGAGGGCTGCGCGCCCTGCTGCTCGTCACCGCCGCGACCGTCGTGATCGTCGAGGTGGTCAACCTCGCCTACGCCGCCGAGGCGGGCTGGACGCTGTTCGTCCGCAGCTTCTGGGCGTTGCTGCGGGTGATCGGCTTCCTGGCCCTCATGCGCGCCGTGCGGTACGGGCGCCTCGCGTCGCGTCCCTTCGGCCTCATCCTCGCGGTCACGACGGTCTTCGCGGTCGCCCGGCTCGCCGAACCCCGTACGGGCGACTTTCTGCCGCCCGTACCCGTGTTGGTGTCGTTCTTCGTGCTCCTGGCGGAGTGCGCGCTCATCGTGTGGCTGCTCTACAGGTCCGACGCCGTGCACCAGCACCTGACCGGGCGGCAGGTGCGCCGGCACATCCCCGCCTGGGTGCTCACCGTGCGGGTGGCGGCCGTGACGTATGCGGCCCTGCTGAGCGTGCCGCTGTTCGTGGCCGTGGGCGAGGCGTTCACCGACGAGCGCCGGCAGTCGGCCGCCGTGACGCTCGCGGTGCTCGTGGCCTGGTTCGTGCTCACGATCGTGAGCGGGTACATCGCGGCCGTCGCGTCGTATTTCGTGCTACGCGGACACACATGGGCGCGATGGGTCGTCGGGATCGTGAGCGTGGTCGTGCTCGCGACCCAGCCCTTGTTCTGCTTCGTCCTGTTGGGCGTCGACGGCCTGATCCGCGACGGCATCCCATTGATCGTGACGGCTGGCCTGGGGCTTGTCGCGCTCGCCCGGTCGAGGGGCCAGGCGACCTGGTACGACCCGAACGTGACAGACTGACCGCGGTAACTGTTGCGGAAGGTGGAGTCGTGCTGCGCTGGTTGACCGCGGGAGAGTCACACGGTCCTGCCCTGGTGGCCATGTTGGAGGGGGTGCCGGCCGGCGTCTCGGTCACGAGCGCCGAGATCGGGCACGAGTTGGCCCGCCGTCGCCTCGGCTACGGCCGGGGCGCTCGCATGGCGTTCGAGCAGGACGTCGTGGAGATCATCGGCGGCATCCGGCACGGGCTCACACTGGGCAGCCCGGTGGCGATCCGGGTGGGCAACTCCGAGTGGCCCAAGTGGGAGACCGTCATGGCGGCCGACCCGGTCGACCCCGAGCTGCTCGCCGCCCAGGCCCGCAACGCGCCGCTGACCCGCCCCCGGCCGGGCCACGCCGACCTCGCCGGCATGCAGAAGTACGGCCACACGGACGCCCGGCCGATCCTGGAGCGCGCCAGCGCCCGCGAGACGGCCGCCCGCGTCGCCGTCGGTACGGTCGCGAAGGCCCTGGTCAAGCAGGCCATCGGCATCGACATCGTGTCCCACGTGATCGAGCTGGGCTCGGTCGCGGCCAAGCCGGGCCTGCTGCCGCGGCCCGAGGACGCCGAGCGCATCGACGCCGACCCGCTGCGCTGCCTCGACCCCGAGGCCAGCGAGCGCATGGTCGCCGAGGTGGACGCCGCGAAGAAGGACGCCGACACCCTCGGCGGCATCGTCGAGGTGCTCGCCTACGGCGTGCCGCCGGGCCTGGGCAGCCACGTGCAGTGGGACCGCAAGCTCGACGCCCGGCTGGCAGCGGCGCTCTGCTCGATCCAGGCCATCAAGGGCGTGGAGATCGGCGACGCCTTCACGCAGGCCCGCTCGCGCGGCTCGCAGGCGCACGACGAGATCATCCCCACCGCGTCCGGCGTGCGCCGGGTGACCGACCGGGCCGGCGGCCTGGAGGGCGGCATCACCACGGGCGAGCCGCTGCGGGTGCGCGCGGCCATGAAGCCGATCTCCTCGCTCAACCGGGCGCTGTCCACCGTGGACGTCGTGACGGGCGAGGTGGCCACCGCCATCAACCAGCGCTCCGACGTGTGCGCCGTGCCGGCCGCGGCCATCGTCGCCGAGGCGATGGTGGCGCTCGTGCTCGCCGAGGCCGTGCTGGAGAAGTTCGGCGGCGACTCCGTCGCCGAGATCCGCCGCAACCTCGACGGGTACCTCGACAACCTGGTGATCCGATGACCAGGCCGGTGGCGGTCCTGGTCGGGCCGCCCGGGGCGGGCAAGACCACCGTGGGGGAACTGCTCGCCAAGCACTGGAACGTCGGCTTCCGCGACACGGACGCCGACATCGAGGCGAACGCGGGCAAGCCGATCCCGGACATCTTCGTCGACGAGGGCGAGGAGCATTTCCGGGCCCTGGAGCGCGCGGCCGTCGCCAGCGCCCTGACGGAGTTCGACGGCGTCCTGGCGCTGGGCGGCGGGGCGGTGCTCGCCGAGGAGACCCGCGCGCTGCTGCGCGGGCACCGGGTGGTCTACCTCAGCGTGGAGCTGTCCGACGCGGTCAGTCGGGTAGGGCTGGGCGCCGGCCGGCCGCTGCTCACGATCAACCCGCGCGCCACCCTCAAGTACCTGCTGGAACAGCGCCGGCCGCTCTATCAGGAGGTCGCGACGCTGACGGTGGTGACGGACGGCCGCACCCCCGAGGCGATCGCGGACGAGATCGTCGCGGCTCAGTGAATCTTGTCGCCGCTCGCTGAGCGAATCTTGGGGGCGTTCCCCACCTATGAGTGGCCTTTGCCCCCAAGATTGACGGCGCGCGCTCAGGGGCGGGCGAAGACCGACAGGCTGGACCACTGTTCGTACCCGCGGGGGCGCTCCTGGTCCGGCAACGCCCGGAGCTGGGCCAGGACGGGCTCGACGGTGGCCTGCCACTGCGCGTCGTCGAGGTGCCACAGGTAGGCCCACGTGCGCGTCTCGATTTCGGCCGTCGTCGCGCGGGGCGACTTCGCCGTCTGGTGCCGGCTCGTGTCGCCCTGGTGCAACGTGATCAGGCCGGCCTCGTGCGCGGCCGCCGCGACGGTCTCCTGTGAGTCGGGCCGCGCCTCGCGCAGCGGGGCGAACAGCGCATCGACCGGACCGTCGAGGTCGGTCGGCGTGCTCCGCGGGGCGTCGTGGACAGCGATGACCCGGCCACCCGGGCGCAGCACGCGGGCCGCCTCGGCGAACGCGGGTCCGACGCCGCCGACGAGGTGCAGCACCCACACGAACAGCACGGCGTCGGCGCACGCGTCCGCGAGCGGCAGGGCATGCGCGTCGCCGAGCGCCACGCGCGGCCCGATACGGTCGACCGCCCGCGCGGCCATGTGCGGCGACAGGTCAACGCCGAACACGTCGACGCCCCGGTGGCGCAGCGCCGCCGCGACCAGGCCGGTGCCGACGCCGACCTCCACGACCCGCCCCGCCGGCAGCCACGCCGCGACGTCGTTGGCGCGAACCGCGCCGCGGGCCTCGCCGCCCCGGGTCTCGTCGTAGCGCTCGGCGATGGGGTCGAACGACACTGCGCCGCGCGCGGCGGCGGTGCGGGCGTCAGCCATGCGGCCCAGACTAGCCACGTCCGCGCGCGCGAGGGGGCCGTGCGGTCCGGGTCAGGCGCCGCGCGGGGCGTACATGATCACGGCCACGCCGACGAGGCAGATGGCGGCGCCGATGACGTCGTAGCGGTCGGGCCGGAACTTGTCGACGACCATGCCCCAGGCCAGCGACCCGGCGACGAACACGCCGCCGTACGCGGCCAGGATCCGGCCGAAGTTCGGGTCGGGCTGGAAGGTGGCCACGAAGCCGTACGCGCCGAGCGCCACCACCCCCGCCGCGACGAACCACAGTCCGCGGTGCTCGCGCCAGCCCTGCCAGACCAGCCACGCCCCGCCGATCTCGAACAGGGCGGCCAACGCGAACAGTGCCACGGACCTCGTGATCGTCATGGCGGTGAGGCTACCGGCTGCGGCCGCTACGCTGGCCGGCATGGATCCGCTCGTGCTGACGCATTGGGAGAGCGGGCGTTTGGACGCGCGGCCCGTCGTGCTGCTGCACGGACTGACGAGCACGGGCGAGACGTGGGACGAGGTCGCTGCGGGCCTCTCCGACCGTGCCCAGGTCGTCGTCGTGGACCAGCGCGGCCACGGCGCGAGTCCCTGGCCCGGGGAGTACGGTTTCGCGCTCATGCGCGACGACCTGCTTCGTACGCTGGCGACGCTGGACCTCCTCGACCGGCGGCCCGTGCTGGTCGGCCACTCGATGGGCGGCGTTGTCGCCTACCTCGCGGCGCAGGCACGCCCGGACGCGTTCGCCGCCCTCGTGCTGGAGGACCCCGTGCCGCCCGTGCCGCTACCGCGCGACCCCGGCGAGCGCCCCGACGGGCCGCTGCCGTACGACTGGGACGTGGTCCCGGCGATCTTCGACGACATCATGGCGCCCGACCCGCGCTGGCTGGCCGACCTGGGCACCGTGCCGTGCCCGGTGCTCGTGGTCGGCGGCGACCACAGCCACATCCCGCAGCGCCTGCTCGTGGCCATGGCCGAGCGGTTCCCGCGCGGGCGCTACCTGGCCCTGGACACCGACCACAGCGTGCACGCCAACCGGCCGGGGGAGTTCGTGGCGGCGGTGCGCGCGGTGCTGGACGAGCACGACCTGTGACCGCGTAGGCTCATCGTCGATGAACGAGAAGACCACGATCGCGATCGGCGGCCCGCAGCCCTACGACGTCCTGGTGGGTCGCGACCTCCTGCCGGCCCTGCCCGGCCTGGTGAAGGGTGCCGCCCAGGTTGCCGTGCTGCACGCCGCGCCGCTGGCGCCGCTGGCCGCGAAGGTCGCCGACACGCTGCGCGCCGCGGGCATGTCCCCGCTGCCGGTCGAGGTGCCCGACGCGGAGGCCGGCAAAGGCCTCGACGTGGCCGGGCGCTGCTGGGACGCGCTCGGTGGGGCCAACTTCACCCGTACGGACGCGGTCGTGGGCGTCGGCGGCGGGGCCGTGACCGACCTGGCCGGGTTCGTGGCCGCCTGCTGGCTGCGCGGCGTGCGCTGGGTGCCCGTGTCCACCTCGCTGCTCGGTATGGTCGACGCGGCGGTCGGGGGCAAGACCGGCATCAACACGGCCGCTGGCAAGAACCTGGTGGGGGCGTTCCACCCGCCCTCGGGCGTACTCTGTGATTTGTCCACCCTGGACAGTTTGCCCCGCGCGGACCTGGTGGCCGGCCTCGGCGAGGTGGTCAAGTGCGGGTTCATCGCCGACCCGGCGATCCTCGACCTCATCGAGGGCGACCCGGCCGGCGCCGCCGACCCGGCCAGCCCGGTGCTGCGCGAGCTGGTCGAGCGGTCGGTCCGGGTCAAGGCCCGGGTGGTGGCGGAGGACCTCACCGAGGCCGGCCTGCGCGAGATCCTCAACTACGGCCACACGCTCGCCCACGCGATCGAGAAGGTCGAGTCGTACGGGTGGCGCCACGGCCACGCCGTCTCCGTCGGCCTGATCTTCGCGGGCGAGCTGTCGCGCCGGTCCGGGCTGATCGACGACGCGGTCGCCGACCGCCACCGCTCGGTGCTGGAGCTGCTCGACCTGCCGGTGAGCTACCGGGCCGACGCCTGGCCCGACCTGCTCGCCACGATGCGCGTCGACAAGAAGGCGCGCGGCGCCACGCTACGGTTCGTGGTGCTCGACGGCCTCGGGTCCACCCGGATCCTGGAGGGCCCGAGCGACGACCTGCTCGCCGAGGTCTACGCGTCGGCGGTGGCCCGATGAAGGTGTACGTGCTCAACGGCCCCAACCTGGGCCGCCTCGGCACCCGGCAGACGGACATCTACGGCCTGACCTCGTACGCGGACCTGGCCGAGATGTGCGTACGCGTCGGCAAGGAGAACGGCCTCGACGTCGAGGTGCGCCAGACCGACGCCGAGCACGAGATGATCGGCTGGCTGCACGCGGCGGCGGACGAGCGTGCGGCCGTGGTGCTCAACCCGGCCGCGTGGACGCACTACTCGATCGCCGTGCGCGACGCGTGCGCCATGCTCAACGGCCCGCTCATCGAGGTGCACCTGTCGAACATCCACACCCGTGAGGAGTTCCGCCACCACTCCGTGGTCTCGGCCGTCGCCACCGGGGTGATCGCGGGCCTCGGCGTCGACGGGTACCGGCTGGCGCTGCTGCACCTCGCCGCACGGTAGACTTTCCGGGTTGTGCCACGCGTCGTTCGCGGGGCAAACTCCCCAATCTGACAGGAAAGAGACACACACCGGCATGGCCACGACGAATGACCTCAAGAACGGCCTGGTTCTCAACCTCGACGGCGAGCTGTGGGCCGTGGTCGAGTTCCAGCACGTGAAGCCGGGCAAAGGTGGGGCCTTCGTGCGGACCACGCTGAAGAACGTCCTCTCCGGCAAGGTGGTCGACCGCACCTTCAACGCGGGCACCAAGGTCGACACGGCGACCGTGGACAAGCGGACGATGCAGTTCCTCTACGTGGACGGCGAGGACTACATCTTCATGGACCTGGACACCTACGACCAGATCCACGTGCCCGGCGCGACCGTCGGCGAGAACGCCAACTACCTGCTGCCCGAGGCGCAGGCCGTGGTCGCCACCCACGAGGGTGTTCCGCTGTACGTCGAGCTGCCCACCTCCGTCGTGCTGGAGATCACCTACACCGAGCCCGGCCTGCAGGGCGACCGGTCGACCGGCGGCAACAAGCCGGCCACCGTGGAGACGGGCGCCACCGTCATGGTGCCGCTGTTCATCTCCAACGGCGAGAAGATCAAGGTCGACACCCGTGACGGCCGCTACCTGGGTCGCGCCTGACCTGATGTCGCAGCCGACGACGTTCAATCCTTCCCGGCGCAAGTCCCGCCGGCGTGCCCTGGACGTGCTCTACCAGGCCGACCTGCGGGACATGTCGCCGCGACAGGTGCTCAACGACACCCTCGCCCGGATGGGCGCCGACCGTCCCGACCACATGGACTACGCGGTCACGATCGTCGACGGGGTCGCCGACCACGCCGTACGCATCGATGAGCTGATCTCCAGTTACGCCGAGGGCTGGACGCTGGAGCGCATGCCGGTCGTGGACCGCAACCTGTGCCGCATCGCGGTCTTCGAGCTCCTCTACAACGACGAGGTCGACGACGCGGTCGCGATCAGCGAGGCGGTGGAGCTGGCCCGTGAACTGTCGACGGACGATTCCCCCCGCTTCGTCAACGGCCTCCTGGGCCGCATAGCGGAGTTCGCCACCCCGTAACCCGCCCTCGCGCTCCCGCTCCCGCACAGATTGCCCTTACGTCCCGAACTCCGTCAGGAATTCCCTCGGTGTGACGCCCCCACATGCGGACGTTTGGGCGGTTCCGCGTGTTATTTGACCGGGTTATTCCACGCGGAATCGCCCAAACGTCGACGCGACCCCGACGACCGGGCGCGATGTGGGGCGGGCGGGAACGGCGGGACCCGGCGAGCGGCGCGGGGCAGGCCGCGGGTTACAGGTCGCGGGCGCGGGTGATGGCGCGGAGGGCCTTGTTGACCTCTACCTCGTTGTGGCGGTAGACCCGGAAACGGCGGCCTCCGGCGTCGATGATCCAGAGGTCGTGGTCGCGGTGCTCGAAGTGGTAGGTGAGCAGGTCGAGACCGATGCCCCAGACGAACAGTGCGACCAGGACCACTATGGCGATGATCACCGTGGTCCAGTGTTCGGTCAGCCAGTCGCGCCAGATGAACCATGAGGCGCCGGCGGCCAGGGCGACCAGTAGGGCGACGAACGCCGGCCAGCGGCGGGCGGGGGCCGGGGGGCGGGTCACCCACACGTCGCGGATGGCCGGGACGGGGATCCGGATGCGGCCGCAGCGCACCCACTCCTCGGTGACCTGTAGGCCGCCGGCGTCGAAGAAGGTGCGCATGCCGCGCGTCAGGAGTTGAACAGCGCCCGCGGGTCGGAAACGAGCACGCCGTGCTCGGTGAGGCGCTCGACCAGGCCGGAGGGCGACTGGTCGTAGACGATCGCGAGCGCCCGCAGGTCGTCGGCGCGGATCGACAGGACCCGGCCGTTGTAGTCGCCGCGCTGCTGCTGGATCGCGCGCGCGTACTTGGCGACGTAGGCCAGCTCCTCGTGCGTCTGGTCGTAGAGCTTCTCGAGGTCGAGCACGATCTTGCCGGCGGGCTCGAAGGGCGTACCGGCGCCCTCGGGCAGGAGCTCCGCCACTGGTACGCGGTAGAAGTCCGCCAGTTCGGCGAGGCGGGAGACGGTCACCGCCCGGTCGCCCCGCTCGTACGACCCGACGACGACGGCCTTCCAGCGGCCCGCGGACTTCTCCTCGACACCCTGCAGCGAAAGTCCCTGCTGCTGGCGGATCGAACGAAGTCGGGCACCGAGGGACTTTGCGTACTCAGAGGGCATCGGACACTCCCACGTCACAGTCCTGGGGGTTCTCCCCAGCGATCGCTACGGAGCGTGACGGTACGTGCGTTGGGCCGAGCGGTCAAGTACTCCTGCCCAGCGGCTTCGTTGATCAGGGGCGTTGCTAGGATCATTATCGGCCGCACGGCCCACGGTGGGCACCACGACCGTGAAACCCTGTTCGACGTCCTTTAACGACCCGTCCCGTGAGGCGGGAAAGGAGGTCCGTTTTGGCGCACCCTGAAACCGCCGGTAAGACGATCATTTCGAGTTCGGATTTCGCTCGGGTGGTCGACCGGCTGGCTCACCAGATTCTGGAAAAGACCGACGGCGCCCGCGACACCATCCTGCTGGGCGTCCCGACGCGCGGCGTCCCGCTCGCCCGCCGCCTCGCCGGCCGGGTACGCGCCTTTGAGGGCGTCGAGGTCCCGGTCGGCAGCCTTGATGTCACCCTCTACCGCGACGACCTACGCCTACGCGGCGCCCGCGCGGTCGGGCCGACCGAACTGCCGCCCGGCGGCATCGACGGCCACCGGGTCATCCTCGTCGACGACGTGCTCTTCTCCGGCCGTACGGTCCGCGCGGCGCTCGACGCCCTGTCGGACCTGGGCCGCCCACGTGTGGTGCAGCTCGCCGTGCTGGTCGACCGCGGCCACCGCGAGCTGCCGATCCGCGCCGACTACGTGGGCAAGAACCTGCCGACCTCGCTCGACGAGAAGGTGCGGGTGCGCCTCGCGGAGACCGACGGCGCTGACGAGATCACCATCGAGTCCGGGGAGGTCAGGGCGTGATCAGGCACCTGTTGTCGGTGAGTGACCTCGACCGGGACACCGCGACGGCGGTGCTCGACACCGCCACCCGGATGGCGGACACCGCCGGGCGCGAGGTGAAGAAGCTGCCGACGCTGCGCGGCCGTACGGTCGTCAACCTCTTCTACGAGGACTCGACCCGCACCCGGATCTCCTTCGAGGCGGCCGCCAAGCGCCTGTCCGCCGACGTCATCAACTTCTCCGCCAAGGGGTCCAGCGTCTCGAAGGGGGAGAGCCTCAAGGACACGGCGCTGACCCTGCAGGCGATGGGCGCCGACGCGGTCGTCATCCGCCACTCGGCCTCCGGCGCGCCGCACCGCCTCGCCGGCTGGATCGACGGCACGGTCATCAACGCGGGGGACGGTACCCACGAGCACCCCACGCAGGCGCTGCTCGACGCGTACTCGATGCGCGCGCGGCTGGGCCGCGTCGCGGGCCTCAAGGTCGCGATCGTGGGTGACGTGCTGCACAGTCGGGTCGCCCGCTCCAACGTGCACCTGCTGCACACGTTGGGCGCGCATGTCACCCTGGTCGCCCCGCCCACCCTGCTGCCGGTCGGCGTGGACGCCTGGCCGGCCGACGTGAGCTTCGACCTCGACGCGGTGCTGCCGTCCTCGGATGTCGTGATGATGCTGCGGGTGCAGCGCGAGCGGATGACGGACTCGTACTTCCCGTCCGAGCGCGAGTACGCCCGCCGCTACGGCCTCGACGCGGTGCGCGCCCGGGCCCTGCCCGACCACGCGATCGTCATGCATCCCGGCCCGATGAACCGGGGCATGGAGATCGCGCCCGAAGTGGCCGACTCGGCCCGCTCGACCATCGTTGAACAGGTCGCCAACGGCGTCTCCGTGCGCATGGCGGTGCTCTACCTCATGCTCGGAGGGCTGGCATGACGACGTACCTCATCAAGGGCGCCCGCCTCGCGGGCGGCAACCGGACCGACCTGCTGCTGCGCGACGGCGTCATCGTCGAGGCCGCCGAGAAGATCAGCGGGAGCGGTGCGGAGGTCATCGACGCCGACGGGCTGCTCGCCCTGCCCGGCCTGGTCGACCTGCACACCCACCTGCGCGAGCCCGGTCGCGAGGACGCGGAGACGGTCGAGACCGGCTCGCGGGCCGCCGCGCTGGGCGGGTACACGGCCGTGTGCGCCATGGCGAACACCTCGCCGGTCGCCGACACGGCGGGCGTGGTCGAGCAGGTGTGGCGGCTGGGCCGCGACGCGGGCCTGGTCGACGTGCAGCCGATCGGCGCGGTCACGGTCGGCCTGGCCGGCGAGCACCTGGCCGAGCTGGGCGCGATGGCCGAGTCGGCCGCCGCCGTGCGGATCTTCTCCGACGACGGGCACTGCGTGCACGACCCGCGCCTGATGCGCCGCGCGCTGGAGTACGTGCGGGCCTTCGACGGGGTGATCGCCCAGCACGCGGAGGAGCCCCGGCTCACCCAGGGCGCCCAGATGCACGAGGGGGTCGAGTCGGCCCGGCTCGGCATGACCGGCTGGCCGGCGGTCGCCGAGGAGGCGATCATCGCCCGGGACGTGCTGCTGGCCGAGCACGTCGGCGCCCGGCTGCACATCTGCCACGTGTCCACGGCCGGCAGCGTGGAGATCCTGCGCTGGGCCAAGAAGCGCGGCATCCGGGTAACGGCCGAGGTGACCCCGCACCACCTGCTGCTGACCGACGAGAAGGCCGGCGGCTACGACCCGGTGTTCAAGGTCAACCCCCCACTTCGTACGAACGCCGACGTCGCCGCCCTGCGCCAGGGCCTCGCCGACGGCACGATCGACATCGTCGCGACCGACCACGCCCCGCACGCCCTGCAGGACAAGGAGTGCGAGTGGGCGTACGCGCGCCCCGGCATGGTCGGGCTGGAGACCGCCCTGTCCGTGGTGGTCGCCACGATGCTGGAGACCGGCCTCATGGACTGGTCCGGCCTGGTCGACCGCATGTCGGTCGCCCCGGCCCGCATCGCCGGCCTGGCCGAGCACGGCCGCGACCTCGTCGCCGGCGCGCCGGCGAACCTCACGCTTGTCGACCCGGCCGCGCGATGGGGCGTGGACCCGGCGGCGCTCGCCAGCCGCAGCCGCAACACCCCCTACGCCGGGCTCACCCTGCCCAGCCGGGTGGTGTGGACGTTCCTGCGCGGCGTACCCACGGTGCACGAAGGAAAGGCGGTCCGGTGACACGCAGCGAGGCGATTGCAGTCCTGGAGGACGGCCGAACGTTTCACGGTGAGGCGTACGGCGCGGAGGGCGAGACGTTCGGCGAGGCGGTGTTCTCCACCGCGATGACCGGCTACCAGGAGACCCTCACCGACCCGTCGTACCACCGGCAGGTGGTGATCCAGACCGCGCCGCACATCGGCAACACCGGAGTGAACCGCGAGGACGACGAGTCCCGCCGCATCTGGGTGGCCGGTTACGTGGTGCGCGACCCGTCGCGGACCGCGTCGAACTGGCGCGCCACGGGCGGGTTGGAGGCCCGGCTCGCGGCCGAGGGTGTCGTCGGCATCAGCGGGGTGGACACCCGCGCGCTGACCCGGCACCTGCGCGAGCGCGGCGCCATGCGGATCGGCATCTCCACTGTGGAACGCGACCCGCAGGAGCTGCTGCTGCGGGTACGCAGCGCGCCGAAGATGCTGGGCGCGAACCTGTCGGCCGAGGTCACCACGCCCGAGAAGTACACGGTCGCGGCCGAGGGCGAGCACCGGTACACGGTCGCCGCGCTCGACCTCGGCATCAAGCACAACGTGCCGCGACGGCTCGCGGCCCGGGGCGTGACCACCCACGTGCTGCCGGCCACGTCGAGCCTCGACGACCTGCTGGGCACGGGCGCGGACGCGGTGTTCTTCTCGCCCGGCCCCGGCGACCCGGCCACGGCCGACCACGCCGTGGGGCTGGCCCGCGAGGTGATGCGCCGCCGCGTGCCGCTGTTCGGCATCTGCTTCGGCAGCCAGATCCTGGGCCGGGCGTTGGGTTTCGGGACCTACAAGCTCGGGTACGGCCACCGCGGCATCAACCAGCCCGTGATGGACAAGGCGACCGGCAAGGTGGAGGTCACCTCGCACAACCACGGCTTCGCGGTCGACGCACCGATCGGGCAGCGCATCGCCACGGAGGAGTTCGGCGAGGTCGAGGTCTCCCACGTGTGCCTCAACGACAACGTGGTGGAGGGACTGCGGGCGTTCGACGTCCCGGCCTTCACCGTGCAGTACCACCCGGAGGCGGCAGCGGGGCCGCACGACGCGGATTACCTGTTCGACCGCTTCGTGGAACTGATCGAAGGAGAGCCCGCGCATGCCTAAGCGGCCCGATCTCAAGCACGTGATGGTGATCGGTTCCGGCCCGATCGTCATCGGCCAGGCCTGCGAGTTCGACTATTCGGGCACGCAGGCGTGCCGGGTGCTGCGCGCCGAGGGTCTGCGCGTGTCGCTGGTGAACTCCAACCCGGCGACCATCATGACCGACCCGGAGTTCGCCGACGCCACCTACGTCGAGCCGATCACGCCCGAGTTCGTCGAGCTGGTCATCGCCCGGGAGCGCCCGGACGCGCTGCTGCCCACGCTGGGCGGCCAGACGGCCCTGAACACGGCCGTCGCCCTGCACGAGGCGGGGGTGCTCGACAAGTACGGGGTGGAGCTCATCGGCGCGAACATCGACGCCATCCGCCGGGGCGAGGACCGCCAGCTGTTCAAGGAAATCGTCGCCCGGGCCGGCGAGAAGCTCGGCATCGAGGGCGACCTGGTGCCCCGCTCGCGGGTGTGCCACTCGATGGACGAGGTCCGCGAGACGGTCGCCGAGCTGGGCCTGCCGGTCGTCATCCGGCCGTCGTTCACCATGGGCGGCCTCGGCTCCGGCATGGCGCACACCGACGAGCAGCTCGAACGGCTCGCGGGTGGCGGCCTGGCCGCGTCCCCCGTGCACGAGGTGCTCATCGAGGAGAGCGTGCTCGGCTGGAAGGAGTACGAGCTCGAACTGATGCGCGACCACCACGACAACGTGGTCGTGGTCTGCTCGATCGAGAACGTCGACCCGATGGGCGTGCACACCGGCGACTCGGTCACCGTGGCGCCGGCCATGACGCTCACCGACGTCGAGTACCAGCGCCTGCGCGACCTGGGCATCGCCGTGCTGCGCGAGGTGGGCGTGGACACGGGCGGCTGCAACATCCAGTTCGCGATCCATCCGGACAACGGCCGGCTGGTCGTCATCGAGATGAACCCCCGGGTGTCGCGGTCGTCCGCGCTGGCGTCCAAGGCCACCGGCTTCCCGATCGCGAAGATCGCGGCGAAGCTCGCCATCGGGTACACGCTCGACGAGATCCCGAACGACATCACGCTCAAGACGCCGGCCGCCTTCGAGCCGACGCTCGACTACGTCGTGGTGAAGATCCCGCGCTTCGCGTTCGAGAAGTTCCCGGGCGCCGACGCCGAGCTGACCACGACGATGAAGTCCGTCGGCGAGGCGATGAGCCTGGGCCGCAACTTCGCCGAGGCGCTCAACAAGGCGATGCGCTCGATGGAGACGAAGGCGGCCGGGTTCTGGACGACGCCGGACCCGGCCGACGCGACGGTCGAGAACACGCTGGAGGCGCTCCGGACGCCGCACGACGGGCGGCTCTACACCGCCGAGCGGGCCCTGCGCCTGGGCGCGAGCGTGGCCGACGTGTGCGCGGCGGGCGGGTACGACCCGTGGTTCATCGACCAGGTCGCCGGGCTCGTGGAGCTGCGCGCGGAGATCGTCGCGGCGCCCGTACTCGATGAGGTTCTGTTCCGGAAGGCGAAGCGGGCCGGGCTGTCGGACCGCCAGCTGGCCGCGCTGCGGCCCGAACTGGCCGGCGAGGACGGCGTGCGCGCGCTGCGCCACCGGCTGGGGCTGCGGCCGGTCTTCAAGACCGTGGACACCTGCGCGGCCGAGTTCGCGGCCTCGACGCCCTACCACTACTCGACCTACGACGAGGAGACCGAGGTCGCGCCGTCGGACCGGCCCAAGGTGCTGATCCTGGGCTCCGGGCCCAACCGCATCGGGCAGGGCATCGAGTTCGACTACTCGTGCGTGCACGCCGTGCAGGCTCTCAGGGCGGCCGAGTTCGAGACCGTCATGGTCAACTGCAATCCGGAGACCGTGTCGACCGACTATGACACGGCCGACCGGCTCTACTTCGAGCCGCTGACGTTCGAGGACGTGCTGGAGGTCTGGCACGCCGAGCACGACAGCGGCGTCGCGGCCGGGGGACCGGGCGTCGTCGGCGTGATCGTGCAGCTGGGCGGGCAGACCCCGCTGGGCCTCGCGCAGCGGCTCAAGGACGCCGGCGTGCCGATCGTGGGCACGTCGCCGGAGTCGATCCACCTGGCCGAGGACCGGGGGGCGTTCGGCGAGGTGCTCGCCGAGGCCGGGCTGCGCGCCCCCGCGCACGGCACGGCCACCAGCTTCGACGAGGCGAAGGCCATCGCCGACGAGATCGGCTACCCGGTGCTCGTGCGCCCGTCGTACGTACTGGGCGGGCGCGGCATGGAGATCGTCTACGACGACGCGACGCTGCGGGGCTACATCGAGCGGGCCACGGAGATCTCGCCGGAGCACCCGGTGCTGGTCGACCGGTTCCTCGACGACGCCATCGAGATCGACGTGGACGCGCTGGTCGACGCGACCGGCGAGGTGTACCTCGGCGGCATCATGGAGCACATCGAGGAGGCCGGCATCCACTCCGGCGACTCGGCGTGCGCCCTGCCGCCCATCACCCTGGCCTCGGCCGATGTCGAGAAGGTGCGCGTGTACACGGAGGCGATCGCCCGCGGGGTGGGCGTGCGCGGCCTGCTCAACGTCCAGTACGCCCTCAAGGACGAGCAGCTGTACGTCCTGGAGGCCAACCCGCGCGCGTCGCGCACGGTGCCGTTCGTGTCGAAGGCGACGGCCGTACCGCTGGCCAAGGCGGCGGCCCGGATCATGCTCGGCGCGACGATCGAGTCGCTGCGCGGGGAGGGCCTGCTGCCGCCGGCCGGCGACGGCGGGGAGCCACCGCCGGTCGCGCCGATCGCCGTCAAGGAGGCGGTGCTGCCGTTCAAGCGGTTCCGTACCCCCGGCGGCAAGGGCGTGGACTCCCTGCTCGGCCCGGAGATGAAGTCGACCGGGGAGGTCATGGGCATCGACACCGCGTTCGGGCGGGCGTTCGCCAAGTCCCAGGCCGCCGCGTACGGCTCGCTGCCGACGTCCGGCAAGGTCTTCGTCACGGTCGCCAACCGGGACAAGCGCGCCATGGTCTTCCCGATCAAGCGGCTGGCCGACCTCGGCTTCGAGATCGCCGCGACCGTCGGCACGGCCACGGTGCTGCGCCGCCACGGCGTCGACTGCGAGATCGTGCCCAAGCACTACGAGGGCCCGGAGAGCGGCCGCGACGCGGTCACGCTCATCAACGACGGCGACGTGGCGCTGGTCATCAACACGCCGCAGGGCAGCGGCGCCCGCCAGGACGGGTACGAGATCCGCAGCGCCGCCGTGGGCCGTGACATCCCGTGCGTGACCACCGTGCCGGGTGCCTCGGCGGCCGTGATGGGCATCGAGGCCCTGATCCGCGGCGAGATGCGGGTGGCACCGCTGCAGGAGCTGCACGCCGTTCTGCGCGCCGCGGGGCGCGGCGCCGACCAGTAGGGCGCGCGGGGTCGTGGGCTTCTACGAAAGGGCCGCCAGGCCGGTCCTGTTCCGTCTGGGCGGCGGGGATGCCGAGACGGCGCACGAGTGGACCCTGCGCCGTCTGGCGGCCCTGTCGGGCCGTCCGGCGGTGCTGGCGGCCCTGCGCCGCCGGTACGCCGTGGCCGCCCCGCGCACCGTGTTCGGGGTGCGGTTCCCCAACCCGGTCGGACTGGCCGCCGGCGTGGACAAGAACGGCGTGGCGCTGCCCGGCTGGCCCGCGCTCGGCTTCGGCTTCGTCGAGGTCGGCACGGTCACGCGGCACGCCCAGCCGGGCAACGACCGGCCCCGCCTGTTCCGCCTGCCGGCCAGCGAGGCGGTCATCAACCGGATGGGCTTCAACAACGAGGGCGCCGCCGCGCTCGCGGACCGGCTCGCCGGGTTGACCCTTCCGCTGCGCGGGGCGGGCGGCCGGCCCGTGCCGCTGGGGGTGAGCCTCGGCAAGTCGAAGGTCACCCCGCTGGACGAGGCGGCCGGCGACTACGTGGCGTCGCTGAAGGCCCTACGCGGCTTCGCCGACTACGTGGCCGTCAACGTCAGCTCGCCCAACACGCCTGGCCTGCGGTCGTTGCAGGACCGCTCGCAGCTCGCCGAGATCCTCGCCGAGCTGGCGGCCAACGCCCACGGGGTGCCGATCCTCGTGAAGATCGCCCCGGATCTCACCGAACCGGCCATCGCCGAGGTGCTCGAGGTCTGTGTGGAGCACGGGATCGCGGGCGTGATCGCCACGAACACGACCCTGGGCCGCGACGGGTTGGCGCCCTCCGACGCCGCCACGGCCGCCGAGGCGGGCGGGCTGTCCGGGCGCCCGCTGACCGCCCGGGCGCGCGAAGTGGTCTCTTTCGTGCGCCGGGAGAGCCAGCTGCCTGTCATCGGCGTGGGCGGCGTCCTCGACGCGGACGACGCGGCCCGGCTGTTCGACGCGGGCGCGAGCCTCGTGCAGCTCTACACCGGCTTCATCTATCGCGGGCCGGCACTGGTCCGTGCCATCGCCCGAGCGGCCCGTGACGCCGCCGTGGGCAACAAGACCCTGGAGGACGCGACATGACGCACCAGGCACCTGTGCCCCCTTCGGAGAAGGAAAGTTTCGGCGAACGGCTGCAAAAGGCGCTCTCGGCCCGCGGGCCGCTGTGTGTGGGCATCGATCCGCACGCGAGCCTGCTGCTGCGCTGGGGTCTGCCGGACTCCGTGGACGGGTTGCGCAGCTTCGCCGACACGGTGGTGTCGGCGCTGGCCGACCGGGTGGCGGTGATGAAGCCGCAATCGGCGTTTTTCGAGCGTTTCGGGGCGGCCGGCGTGTCCGTTCTGGAGTCAACTATCCGACAGGCCCGACAGGCGGGCACGATCGTGATTCTTGATGCCAAGCGGGGCGATATCGGCTCCACCGTCCAAGCCTATGCACAGGCCTATCTGAGCCCCACGAGCCCGATCGCGGCGGACGCCGTCACCGTCAGCCCGTACCTGGGATTCGGTTCGCTCGCGCCCGTCATCGACGAGGCGGAGGCGCACGGCGGCGGCGTGTTCGTGCTGGCCCTCACGAGCAACCCGGAGGGTCCGTCCGTCCAGCATGCGCGCACGTCAGACGGCCGGACGGTGGCTCAGACGATCATCGACGAGGCGGCGGCGTGCAACGCCAAGGCGCCCGTTCTGGGGTCCGTCGGGCTCGTCGTGGGGGCGACGGTGGGTGACACCGGGCACGACCTGAGCGCCCTCAACGGGCCGGTTCTCGTGCCCGGGCTGGGGGCCCAGGGCGGCGCCGCGGACGACATGCGCGGCCTCTTCAGGGACCTCCGCGGGGTCGTCGTCCCGTCGTACTCGAGGGAAGTTCTTTCCCACGGACCGGGCAAAAGTGGCCTGCGTGATGCGGCGGACAGGGCCCTTTCTGCGTGCCAAAAAGCACTATTTTGACCCGATTTGGAAGGTCGGGCAACGCGACACGCTGGGTGGATTACGCGTTGTGACATTGCCAAACGGTCCTTTGCGCACTAGTTTTTCGCAGCGCTGGAACCCCCAGTGCACAACAAGGGACCTGAGGAGACGCTGGTGCCGCTTCCCACCCTGAGCCCGGAGCAGCGCGCCGCCGCGCTGGAGAAGGCTGCGGAGATTCGCAAGGCCCGCGCTGAGCTCAAGGAGCAGCTCAAGCAGGGCAAGACCACGCTCACGGCCGTGCTCGACCGGGCGGAGTCCGATGATGTTGTCGGCAAGCTCAAGGTTTCGGCCGTGCTGCAGGCCATGCCGGGCATCGGCAAGGTTCGCGCAACGCAGATCATGGAGAAGCTGAAGATCGCGGAGAGCCGCCGCCTGCGCGGCCTCGGCGACCAGCAGCGCAAGGCCCTGCTTGCGGAGTTCGCCGGCGGCCGCTGACGTCGGACGGCGCGGCCCGGGTTAAATCTCCGTGGCCGCGCCACCGAAACGTCGGTCATCCGGTAGAAAGTAAGCAGTGGACACAGACGACGCGCGCCCCGGGCCGGCTCGGCTCACCGTGTTCTCCGGCCCCTCGGGGGTCGGCAAGGACAGTGTGATCGAGCTGGTTCGGGCGCGCGCGCCGTGGGTCTGGCTGTCGGTCTCGCTCACCACGCGGCGCATGCGCCCGGGCGAGATCGACGGGGTGCACTACCACTTCGTGACGCGGGCCGACTTCGAGCGCCACGTCCGCGAGGGCTCGCTTCTCGAATGGGCCGAGTTCGCCGGCAACCTCTACGGCACCCCCCGTGGTCCGGTGCTGGCCCGGCTGGAGAACGGCGAGCCCGTCCTCCTCAAGATCGATCTTCAGGGCGCGCGTCAGGTCAAGAACACCATGCCGTCCGCGCAGTTCGTGTTCCTCGCCCCGCCGAGCTTCGCCGAACTCAAGCGCCGCCTTATCGGGCGCGGCACGGACGACGCCGAGACGATCCGTCACCGGCTGCGCCACGCCGAGGAGGAGATGGCCGCCGAGCCCGAGTTCGACACGACGATCGTCAACGACTTCGTCGAGCGTGCGGCGGACGAGTTGCTAGGATTGCTCGGTTCGCGCGTCGTCGTGAGCTGAGCCGCGCCGCTTTCTCTCGATTCGAGGTTTTCTTACCGTGTCCGGAACCCTGCCCAATCCCGAGGGCATCACCAACCCGCCGATCGACGAGCTGCTGGACAAGACGTCCTCGAAGTACTCGCTGGTGATCTTCGCGGCCAAGCGGGCCCGCCAGATCAACGCCTACTACAGCCAACTCGGCGAGGGCCTGCTCGAGTACGTCGGGCCGCTCGTGGAGACCACCCCGCAGGAGAAGCCGCTCTCGATCGCCCTGCGCGAGATCAACGGCAACCTGCTCACGGCCGAGCCGACGAACGAGGCCTGACCGCACGGTGACCGCACGCGTCGTCCTGGGCGTCGGCGGCGGCATCGCCGCCTACAAGGCCTGCGAGCTCCTGCGACTGTTCACCGAGTCAGGTCACGCCGTGCGGGTCGTGCCGACCGCGGCCGCCCTGCGTTTCGTCGGTGAGCCGACCTGGGCGGCGCTGTCCGGCCAGCCGGTGGCCACGGAGGTCTGGCAGGACGTGCACGCGGTGCCGCACGTCGCGATCGGGCAGGGGGCCGACCTCGTGGTCGTCGCCCCCGCCACGGCCGACCTGCTCGCCAAGGCCGCCCACGGGCTGGCCGACGACCTGCTCACGAACACGCTGCTCACGGCGCGCTGCCCGGTGCTGCTGGCGCCCGCGATGCATACCGAAATGTGGGAACACCCCGCGACTGTGGCCAACGTCGCCACCCTGCGCTCGCGGGGCGTCATCGTGCTCGAGCCGGCGTCGGGCCGGCTCACCGGCACCGACACCGGCAAGGGCCGGCTGCCCGACCCCGAGGAGATCTTCGCGGCGGGCCGCCGGCTGCTCACCCGCGGCGCCGGCGGCGCGGACCTCGCCGGCCGGCACGTGGTCGTCACGGCCGGCGGCACCCGCGAGCCGCTCGACCCGGTGCGCTTTCTCGGCAACCGGTCCTCCGGAAAACAGGGGTACGCGTTCGCGCGTACGGCCGCCGCGCGCGGTGCCCGGGTCACCCTGGTGGCCGCCAACAGCGTCCTGCCCGACCCGGCCGGCGTCACCGTGGTCCGGGTGGGCACCACCGAGGAGCTGCGGGTGGCCACCCTGGCAGCCGCGGCCGACGCCGACGCCGTTGTCATGGCCGCCGCCCCCAGCGACTTCCGCCCCGCGGCGTACTCCGACCAGAAGATCAAGAAGGTCGCGGGCGGTGAGGCTCCCGTGATCGAACTGGTCACCAATCCCGACATCGCGGCTGAGATCGGCGCCGCGAAACGGTCCGGACAAGTTCTGGTCGCCTTCGCGGCCGAGACGCATGACGCGATGACACACGGAGCGCGTAAGTTGGCCGACAAGCGGGCCGACCTCATCGTGATCAATGAGGTGGGTCCGGGGCGCGCGTTCGGTACGGACAGCAACGCCGCTGTGGTGCTCGGCGCCGACGGTGCCCGCGTGGACCTGGCCGAGCAGCCCAAGGAGGACCTGGCCGACGCCGTCTGGGACCTGGTCAGCGCGCGTCTCAGCTCGCAGGACTGAGCGCGTCCAAACCCTCATCACGCAGCCCTGACCGTTACACTCAGCCAAACACTGACGACCCGAGGAGCACTGTGGCACGTCGCCTTTTCACGTCCGAGTCGGTCACGGAGGGCCACCCGGACAAGATTGCCGACCAGATCAGTGACGGTGTCCTGGACGCGTTGCTCGCGCAGGACCCGCGCAGCCGCGTCGCGTGCGAGACGCTCATCACGACCGGCCAGGTGCACGTCGCCGGTGAGGTCACCACGACCGCGTACGCGGACATCGCCGCCATCGTGCGCGACACCATCCTGCGTATCGGTTACGACTCCTCCAAGAAGGGCTTCGACGGCGCGTCCTGCGGCGTCAGCGTGTCCATCGGCGCCCAGTCGCCCGACATCGCCCAGGGCGTCGACTCCGCCATCGAGCTGCGCTCCGGCGAGTCGGGCAGCGCGCTCGACTCCCAGGGCGCCGGCGACCAGGGCATGATGTTCGGCTTCGCCTGCTCCGAGACGCCTGAGCTCATGCCGCTGCCGATCGCGCTCGCTCACCGCCTCGCGCGCCGGCTGTCGGCCGTGCGCAAGGACGGCACGATTCCTTACCTGCGCCCGGACGGCAAGACCCAGGTCACGGTGGAGTACGACGGGCTGCGCCCGGTCCGCCTGAACACGGTCGTGGTCTCGTCGCAGCACGCGGCTGACATCTCGCTCGACTCGCTGCTGACCCCGGACGTGCGCGAGCACGTCATCGAGCCGGAGCTGGAGAGCCTCGGTCTCGACACCGAGGGCTACCGGCTGCTGGTCAACCCGACCGGCCGGTTCGAGATCGGCGGCCCCATGGGCGACGCCGGCCTGACCGGACGCAAGATCATCGTTGACACCTACGGCGGCTACGCCCGTCACGGCGGCGGCGCGTTCTCCGGCAAGGATCCGTCCAAGGTGGACCGCTCGGCCGCCTACGCCATGCGCTGGGTCGCCAAGAACGTCGTGGCCGCGGGGCTCGCCGAGCGCTGCGAGGCCCAGGTGGCGTACGCGATCGGCAAGGCCCACCCGGTGAGCCTGTTCGTCGAGACGTTCGGCACGGAGTCCGTCCCGGTCGAGCGGATCGAGAAGGCCATCAAGGAGGTCTTCGACCTGCGCCCGGCCGCGATCATCCGCGACCTCGACCTGCTCCGCCCGATCTACCAGCCGACGGCGGCCTACGGTCACTTCGGCCGCGAGCTGCCGGACTTCACCTGGGAGCGCACGGACCGCGTCGCCGACCTCAAGTCGGCCGCGGCCGTCTGAGCACGCGTCCGTCCGTCGAGGGGCGCCGACCACCCGGTCGGCGGCCCTCGACGCGTTGCCGCCCACTGTCGCGGCCAGGTGATAGGACTGCGGCGTGACTCCTTCGACGACCGCGCTGCACGTGGACGACATTTCCGAAATGTCCCCCATGTCAGGTGCGCCGTCCGAGATCTTGGGACCAACGGGTCGCTATAGCGACGCCTTAGTCCCAAGATCTAGTTTGTCGCCCGCTGTTTCCGCGGGTGTTACGGGGTCGCCGGCCGCCGTTACTAGATCTTGGGGGCTAAGGGCACCTATAGGTGCTGTTTGCCCCCAAGATCCACCGACGCCGCCCGGCGGTGGTGCGTATGAGTAAGCAGAGCACGGAGGCCGCCGGAAAGCTGGCCGTGGCGCGGGTCGCCGTCGACGTGCCGCTCGCGCACCTCGACCGGGCGTTCGACTATCTCGTCCCGGCGACCGTCGACGATGCCGCGCAGCCCGGATGCCGGGTGCGGGTGCGCTTCGCGGGACAGTTGCGTGACGGGTTCCTGCTGGAGCGCGTCGAGAGCTCCGCGCACGGGGGACGGCTGACGTTCCTCGACAAGGTCATCTCGCCCGAGAGGGTCCTGAGTCAGGAGGTCGCCCGGCTCGCGCGCGCGGTCGCCGACCGCTACGCCGGCACGCTCGCCGACGTGTTGCGGTTGGCCGTACCCCCGAGGCATGCGCGCGTGGAGTCACAGCCGGCGGCCGCCGACGGCGAGCGCGCACCCACACGCGAGGCGACGCCGCCCATACGCGAGGCGCCGCCCACACGCGAGGCGACGACCGGCTGGGGTGCCTATCCGGCCGGGGCGGCGTTCCTGCGGGCGCTCACGCACGGGAAGGGGCCGCGGGCCGTGTGGGGGGCGCTGCCCGGGGAGGACTGGCCGCGCCGGCTGGCGGAAGCGGCCGCCGCGACCCTGGCCGGCGGCCGGGGCAGTGTCCTGGTCGTGCCGGACGCCCGCGACCTGACCCGGCTCGACGACGCGCTCGCCGATGTCCTGGGCCCGGACAACCACGTCACGCTCCAGGCGTCGCTCGGCCCCGCGGAGCGCTACCGCCGCTTCCTGCGGGCGAGCCGCGGACACGTCAGGGTCGTCGCCGGGACCAGGGCGGCCGCGTTCGCGCCCGTCCACGACCTGGGGCTCGTGGCGATCTGGGACGACGGCGACGACCTGCACGCGGAGCCACGCGCGCCCTACCCGCACGCCCGCGAGGTGCTGCTCACCCGGGCACAGCTGGGCGGGGCCGGCGCGCTGGTCGCCGCGACCGCCCGCAGCGCGGAGGCACAGCAGCTCATCGAGTCCGGGTGGGCGCGGGAGGTGGTCGCCGACCGGGCCACCGTGCGCGACCGCGCCCCGGCGGTCGCCCCGTGCGGTGACGACGTGGACCGCGAGCGCGACCCCGGCGCCGCGTCGGCCCGGCTGCCGAGCCTGGCCTGGCGCACGGCCCGCGACGCCCTCGCGGGCGGCGCGCCCGTCCTCATTCAGGTGCCCCGGCGCGGCTACGTGCCGTCCGTGGCCTGCGCGAACTGCCGCGCGCCCGCCCGCTGCCGGCATTGCGCCGGGCCGCTGGAGCTGCGCTCCTCGCATGCCGTCGCGGCGTGCCGCTGGTGTGGACGCCCGGCCGCGGACCACGCCTGCCCGCACTGCGGCGCCCGGGGGCTGCGGGCGGCCGTCGTGGGCGCCCGGCGTACCGCGGACGAGTTGGGCCGTGCCTTCCCCGATGTGCCCGTGCGCACGTCGGGCCGCGACGGCGTCCTCGATACGGTCGACGCGACGCCCGCCCTGGTGGTCGCCACCCCGGGCGCCGAGCCGGTCGCCGCGGGTGGGTACGGGGCCGTGCTGCTGCTCGACACCTGGGCCCTGCTGACCCGTGCCGACCTGCGGGCCGGTGAGGAGGCCCTGCGCCGCTGGCTGACCGCCGCGACCCTGGCCCGGCCGGCCCGCGCCGGCGGCCGGGTGGTCATCGTGGCCGACGGCGCCCTCGTGCCCGTACAGGCGCTGCTGCGGTGGGACCCGGCCACGTTCGCGGCCCGGGAACTGGCCGAGCGGCGCGAACTCGGTTTCCCGCCGGCCGCCCGGCTGGCCAGCCTCACCGGGTCGCCGGCGGCCGTGGCCGAGCTGGTGGGGCTGGCGCAGCTGCCCGCGGGAGCCGAGCTGCTGGGGCCGGTACCGATCCGTGACGCGGAGCGCCTGCTGGTACGGGTACCCAGCCGGGGCGCCGGCCGCGCCCTGGCGTCCGCACTGCACCAGGCGGCCGGGGTACGTTCGGCGCGCAAGGCGGCCGAGGCGGTCCGCATCCAGGTGGACCCGGCCGAACTCTGGTAGCCGGGAACATTCCGTAGACTTGTGGCGTCGATCGTGATTCGTACCGCGAGGGGGCCCCTTGACCATCCAGCCGATCCGCCTGTTCGGCGATCCCGTGCTGCGCACCCCGGCGGACCCGGTGACCACCTTCGACAAGGAGTTGCGCAAGCTCGTCCGTGACCTGACGGAGACGATGCTCGACGAGGCGGGCGCCGGTCTGGCCGCCCCTCAGCTGGGCGTCGGTCTGCGCGTGTTCGCCTTCGACGTGGACGACGTGGTCGGTCACCTGATCAACCCGGTGCTGAGCTTCCCCAACGAGGAGGAGCAGGACGGCCCCGAGGGCTGCCTGTCCATGCCGGGCATCTACATCGACACCGTGCGCCGCCAGAAAGTGATCGCCAAGGGGGTCAACGAGTACGGCGACCCCATCCAGATCGTGGGCACCGGCCTGATGTCGCGCTGCATCCAGCACGAGACCGACCACCTCGACGGCGTGCTGTTCCTCGACCGGCTCGACGCCAAGCGCCGCAAAGAGGCGATGAAGCAGATCCGCCAGGCCGACTGGTACAACCCGGACACCCCGCCCACCGTCAAACTCAGCCCGCATGCGGGCGGGATCTTCGGGCGCTGAGCGTGCGCCTTGTCTTCGCGGGCACCCCCGAGGTCGCCCTGCCCAGCCTGGACGCCATCGCCGCGTCCGACCACGAGATCGTCGCCGTGGTCACCCGCCCCGACGCCCCGGCCGGCCGCGGGCGGCGCCTCGTGCGCTCGCCCGCCGGGGCGTGGGCCGACGAGCGGGGCATCGAGGTGCTCACCCCGGCCCGCCCGCGCGAGGAGGACTTCCTGGCGCGCCTGGCCGAACTGGCCCCCGACTGCGTACCCGTTGTCGCCTACGGCGCGCTCGTTCCGCAGGTGGCGCTGGACATCCCCCGGCACGGCTGGATCAACCTGCACTTCTCGCTGCTGCCGGCGTGGCGCGGCGCGGCGCCCGTTCAGCACGCGGTGCTGCACGGCGACGAGCTGACGGGCGCGTCGGTGTTCCAGCTGGAGGCCGGCCTGGACACCGGCCCGGTCTTCGGCACGCTCACCGAGACCGTGCGCCCCAGGGACACGTCCGGCGACCTGCTGGGCCGGCTCGCGGTCGCGGGCGGCGGCCTGTTGGTCGCCGTCCTCGACGCGATCGCCGCCGGCACCGCCCGGGCGGTGCCCCAGCCGGCGGACGGCATCTCGCTCGCGCCGAAGGTGACCGTCGAGGACGCCCAGGTGCGCTGGGACGACCCGGCCTTCGCCGTGGACCGTCGCGTGCGCGCCTGCACCCCGGCACCCGGCGCGTGGACGACCTTCCGGGGCGAGCGGGTCAAGCTCGGTCCGGTCACCCCCGTCCCGGACGGCCCGGCCCTCAAGCCCGGCGACCTGCTCGCGGAGCGCAACCGGGTGCTGGCCGGCACGGCCACCCACCCGGTCGCCCTGGGCGAGGTGCGCGCGGCGGGCAAGAAGGCGATGTCCGCGTCGGACTGGACCCGTGGCGCCCGTCTCGGTGACGGGGAGCGTTTCGAGACTATGGGTACGCCGTGACGCGCGCGGTGCGCCGTCCCGCCCAGGACATCGCCCGGTGGGCCGCCTACGAGGCGGTCGCGGCCGTGCAGCGCGACGACGCGTACGCGAACCTGGTGTTGCCCAAGGTGCTGCGCGAGGAGCGCCTGTACGGCCGCGACGCCGCGTTCGCCACCGAGCTGACGTACGGCACCCTGCGCCAGCTCGGTCAGCTCGACGCCGTGATCGAGGCGGCGGCCGGCCGGGAGGTGGGGCGCATCGACCCGCCCGCCCGTGACGCGCTGCGCCTCGGGGCGTACCAGATCCTGCACACGCGGGTGCCGGCGCACGCCGCGGTGTCGGCCACCGTGGACCTCGTGCGACGCGTCACTCCCGGCGCGGCCGGCTTCGCCAACGCCGTGCTGCGCAAGATCACTACCAAGGAGCTGCCGGCCTGGCTCGACGAACTCGCGCCCGCGCGCGAGACCGACCCGGTCGCGCACCTGTCGGTCGTCGACGCGCATCCACAGTGGATAGTGCGGGCGTTCCGGGAGGCCCTCGGCGGTGACCTCCACGAGACCGAGGCGCTGCTCATCGCCGACAACGAGCGGCCGGAGGTGCACCTGTGCGCCCGTCCGGGCCGCGCCGACGCGGCCGACCTCGCCGACGAGGTGGGCGGGGCGCCGGGCGCCTTCTCCCCGTACGCGGTCTACCTGCCGGCCGGCTCGCCCGGCGAGCTGAGCGCCATCATCGACGGTCGCGCCCACGTGCAGGACGAGGGCTCGCAGCTGGTCGCCCTGGCCCTGGCCGACGTCCCCGTCGACGGCGGCGACGCCCGGTGGCTCGACCTGTGCGCGGGCCCCGGCGGCAAGGCCGCGCTGCTCGGCGGACTGGCCGAACAGCGCGACGCGCGGCTGACCGCCGTCGAGGTGGCACCCCACCGCGCCGACCTGGTACGCAACGCCGTGCGCGGCATGCCCGTACGGGTCCTGTGCGTCGACGGCCGCGAGGTGGGCGCCTCCGACGACCTGCCCGAGGCCGGCTTCGACCGCGTGCTCGTCGACGCGCCGTGCTCCGGGCTGGGCAGCCTGCGGCGGCGTCCCGAGTCCCGGTGGCGTCGCCAGCCCACCGACCTGCCGCCGCTGACCCGGCTGCAACGCGAACTGCTCGGAGCGGCGATACGCGCGGTGCGCCCGGGCGGTGTCGTGGCGTACGTGACCTGCTCGCCGCACCTGGTGGAAACTCAGGTCTCGGTGACCGAGGCGGTGCGCCGCTCGGGCATCGCCGTGGACCTGGTGGACGCCCGCCCGTTCCTGCCCGGCGTCCCCGGCCTGGGCACGGGTCCGACGGTCCAGCTGTGGCCACACCGCCACGGTACGGACGCCATGTTCCTGGCCCTCCTCCGCCGCACCGCCTGACCCCACTCTGCCCGTCCCCTCCCCGCCCCCGTCACGCGCCGACGTCACGCGCCGACGTCACGCGCCGGCGTCCCGCGCCGACGTTTGGGTGATTCCGCGTGTTATTCCGACCCGGTTTGGCACGCGAAACCACCCAAACGTCGGCCGGAGCCGGAGCCGGAGCCGGAGCCGGAGCCGGGGCCGGGGCGGGCGGGGCGGGGAGCGGGAGGGGTGGGGTTATGCGGGTGGGCTGATCGCGTGGAGCCATTCCTCGGCCAGGAGGGCGTCGCCGGCGGGGGTGAGGTGCACGCCGTCGGTGGTCCACGGGTACGGGCCCACGTCGGCGGCCGCGCGGGCGAACAGGCCGTCGGCCGGCACCAGTGCGGCGCCGAAGTCGGCCGCGAGCCGGCGGGTGACCGCGATGCGCGGGTCGAGGTCGGCACGCCAGGCGTGCTGGGCGTCCGTGACCGGCAGCAGGAACGGCTCGATCAGCACGAAGCTCGCCGTCCGCACCTCGCGCGCGGCGGTCAGGACGGCCCGGTAGTCGCGTTCGTAGTCCTCAATGGACGTTACCTCGCCAGAGTCGAAGCGCCGCCACGTGTCATTGATGCCGATCATCACGGACACGACGGCGGGGTTCACGTCGAGACAGTCCTCCGTCCAACGCTCACGGAGGTCGCGGACGCGGTCACCGCCGATGCCCCGGTTGACGAACCGGACGCCGAGTCGGGGGTGCCGGGCGCTGAACCGCGCCGCCGCGATGAGGGCGTACCCGTGCCCCAGGTCGTGGGGGTTGGCCCGGTCGCGGCCGGCGTCGGTGATGCTGTCGCCGATGAACAGGACGGTCGCGCCGGGTGGGATGGTGATCGTCACGTGGCTAGGGTAGGACACGGATTTCGACCACAGGGGGAGACGAATGACGATCAGGAGTGCGTACCTGCAGGCGGCCCGGTCGGCGGCGCAGTTGCTGGCCGACCCGGCGGTCGCCGCGGCGTGGGAGCAGCCCAGCGCGCTGGCGGAGTTCCGGGTCAGCGGCCTCGCCGGTCACCTCGGCCGGCAGGTGTCGCGGGTGGTGGAGCTGACGGCCGCCGGTCCGGCCACGCAGACGCCGATCGGCCTGTTGGACCACTTCGAACGGTCGGCCTGGGTCGGCGCCACGGTTGACTCGCCCACCAGTGTCGGCGTGCGCGAGTCCGGGGAGAAGGACGCCGCGGCCGGCCCGGCCGCGCTGGCGGACACCATCGCGGCGCACGTGACCGCCTTGGCGGACACGTTCGCCACCCTGCCGGACGATCTCGTCGTGAGCCTGCCGTGGGCCGGGTGGGCGCTCACGTTCGACGACTTCCTGGTCACCCGGCTGCTGGAGATCGCGGTGCACAACGACGACCTCGCCGTGAGCGTCGGCGTCGACGCGCCGGCCCAGCCCGAGGAGGTTCTCGAGCCTGTCTTCGCGTTGTTGACGCGGCTCGCGGTCCGCCAGCACGGCGCGACGGCCGTGTTGCGCGCACTCAGCCGTGCCGAGCGCGCGCCGGCCACGATCGCCGCCATCTGAACGCCGAACGGCCCCGGTGGACAGTCCACCGGGGCCGTTCGCGTGCGTCAGGCCTTGACGCAGGCAAGCGTCGGGACGCTGTTGGTGCCGTTCCAGCTACCGAGGAAACCGAAGGTCGTGCTCGTGCCGGCCGCGAGCGCGCCGTTCCACGACAGGTTCCTCACGCTCACGGACGAGCCGCTCGTGGTGAGCGTGCCGTTCCACAGCTGGCTGATTGTCTGGCCGTTGGCGTAGGACCAGTTGACCGTCCAGCCGGTGATCGCCGCGCTGCCCGCGGTGACGGTCACCTCGCCCTGGAAGCCGCCCTGCCAGGAGTTGGTCACCGTGTATGCGGCGGTGCAGCCGCCGACGGACGTCGTCACGACGGCCGACGTGGGCGGTCGGGTGGTCACGACGGCCGAGGTGGGCGGTCGGGTGGTCACGACGGCGGAGGTGGGCGGTCGGGTGGTCACGACGGCCGAGGTGGGCGGCCGGGTGGTCACCACGGCGCTGGTCGGCGGTCGGGTGGTCACGGCGGCCGAGGTCGGCGGTCGGGTCGTCACCGCCGGGGACGTCACCACGGCGCTGGTCGGCGCCGCCGTGGTCGGCCCGACCGTGGTACCGGTGCCGGACCTGGCCGCGAAGTTCGCCGCGTGCTGCTTGAACACGGTGTGCTCGGGGCAGCCGAAGCCGCTGTCGAAGCCGCCGCACGAGGCGGAGCCCGGGAACCACCAGAACGCGTCCGCGTCGCCGCCGCTCGCCTCCATTTCGGCGTAGATCTGCGCCCACCACTCGGTCTTGTTGTCGTGGACGTTCCACTCGCCGAGGAAGAACGGCTTGCCGACCACGTTGTGCGAGTCGTCGATCCAGCGCTTGACCAGCGCGCGTGCCTTGGCGTAGTCGAGGCCCGCCCAGCCCTCGGTGGGGTACATGTGGGCCGAGGTGAAGTCGATGTACGGGGACTGGTGGATGTACACGAACGGGTTGCCGGCGTCGCCGCCGTACCCGTACGACGTCTGCTGGCCCTCCATGCCCGTACCGAGAAGGTGGTTGGGGTCGAGGCTCTTGACGAGCGCGCCCATCTCGTCCACCCACGCGCGCAGGGTCGTGCCGGTGGTGTTCTCGTTCGGGGTGGCGTCCTGGTAGCGCGGCTCGTTCATGAGTTCCCACGCCATGACCGTCGGGTCATTGATCCACTTGACGCCGGTGAAGAAGTTGGTGCGGCCCAGGGCGTACCGCACGTAGTTCTTGTACTGGTCGAAGCAGCCGGGGCACTGGCTCTTGTTGAAGAAGCGCCAGCGGTTGGCCTGCCCGGTGCCCAGGCCCTCCCAGGACAGCCGCTTGTCGATGCCGCCGTAGGCCTCCCAGTAGTTCTCGAACACGGGGATGAGGCGGATGGAGTGGTCGCGGGCCGACTTCATGATGTAGTCGTAGAGGATGAACTGCTCCTCGGTGTAGACGCCCTCGGCGGCCTCGGAGCCCATCCAGTCCTCATGGCTGAACATCCACAGGCGCAGCACCTGTACGCCGTCGGTCCTGAGCTTGTCGAAGTGCCCGTCGATGCGGACCTTGTCGACGTACTGCTCGCCGGGCAGCCAGTCGTAGCCGTAGGTGAACAGATCGTACGTGTTGGCGCCGGCGAAGTAGGCCGGCTTGCCGTCGACGCAGAAGCGGATGCCGCACCGGGTGACAAAGCTGTCCCGGGGATCCGCGGCCTGTGCCGTGGTGGCGACGATGACGGCCGTTGCCGCCGCGACCAGCGCGGCTATGGCGGCGAACGCGGCGACCACGGGTCGCCGAGGGGACGGACGCACGGATGCTCCTCAACGAAGGACAAGCGCATTTATCAATGGAAGCGCTCCCAGAGCTTAAGCGGTAAAGTTCGCTCACGTAAAGGATCCGTTGCGGGCCTACGGAGTTGGTGCGTCCACCCCATATTCTGTGCGGCATGACGCGCGTGCTGGTGGTTCCCGGCTATCAGAATTCAGGTCCCGGCCATTGGCAGACCCTGTGGGAACAGGAGAATCCGGACTACATCCGCGTCGAGCAGGACGACTGGGAGCACCCGACCTGCGACGCGTGGGTCTCCCGCCTCGACGAGGCGGTCAACGCGAGCGAGGAGGAGGTCGTCCTCGTGGCGCACAGCCTCGGGGCGATCACGGTGGTGCGGTGGGCCGCCGCGCACGTCGGCCCGGTGCGCGCGGCGCTCCTCGTCGCCCCGGCCGACGTGGAGAACCTGCCGGACTACCCGTTCGAGTCGTTCACGCCCGTACCGCTGGCGCCGTTGCCGTTCGAGGCGTTCGTGGTCGGCAGCATCACCGACCCGTACGTGAGCATCGAGCGGGCGCGGGCGTTCGCCGGCGCGTGGCGGGCGGTGTTCATCGACGCGGGCGACGCCGGTCACATCAATGTGGACAGTGGTCACGGCCCGTGGGACCAGGGGGAGTTGCTGCTGGCCGGTCTGCTGCCGGGCACCCCCGGCTCCGACGACCCTACGGTGGTCATCGCCTGACATATAGGCAGGTCAATGTTGATCGGCAGACTGACCGAAGCGGCGTCGCAGTGACTACACTGTCGCGGTGACCGATCCATCGCACAGCGTCGCGCCGGACGACGTGATCCTCGCGCCCAGCCTCCTCGCAGCCGACTTCTCCCGCCTCGGTGAGCAGGCCAGGGGCGTGGAGGCGGACGCCGACTGGCTGCATGTCGACGTGATGGACTACCACTTCGTGCCGAACCTGACGATCGGCCTGCCCGTGGTGCGCAGCCTGCGGCCGGCGACGAGCCTGCCGCTCGACTGCCACCTGATGATCGCCGACCCCCGCCGCTGGGCGGTCGACTACGCCGAGGCCGGCGCGCGAAACGTGAGCTTCCACGTCGAGGCGTGCGACGACCCGGTGGCGCTGGCCAAGGACCTGCGGGCGGCCGGCGCGCTGGCCGGCCTGGCGATAGACCGGGACACGCCGGTGGAGCCCTACCTGCCGCTGCTGGAGAACTTCGACACCCTGCTGATCATGACGATCAAGGCCGGATTCGGTGGCCAGGAGTTCCTCCCGCACCTGCTGGACAAGGTGCGCACGGCCCGCCGTCACGCCAGCTCCGGGCACCTGAGCCTGCGCATCGAGGTGGACGGTGGCATCGCCGACGACACGATCGCGGCGGCGGCCGAGGCGGGGGCCGACGCCTTCGTGGCCGGCACGGCCGTCTTCGGCGCCGACGACCCGGCCGAGGCGGTCCGCCGCCTGCGCCGCCACGCCCGTGACGCACAGGGGAGCGCACCGGTTACGGACATTTCGTGAGCGAGCGTCGGCGAGCGAACCATCAGCTCAGGTCGAGGTCACGCCGGCGCCGGAGCGAAGCGGAGGTGCCGGCGTGACCCAGCCGCCCCCCAGGCAGCGGATCCTCGTCGTCGATGACGACGTGGACATCGCCCGGTTCGTCGAGATGAACCTCCGCATGGAGGGCTTCGACGTCGTGGTCGCCCATGACGGGATCGCCGCACTGGAGGAGGTCGCGGAGCGCCGGCCCGACCTCGTCCTGCTCGACGTCGCCATGCCGCGCCTGGACGGCGTCGAGGTCACCAAGCGGCTGCGTGCCGACGCGATGACCTCGGCCATCCCGGTGATCATGCTGACCGCCAAAGGCCTCACGGTCGACAAGGTGGTGGGCCTGACGGCCGGCGCCGACGACTACATCGTCAAGCCGTTCGACACGCTGGAGCTGGTCGCGCGCGTGCAGACCACCTTGCGGCGCAACCGGGAGTTCCGCGAGGTGTCGCCGCTGACCGGCCTGCCCGGCAACGCGCGCATCCAGCAGGAGATCGCCGACCGGCTGCGCAGCGGCGCCGACTTCGCGGTCTGCCACGTCGACATCGACGGATTCAAGGCCGTCAACGACGTGTACGGGTTCGGCCGCGGTGACGAGTTCATCGCCACCCTGGCCCGCAAGCTGCACCGGGCGGTGGTCGCGGCCGGCCTGCCGCCGGTGTTTCTCGGCCACATCGGCGGCGACGACTTCGTCGTCGTCTGCGCGCCGGAGCAGGTGCGCCCGCTGACGGAGCGGGCCGTGCGCGAGTTCGAGGACGAGGCGGACACCCTGTACGACGCGGAGGACCGCGCCCGGGGCTACCTGCGCGTGAAGAGCCGCCAGAACAACGAGCTGCATGACGTCGGGCTGGTCACGGTCTCGATCGGGGTCGCCCTGTCGGCGCAGCGCGACTACACCGACCCGCGCGAGGTGATCGCCGTGGCCAACGAGATGAAGACCGTGGCCAAGAACCAGCCGGGCTCGTTCGTCGCGTACGACCGGCGCAAGACCAAGCAGGAGCCCGGCACCGGATCGCCGCGCCGGTCAGGTCCCGTCTGAGCCGCTATGTGCCCTGGTAGGGCCGCCACGCCGGATGTGACCTGTATCGCGCAGCTATCCGACCGGCCGTTACTCGTGGCACACTCGGGTGATACCCACCAGCGCGCTGGCGGGACTCGGTGAGATTCCGAACCGGCGGTGATCCGGGGCTAGCGGCCCGGTAAGCCCGCGACCCGGTGGCAGCCAGCCGCCGGTGGATCCGGTGTGAACCCGGAGCCGACGGTTGGCCCGACGCGGTGACCCGCGCCTGGCCAGACAGTCCGGATGGGAGACAGCGCGCGGGACGAAACGCCTGCCGTGGCATCGGCGCCCGGCCTGGCGGCGGTGTGCCGTGCGCCGACCCGACGCCGCACCCGTGACCTCCCGCCCGATGTCCTCCAGCCCTGCCCGCGCGCCAGGACGCGCGTTGTGCGCAGAAGGGCGTGGACATGGCCAGCGACGCCGAAGACAGGGCGATGCGATGGGCGATCGCGCTCGCCTCCCGAAGCATCGGCGCCACCAGTCCCAACCCCATCGTCGGCTGCGTGATCCTCGACGCCGCCGGCCAGAGCGTCGGCGAGGGCTTCCACGCCTATGCCGGCGGGCCGCACGCCGAGATCCGCGCGCTCGCCGAGGCGGGCGTGCGCGCCAAGGGCGGCACCGCCGTTGTCACGCTGGAGCCCTGTAACCACACCGGCCGCACCGGCCCCTGTACCCAGGCCCTGATCGCGGCGGGGGTGACCCGGGTCGTCGTGGCGGTCCCCGACCCCAACCCGACCGCCGCCGGCGGCGCGGCGACCCTGCGGGCCGCGGGCGTCGACGTGGAGGTCGGCCTGCGCGGCGACGAGGCGGCCGCCGGCAACCGGGCCTGGCTCGTCTCGACCCGCCGCGCCGCGGCCGGTGACCCGCGCCCGTACGTGATCTGGAAGCTCGCCGCCTCGCTGGACGGCCGCTCGGCCGCGGCCGACGGCAGCAGCCAGTGGATCACCTCGCCGGCGGCCCGTTCGGACGTCCACATCCTGCGGAGCAGCTGCGATGCGATCATGGCCGGTGTGGGGACCGTGCTGGCCGACGACCCGCAGCTCACCGTCCGGGACCCGGCGACCGGCGCCCCGGCCACCCGCCAGCCGTTGCGCGTCGTCGTCGACTCCCAGGGGCGTACCCCCACGGACGCCCATGTGCGCGACAGCGCCGCGCGGACCTGGGTCGCGACGGCCGCCGAGGTCGGGACCGGTCCCGACGGACGCGTGGACCTCGCGGCCCTGTGCACGGAGCTGTTCAACCGGGGCCACCGGCGGGTGCTGCTGGAGGGCGGCCCCCGGCTGTCCGGCGCGTTCCTCGCGGCGGGCCTGGTCGACGAGGTCGTCGCCTACGTGGCGCCCAAGCTGCTCGGCGACGGGCCGACCGCCGTCCTGGACGCGGGCGTGACCACGATCGACGACGCGATCGGCCTGGAGATCACCGACGTGGCCCGCATCGGCCCGGACCTGCGCATCACCGCTGTCCCGACGACCGCACCCAAGGGGGAGTGACGTGTTCACCGGCATCATCGAGGAGCTCGGTACGGTCACGGCCATCGAGCCGGCCGGCGACTCCGCCCGGCTGGCCGTGCGCGGGCCGCTCGTCACCAGCGACGCCGCGCACGGCGACTCCATCAGCGTCAACGGCGTCTGCCTCACGGTCGTCGACGTGACCGACGGTACGTTCACGGCCGACGTCATGCGCGAGACCCTCGACCGGTCCTCGCTGGGCGCGCTGGCCCCCGGCGACCGGGTGAACCTGGAGCGGGCCGCGACGCTGTCCACCCGGCTGGGCGGTCATCTGGTGCAGGGGCATGTGGACGGGGTCGCCACGATCGCCGAGCGGGTGCCCGGCGACCAGTGGGAGGCCGTGCGGTTCGCGCTGCCACCGGGGCTGGCGCGGTACGTCGTGGAAAAGGGCTCGATCACGGTGGACGGGGTGTCGCTGACCGTGACCGATGTGGATGACGTCACGTTCGGCGTGGGACTGATTCCCACCACGCTGGCGCTGACGACGTTGGGTCACAAGCGGGTCGGCGACCCGGTCAACCTGGAGGTGGACGTCGTGGCGAAGTACGTGGAACGACTGCTGGGGGCGAGGGCATGAGGGACATCTCGCGAGGGCCCGCGCTGATCGAGCGGGCTATCAAGGACATCGCCGCCGGCCGGGCGGTCGTCGTCGTCGACGACGAGGACCGGGAGAACGAGGGCGACCTGATCTTCGCGGCCGAACTGGCCACGCCCCAGCTCGTGGCGTTCATGGTGCGTCACACGTCCGGGTTCATCTGCGCGCCGCTCACGGAGTCCGACGCGGACCGCCTGGAGCTGCCGCCGATGTACTACACCAACCAGGACCGGCGCGGCACGGCGTACACGGTGACGGTCG
This sequence comes from Luedemannella helvata, assembly GCF_039528415.1. Classification (NCBI taxonomy): domain Bacteria; kingdom Bacillati; phylum Actinomycetota; class Actinomycetes; order Micromonosporales; family Micromonosporaceae; genus Luedemannella; species Luedemannella helvata. The sequence goes on from NZ_BAAALS010000010.1 coordinate 130,379, forward strand.
ACGCCCGGGAGGGCATCTCCACGGGCATCTCGGCCGCCGAGCGGGCGCACACCATCCGCCTGCTCGCCGACCCCGCGACCCGCCCGACGGACCTGTCCCGGCCCGGTCACGTGGTGCCCCTGCGCGCCCGCGCGGGCGGGGTGCTGCGCCGCCCCGGGCACACCGAGGCCGCGATCGACCTCGCCGTGCTGGCCGGCCTGCGGCCCGCCGCCGTGTTGTGCGAACTGGTCAACGACGACGGCACCATGCAGCGCATGCCGGACCTGCGGCGCTTCGCGAGCGAGCACGACCTGACGCTCATCACGATCGCGGACCTGATCGCCTACCGCCGGCACACCGAGAAGCAGGTCGAGCGGGTCGCCGAGGCCCGCATGCCCACCCCGCACGGGGTCTTCCGGGCGTACGGCTACACGGCCACCCACGACAACGCCGAGCATGTCGCGCTCGTCTACGGCGACATCGGCGACGGGCTCGACGTGCTCGTCCGGGTGCACTCCGAGTGCCTCACCGGGGACGTGTTCGGCTCGCTGCGCTGCGACTGCGGCCCGCAGTTGCAGGCGGCGCTGGCCCGCGTCGCCGAGGAGGGCCGCGGCGTCGTGCTCTACGTGCGCGGGCACGAGGGCCGCGGCATCGGCCTCATGCACAAACTCCAGGCGTACCAGCTGCAGGACGAGGGACGCGACACCGTCGACGCCAACCTGGACCTGGGCCTGCCGGCCGACGCGCGCGACTACGGCACGGGCGCGCAGATCCTCGCCGACCTCGGCATCCAGACCATGCGGCTGCTCACCAACAACCCGGCCAAGCGCGCCGGCCTGGAGGGCTACGGCCTCACGGTCGCCGGCCGCGAGGCGCTGCCCGTGCGCCCGCACCCCGAGAACGTGCGGTACCTGCGCACCAAGCGCGACCGCATGGGCCATATCCTCGACGACCTCGACCAGCTCGCGGAAGGGCACGCCTGATATGGCCGGCTTCGGTGAAGCGGAACTGACCACGGTGGACGGGAGCGGCCTGCGGGTGGGCATCGCCGCCACCCGCTGGCACGCCGACCTCGTCGACCACATGGTGGACCGGGCCGTCGCGGCCGCGACGGCCAGCGGCGTCACGGACGTCGTCGTGGTGCGGGTGGCCGGGTCCGTGGAGCTTCCGGTGGTCGCCCAGGCGCTGGCCCGCCGGTGTGACGCGGTGGTCGCCCTCGGCGTGGTGGTGCGCGGTGAGACGGCCCATTTCGAGTACGTGTGCCAGTCGGTGACGGACGGCCTCACGCGGGTGGCGTTGGACGCCTCGACGCCCGTGGGGCACGGCGTGCTCACGGTCGACACGATCGGGCAGGCCCGCGCCCGGGCCGGGCTGCCGGACTCGGCGGAGGATAAGGGCTGGGCGGCCACCGTGGCCGCCCTGGACGCCGCCCTGACGATCCGCGAGCTGGGCGCCGGCGCCACGGTGTGACAACCTGACGGCGTGCGTCGGCGTCGTACCGTGCATGACATCCGAGTTGGTGTCCCGCTGGACGGAGTCGGCGCTGTCCTCCGACTGGTTCGCCCCGGCCGAACCCGCCTCCGCGGACGAGGCGGTCACGGCGCTCTTCGCGGCCGAATACCGGCCGCTCGTCCGCGTTGCCGCGCTGCTGCTGCACGACGAGGGCGCGGCCGAGGACATCACCCAGGACGCCTTCGTGGCCCTGCACGCCGCCTGGTGGCGGCTGCGCAGCCCGGAGCGCGCCCGGGCGTACCTGCGCCAGTCCGTCGTGAACCGCTGCCGCTCCGCGCTGCGCCACCGCGGGGTCATCGACCGGTACCTGCGCCGCCAGCCGCCGCCCGGGGTGGCGGCCAGCGCCGAGCACGCCGCGATGGCGTCCGCCGAGCATGACCGCATCCTCGCGGTCGTGGCCACCCTCCCGTCGCGCCAGCGGGAGGCGATCGTGCTGCGCTACTACGCCGACCTGTCCGAGGCGGAGACCGCTGAGCTGATGGGCATCAGCGTCGGCTCGGTGAAGAGCCACACCGCCCGGGCGGTCGCGGCGCTGCGCGCCCGCCTGGGCGACAAGCCGGGGAACGGGCGATGACGGGCGCCCCCATGGAGGACCGCCTCCGCGAGGCGCTGGCGGCCCGGGCGGGCCGGGTGCAGCCCGCGCCCGACGCCCTGCCCACCATCCGGGGCCGCATCCGGGCACGCCGGGGCCGGCGCCGCCGCGCGTTCCTGGCGAGCGCCGCGACCCTCGCGACCACCGTCGCAGCGACCGTGGGGGTGATGGCCGTCCGGGAGGCGGCCGCCCCGCCCGGCCCGCTCCCCGACGTGTCCGCCGCCACGCCGGCCACCGGGAACCCGAGCCCCCCGCCCGGGGAGACCGCCCGCCTGCCGGTGTACTGGATCGGCCCCGACCCGGCCGCCCACCCGCTCCGCGACGTGCTCTACCGGGAGTTCCAGACCCTGCCCGTGACCACGGACACGCTCGCCGAACGGGTTCGCGCGGCCGTGACGGCCGCGGTCTCCGGTGAGCCGCTCGATCCCGACTACCGGTCCGGCTGGCCGGCCGGCGTGACAGTGCGCGGCGTGCGGGTCGGCGAGAGCGCCGTCACGGTCGACCTGGCGGGCGTACGCGTGGACGCCGACAACCCGGCCGGCGCGGCGGCCGTGCGCCAGCTCGTGTGGACGGTGACGGCGGCCTCGAACCTGCCGGACGTGCAGCTGCGCGTCGACGGCCGGCAGGTCACCACGCTGTGGTCCGAGGTTCCCGTCGGGGGCACGCTGCGCCGTGCCGACGCAGACAAGGTCCTCGCCCCGGTGTGGCTCATCTCCCCGCAGCAGGGCGACACCGTGGACCGCGCCTTCGACGTGCAGCTCGCGGGGTTCCTCCCGGACGGGGCCGTGCGCGTGCAGTTGCGCGACGCGACCGGTGCCCTGGTGGCCTCCCGCGACGCCGTCCTCGACGACACCGATCCGCACCAGGGCGACGCCGTGGTGCGCATCAGCCTGCCGGACGGCTACCGGCCGGGCCCGGCGACGCTGTCGGTCGCCGCGGCCGGCGCCCCCGACACCCCGCTCGACGACCACGAGATCGTCCTGCCGGGCTGATCCCGCCGCGTCCGCACGTCACCGGTCGGATCAGTTCTGCCGGGTCCGCGCGGCGCCGTCCGGCCAGATCACCGTCACCGGCAGGCGCATGGCCCGGGCACGGGTCACCACGTCGGCCGTGCCGCCGCTGCGGCCGCCCGCGCGTCCGTCCCAGACCGCGAGCAGCCGGTCGCTGCGGCGCAGCATCTCCATGCTGGCCTCCAGGAACGCGTCGTCGCCGGAGTGTGGTTGGGCGGTGTAGGACACCTTCGCGGCACACCGTACGAGTTCGTCGAAGTCCGACAGCGCCTCGGGCCGGATCTCCTTGTCGCGGTAGTCGCGCGCCGGCAGGATCACCTCGTAGGTGCCCCGGGTCGCGAGCACCGCCCGGGCGAAGATCTGGTCGGCGCCGTCCGCCAGGCAGGTCACCCCGCGCACCCACCCGTCGGCGTACTCCCGCAGTTCCGCGACGATGGCGTCGTAGATGAGGGCGGACGACTCGGCGGTCAGGTGGATGTGCCCGGTGATGCCGATCCGAATCATGAAGCCTCCGCCGCCGTTGGACCGGGATGATTGTGCGGCACGGGCCCACCGGTGGGAGACGCTACCGGCAGGCATCAACCGGTTGGGCGTCCGGCTGGCGCTTGGTCAGCCGGACGATTTCGAACCCCCCGTCGGCCAGGATGTCGGGCAGGTCGCGGATGGCGTCGCGGTTCTTGCGGCGGTCCTCCTCCGGCATCTCCGCCCAGTCGAGCAGGTACGGCGAGCGCCGCAGCGCGTCGTCGCGGGTGGGGCCGTAGCGCCAGCCGTCGCGCTCCTTGGCCTGCTTCCAGCGCTGCTGCTCCAGTTCGGCGAGCCGGTCGATCTCGGCCTCGGTCATCTCGAACAGGGGGCCGCCATCGATGCGCGGCACGACGACGCAGCCGATGGCGCTGAGCTTCGAGCCGATGTCGTGGGCCTGGTCGCGGTTGGCGCGGCGGCGCTCGGCGTCGAGGTGCTCCCAGTCGACGAGTTCGCTGTCGGCCGGGCCGTCGCCGGCGCGGCGGCTGTTGAGCACGTAATGCTCGTGGATGAGGCGCGCGAGGCGCTCGACGAGGTCCTCGCCGATGAGCACGGGGTCGCACGCCGCCTGGATCATGGGGAACAGGCGCAGCCGGCCCTGCACCTGGTCGAGCAGGGGATAGGTGCCGCCGCCGTCGAACGCCACGCTGAGGTCCGTGAGCTGGTAGAGCGGCACGAACACCGACCCGGGCCGGCCGTGCCACAGCCGGTGCGTGGTCAGCGCCATCTTGAGCCCATGGTTCTCGTCGCGGTAGCACAGGAACGTGCGGTCGTGCGGGGTGCGCAGGGCCCCGCCGGCCAGCGCGATCGTCAGCTCCACCGGTACCGGTGTGATCTTGCAGGTTCTCCGGAGGAACGGGTACCGCGCCGTGAGCGCGCCCACGGCCGCGTCCGCCTGCGGGGCCACGAAGTCGACCGCCAGGATCGGGTGCGCCGCCCCTCCGCTCACCCGCCAGTGCCGGGCCGCCTGCACCAGCAGCGCCTCGGCCAGCCGCGATCCGCCCGCGATGAGGATCCGGGTGGGCCGCTCCCCGAACGTGGGCAGCGGCTGGCGCTCGAACAGCACCCGCGCGGCCAGATCGTCCACGTTGAAAAAATCCAGTCGTACGCCCGGCGGCTGCGGCAGTCCGAGCCGTCGCGCCTGCAGTGACACGCACAGCTCCGGGTCGCTGATGTGCGCGTACACGGCCAGGGGCACCTCGCGGCCCTCGGCGAGCTGGCTCGCGCGCACCGCGACGGAGAGGTTGACGGCACTGTCGCCCAGCGCGACGTACACGACCTCCGCGCTGGGCACCCCGGCCGCGCACAGCACGTCCGGGTCACCGGCGTCGCCGACCACCGTCATGAGCCCGCGCTGGCGCGACTCCGCCGTGCCCACCAGCCGCTCGGCGACCACCACGACCGTACGGTTGGCGGCCCGCAACTGCGCGACCAGCGTGCGGGCCACGGGCGAGTCGCCGCAGACGACCGCGTGCGCGCTCGCCCGCCGCGCCCGCCGCCGCTGGTACTCGGCGAAGATCAGCACGCGGCCCGTCTCGATCACCGCGAAGATGGCCACCGCGGGCGCGGCGAACCGGGCGATCTGCAGGCTGACCGGCAGCCCGTCCGTGTTGTCCTGCAAGGGGTCGGGCCCCAGCACGAACAGCTGAAGGTCGAAGTAGAACAGGTTCAGCAGGGACTCGCCGGGCAGGTGCCGGTGCAGGCCGATGAAGCCGAGCACGAACGACGCCGCGGCCAGGAAGGCGAAGGTGACGACCGACTTCGTGATGTTGGGTGGGCGTCGGCCGTCGTCCGGGGGAGCTGGCACGTGGGGAATCCCCTCCGTCGACTGCGTACCTGTCTTATTGTGACCGGTCAATTACGCAATGGACGGTCTTGAAAGGACTCCCATATCCGGACGGGTTGTCGGGTTCAGGACAACTGGTCCACGGCGACACCCAGCTCGCGGGCCGTGTGCTGGCGTATCCACTCGTTCAGCTGCTTGCGGGCGATCACCCGTTCGTGGACGGTGACCTGCACGGCGAGGCCGTCGATGAGCGCGGTGACGCGCCACGCCGCGCCGGACGGGTCCGCGCAGGTGAAGGTGCCGTCCGCGCAGCCGGCGGCGATCACCTCGGTCAGCGCGTCCTTCCAACGCAGGTCCAGCCGCCGGGAGACCTTCTCCAGCTCGGGGACGCGCAGCGACTCCGACCAGCAGTCGATCCACATCGCCCAGGACTTGGAGCTGCCGGTCGGGGCGTACAGCTTCAGAATCTTGCGTACCTTGTCGAGCGGGCTCGCGGACGAGGAGACGACCGCGTCGAGGCGGGCGAGGTCCTGTTCGGCGGCGTAGCTGAAGGCCTGCGCGAGGAGTCGTTCCTTCGTGTTGAAGTGGTAGAAGACCAGCGCCTGGCTCACGCCCGCGGCGTTGGCGACGTCCGAGGTACGCGTGTTGGCCAGCCCGCGATCGACGATCACATCGCAGGCGGTTCGCAGCAGGGAGTCCAACCGGACTTCGGGAGATCGACGAGCCACGCTGGCAAAATAGCGCATTCCCCGTTGACTGAGCCGGCGATCAATATGAGTAATCCTCATATTGGCTTTCTGTGCAGCGGTGTGCGGTGTGCCCGGCTGCGTTGGGTGCCGTCGGGCGGGGGCGGGCCCGGACCCCCTGTCGGGAGTGTTCCGGCAGGTCGGCGCTTTGATCGATGGTCGTGATGGTCTCGATTCGACCGACTGATTGCTCAGTCAATATATGCGCGGTGGAGAATCATGGGCTGAGCAGCGGCGATACGTCCGTGTCGGCGTTCCCACGAATGTGACGCATGCCACGACCGCGGGTACCGTGCCGGCCCCGCGTGCGCGCTCGCGCGCGCTCCCTGCCCGTACTCTGGCTCCGTGATTCTCCCCCCGAGCACCCGCCGGCGGACCACGGCCCTGCTGATCGCGGCCCTCATGGCCGCCCCCATGGCCGCGTGCGACAACCAGAGCGACCCACCCGCCGCCGCCCCCACGGCCGCGGCGACGCGGTCGTCCCCGACCGCGACCCCGTCGCCGACCGGCCCGGCCGAGTTCACCCTCGCCTTCGCCGGCGACATCCACTTCGTGGAACGCACCCGCGGGCTGCTCAAGAACCCGGCCACCGCGCTCGGCCCCATCGGTGACGTGCTCGCCGACGCCGACGTCACCATGGTCAACCTGGAGACGGCCATCACCGAGCGGGGCACTCCGGAACCCAAGCGGTTCCACTTCCGCGCGCCCGACTCCGCCTACCCGGCCCTCGCCGCCGCGGGCGTCGACGTCGTATCGCTCGCCAACAACCACGCCCTGGACTACGGCCGCGTCGGCCTCACCGACACGCTCGAATCCGCCGAGGAGGCCGGGATGCCGACGGTCGGCGCGGGCCGCACCGCCGCCGACGCGTACGCGCCGTGGATCGCCGAGGTCAAGGGCGTGAAGGTCGCGTTCCTCGGCCTGTCGCAGATCGCCGAACTGGCTGACCGCTGGGCCCCCGCCGCCAACCGCTCCGGCGTCGCCATGGCGTTCGACGAGAAGCGATCCGTCGCCGCGGTCAAGGCCGCGCGGAAGAAGGCCGACATCGTGGTCGTGTACCTCCATTGGGGGTACGAGGGCGTCGAGTGCCCCAACAGTCAGCAGAAGAGCTTCGCCGGCGTCCTGTCGCGCGCCGGCGCCGACCTCATCGTCGGGGTGCACTCCCACCTCCTGCAGGGCGGCGGCTGGCTCAACAAGAACACCTACGTGCAGTACGGCCTGGGCAACTTCGTCTGGTGGCGCGACGACGCGTGGAGCAACGACACCGGCGTCCTGAAGGTCACCTTCCGGGGTACCTCGATCAAGAAGGCCGAGCTGATCCCCGCCGTCATCTCCCGCAAAACCGGCCAACCCATCCCCGTGAAGGGCGCGGAAGCCAAGCGGGTCACCAAGAAGTACGACGGCCTACGCCGCTGCACCGGCCTCGTGTCCTCGCTGTCCTGATCTTCTGGTACGCAAGAGGCCAGAGGGACGAAACGCGGCGCGCCGGGCGACCCCCGGTTTGGCAGGAGGGGGAGGGCTCGGCTAGAGTTTCGTCCGTCACCGGGAAGCACTCCGGAAGACAAGCGGACGTAGCGCAGTTGGTAGCGCATCACCTTGCCAAGGTGAGGGTCGCGGGTTCGAGTCCCGTCGTCCGCTCGCGAGGCCGACGTACTCCTCGGACGCGTTGGTGGAGTGGCCGAGAGGCGAGGCAACGGCCTGCAAAGCCGTGTACACGGGTTCAAATCCCGTCTCCACCTCGGCTAGGCGAGCGCTAAGCTCGCCGTTGCTAGGGCGATTGGCGCAGTGGGAGCGCGCTTCCTTGACACGGAAGAGGTCACTGGTTCAAACCCAGTATCGCCCACCATCTATTTTTGCAGTTCATGTGGCCTGTTACTGGTGATCCGGTAGCAGGCCTTTCGCTGTCTGGGCCTTACCTGGGGAGCATGCGGGGAGCATGGCCGCTCCCCGGGGGTGACAGCTTCCGTTAGCGGATTGTCCTGCTCCCCTGTGAGCACTTCCTAGTCGGGAACGTTGTCAGTCGGGCGGGCCGCTGGCTGTGGGGGACTGTTCTGCTCCCATCGCCTTTGCAGTCCGTCGACGAGGCGCTTTTCGACGGCGGGGCTGACGTGGCTGTAGATGCCGCGGATGCCGGGCAGGCGGTGGCCGAGGCGTTTTGCTTGGGCGATCTCCGGTAAACGTGCCTCGTGGGGCAGGGGTGGCCGTGGCGTACGCCGATGGCAAACGCCATTCGATCAGGTCGATTCGCGGCCTGGTGGTTGGCGTCACGGGATAACAGCTAGTCTTCAGCTGTTTCACAGGATTGGCGACAGTTACCGTCCTTCTCGAGTGACTTTCCATTTTTTGCGAAGATCACAATGTGCGAGTGGAGTGGGCTATTTAGGCAGGTGGCCCGCTTTGTCGATCACGTTGAGTGATCTCCTTGACATTGACTATGATCACGGTCAATCTCGGCGGCACGCTTTCTTCGCTGAGGTCATGGGGGCTCGGTATGTCGCCTGTGGATAGTCGTCGTGGACGTTACGTTAGCGCCGACGTAGCGTTCGTCTTGCTGACAGCTCGTCGGCTGTCGTGGCGGTCGCGCCTCGCGGCCTGCATGAGCGTGGTTGTGTTCGCTTCGATTCTCTACGCGGTCGTGTGGCCAAAACGCGTTGTGGCAGCTCCTGCCTCGGCGCCAAAAGCGGAGTGTCCGGAGGAGCGACCGGATCGCATGGCGGCGTTGACGTCGGCTCGGTTGTGCGGTGGTCGGGTGCGTATCGGCGCGTTGACGTCGGAGACCAGTGAGTCTTACGCGACGGCGGATGGTCAGATCGAGGCGACCATGGCGGCGGGCCCGGTTCGGGTGCGTTCCGAGCAGGGTTGGCTGCCGGTCGACCTGACGCTGGTGCGTCAGGCGGATGGATCAGTGGCAGCCAAGGCACATCCGCGTGACTTGAAGCTGTCGGGTCCGCAGGCCGGATCGGGTGAACACGAGCTTGCGGCGGTCGGCAGTGGTGACGAGCGTGTGTCGATGTCGTGGACGGGCGAGCTGCCGCAGCCCGTCCTGGAGGGCAGCAAGGCGACGTATGCTGACGCGCTCCCCGGTGTGGATCTCGTTGTGCAGGCGACCCGGACAGGGTTTCAGCAGCTGCTGGTTGTGAAGGACCGTGCCGCGTTGGCCAAGGTCCGCACCGTGACGTTGCCCGTGACCGCCAAAGCCGCGGCGGACTACACGCGTGACGCCGGCGGTAATGTGGCTTTGAAAGACAAGTCGGGCAAGGTCTTCGCCCGGGTGCCGGCTCCGCAGATGTGGGACTCAAGCCTGGTCGGTGAAGACAAGTTGCGTGACCGGCGCGTGATCGCGACCACCGTGACCGAACGTGCGGCGAAGTCGAACGGCAAGCCTGGCTTTGAGCTGAAGCTCACCCCAGACGCGACCTGGCTGGATGACCCGGCGCGGGTGTTCCCGATCACGATCGATCCCACGATCAACCCCTTGTACACGACGTTCGACACGTACGTGAAGGAGGGCGAGAGCGTCGACCGCGGCGGGGAAAACGACCTTCAGTTGGGTGTGGTCGGCGGCGCGATCACCCGGGCCCTGGTGCGGTGGAACACCGAGGACCTGCGGCTGACGCGGATCACGTCGGCGACGTCGTACTTCTGGAACTGGTGGTCACCGTCCTGTACGGCGAAGTCGTGGGACATGTGGACCACGTCGCAGAACGTGGAGGGCATGGTCTGGAGTACCCAGCCGACCTGGCTGACGAAGGAGTCCTCGTCGACTGGCACGAAGGGGTACAGCTCATCGTGTAACGACGGATGGGTGTCGGTGCCGTCGACCTCGTTCTTCCAGAAGGCGGCCGACAACAACCAGACCCGCGGCTACATGGGGTTGCGCGCAACCAGTGAAACCGACAGCAACTCGTTCAAGCAGTTTCGATCCCGCAACGCAGCAGACCAGTCGCAGGTGCCGTACTCGGTCGTCACCTACAACAGCATCCCGTCTATCGGTTCGCGTTCGACGACCCCGTCGACGGCGTGTGTGACCGGCAGCGGTCGGCCGTACATCAATACCGGCACACCGAAGTTGTCCGCGGTCGCTACCGACCCTGAGGGGTCGTCGGTGATGGCGGAGTTCGAGTGGCAGACCACCGGTGGCACCGCGGTCGGGTCCTCCACAACCAGCGCTCAGGCGTCGGGTAAGAAGCACACGGTCACCATCGGTTCGGCGCTGACCAACGGGTCCAGTTATCGGTGGCGGGTGAGGGCCAAGGACACCACGACAACGGGCACGTGGTCGGCGTGGTGCGAGTTCACCGTCGACACCACCGCCCCGTCAGCGATGCCAGGGGTGTCATCGACGGACTACGCCGACGGTGTCTGGTCCGGCGCGCAACCGCTGTACACCTATACCACCGAGAGCAAGGCCTACATCCCAGGCACAACTACTACGGGGGTGACCGGCGACGAAGGACTCCAACAGATCAACCTCGGATTCACCATGCCGTACTACGGCCGCCCGGTCAGCAGCGTGTGGGTCGAGTCGAACGGGCAGGTCCACTTCTCCAGCATCAGTACGCCGAACTCAACCGTTTGCTACGACGTACCCGACACCACCGCACCTAATGACACCCTCAACGTGTTCTGCGATGACCTGGTTGTCGACGGCTCCGCCAGCGTGCGTACCGCCACGGGCGGCACGGCCCCGAACAGGTACATGGTCATCGACTGGCACAACGTCCTGCGCTTTGGCACAACCAGCGAACGACTTGACGCCGAAGCGATCCTCTACGAAAACGGTGACATCACCGTCAACTACGCCAACCTTTCGAACGCCAATGAACGAGGCGCCTACGCCATGGTCGGACTGGAGAACGCCACCGGCACACTGGGCACCCAGTACCTGCACCACGAGGCCAAGCTGCTCGACGGCACCGCGATCACATTCCGGCCCGAGACCGACATCTACAGCTACACCACACCGACCGCCACCCAGGCGTTCACCAGCGGCTCCACCGTGCTCAGCGGCCTGGCCGGCTCCGCCGGCGATGACAAGTACCAAGCCATCACCCTGCCGTTCCCCTTCTCCTTCTACAACCGCACCTACACCACCGCGCACGTCAACACCAACGGATTCGTCACCTTCACCGATCCTGGCGCCGGCGCCAACGCCCCGCTGTGCACCGACATCCCGTCCAGCACCGGACCCAACAACGCCATCAACGTGTTCTGCGACGACCTGATCACCGATGCGTCCTCATCGGTGCGGTGGGCCGTTCTCGGCAGCGCACCCGACCGGCAGGTCGTCATCGAGTGGAACAACGTCCTGCGCTACAACACCACCGACCGCATCAGCGCCGAGGTGTTCCTGTCCGAGGGCAGTAACGACATCACCTTCGCCTACAACGGCATCTCCACCACCTCGGACACAGAGAAGGGCTCCAACGCCACCGTCGGCATCGAGAACCCGTGGTCGAACCAGGCCAGCAAGTTCCTCTACCACCAGGCGCTGCTGACCAACAGCACCGTCATCCGCTACCACCCACAACCCCAAGTCCTGATCAGCCCTGGCGCCTTCACCTTCACCGCCGGCGGCATGACCGACGTCGCCTCCTATCAGTACGACCTCGACACCAACCCGCCAGCCACCACCGTCGCCGCAGACGGCCTCGGCGGCAGTGCGACCGTCACCATCAACCCGCCGTCCGACGGGGCACACACGCTCTACGTGCGCTCGGTCGACCGGGCAGGCAACGTCTCGGCCACCAGGTCCTACCAGGTCAACCTCGGCTACGGCGGCATTCTGTCACCCGAGGAAGGCGACATCTCCGCGGCGAAGGCCAGCCTGTCGGTCGCCGGTTCCACGGCGGCCACCGGGGTCACGTACCAATGGCGGCGTGCCGACACCGACGCGTGGGTCACCATTCCCGCTGCCGACGTCACCCTTGCCACTGGCGGCACGATCACCTGGCCGCTGGCTGCCACTACACCGGGTACGTTCCCCAAGCTCAACTGGAACATCGAAGCGACCCTGGCCGCTGTCGATACCCAATCTATCCCGCGCGACGGACCCCTTCAGTTGCGTGCCATCTTCAACACCGGCCCGACATCATCGGTGAAGATCAGGTTCGATCGGAATCAGGCCTCGGCGGCGTCCGCTGATATGGGTCTGGGCTCGGTGAATCTGTTGACCGGGAACCTGTCCGTGGGTGGCGCGGACGTTTCGGTACGTTCGTACGGTTCAGACTTGACCGTGTCACGTACGTATAACAGTCGGCAAGCAGGCGCGACGGATCCGGCGAACATGTTCGGTCCTGGCTGGGTATCCAGCGCGGTCGCGTCTGACAGCGGTGCCCCGTACACCGGCCTGCAGGTTTACGGGTCGCTCGTGCAGGTCGGCCTGCCGGACGGAGGCACAGTCGGGTTCACGCAGACCACAGGTGCGTCCGCAACAAACCGCACGTACACCGCGGAGACGGGGTCGGAGGGTCTGACACTCACGTACGCTGTTTCCGGTGACACATACACGTTGAGGGACATTGACGGAAACACCGTCACGTTCACGCACGTGGCCGGTGCGGCGGCGGAGTTGTACAACCCGACGACGGTAACGGAGCCTGGCTCTGGGCAAAGCACGGCCATCTCATGGGAGAAGGTCAGTGTCGGCGGCGTCGGAGTCGTGCGTCCTACTCGGTTGCTCGCGCCGGTCCCAGCTGGGGTCACCTGCACGACGCTGGTGCGTGGATGTCGCGCGTTGACCTTCACCTATGCCAGTACCACTACGGCGACGGGCACGACGCAAGCTGCCTGGGGTGACTACGCAGGGCGGGCCTCTCAGATCTCCTTTACCGCCTGGAACCCCGATACGTCGCCGCCGGCCATGGCTACGGTCGTGATGTCGCGTTACGCGTACGACACGAATGGCCGGCTTCGCCAGCAGTGGGATCCGCGGCTGGACTGGAGCGACAACTCGACCACGCCATCGACCGTGCGTCACCTGGACATGGTCTATGACTACGATGCCGATGGGGTGATGACCGCTGCCAGGCCATCTGGACAGCAGCCATGGCAGTTCAGCTACACGACGCTGCCCTCGGATCCCGGCAAGGGTCGCCTTGCGACAATTTCCCGGTCGGCGCTGACGGCGGGTACGGCGACGACTACCGTCGTCTATAAGGTTCCGACTTCGGGTGCGAATTCGCCGTGGAACATGTCGGCGTCGCAGACCACCCGTTGGGGTCAAAACGAACCGCCCACGGATGCCACCGCTGTCTTTCCGCCTACGCAGCTCCCCGGCGGCAGCCAAGCAGCCGGCACTCTGCCCACTGACTACGCCCGCGCAACCACCACCTATATGGATGCGAACGGCCGTCAGGTCAACACCGTGGATCCCGCGGGTGCCACCACCGCTACCTGGTTCGACCGCTTCGGCAACTCCACACGCAATATCACGCCAGGCAACATCCGTCGTGCCCTGGACGCGTCGGCGTCTGACACGGCAGCCCAAGAAGCTGCCACAGCGCTGCGCGAGTCGAGTGTCGATGTCTACGCCGCTGACGGCACTAGGCTACTCGAGAGCTTCGGGCCCGAGCGCGATGTAGTTCTGCCCGATGGCAGTCTTGTCCGGGGTCGCACTCACGGCGCCTTTACCTATGACCAGGGTGCCCCTGCCAGTGGTGGCCCTTTCCATCTCGTTACGAAGGAGACGGTGAGCGTTCAGTACCTCGGAGCCGGTGGCACACTAATCGACGCCGACACGCGAACGACGACAACTTCCTACGACTGGACCCTGCGGCAGCCGGTCATCAGCACCATCGACCCCTCCGGGTTGGCGCTCGCCACGCGAACCACCTTCGACGCTGTGACTGGTCTTCCGACCTCTGTCACGAGCCCTGCGGGTGGAACGTCCACCAACACCCCGGCCACTATGAGTACCGTCTACTACCGGACCGGATCGGGATCCGGCTATTCGGAGTGTGACAACCGGCCGGAGTGGGCCAACCTGGTCTGCCGGACACAATCTGGCGGGCAACCGGCAAGTGGGCCTGAACTGCAGGCTTCGCTGAGTACCTACGACATGTTCGACCAGATCCGTACAACGACGGAGAAGACGTCGGCGGGTACGTTGCGCACGACGACTATTACCTACGATGGAGCTGGTCGACCCACGACGTTCGACGTCGTCGGTGCGGCCGGTACGGGGACTCCGGTTCCCACGACCCGGATTGTTTACGATCCGTCAACGGGTATGGAGGTCGGTCAGCAGAGCGTCTCCGCCGGCACTGTCGTTGCGCAGCTGACTCGCACGTTCGATTCACTGGGCAGGCTTACGGCCTACGTTGACGCCGACAACAACACCACAACGCTGACATATGATCTTTTGTCTCGCGTGGGCGTCGCCAACGATGGCAAGTCGACGAGCACGTTCACCTATGACTCCGGATCCGACCGGCGTGGTCTACCGTCGTCCGTTGTTGACGGGCAGGCCGGGACTTTCAGCAATATCACGTACAATGTTGATGGCCAGTTGGTCGGACAGACGTGGCCGGATGGCATGACGTTGGGCGTCGAATACGACGAGGTGGGCGCCCGGAAGGCGATCACGTTCACCAAGCCCGGATGCGGCTCTGGAGACTGCGTTCTCTTCGCGGAGAACGTCTCATCCTCGGTGCATGACCAGAAGCGATTCCGAAGCTCCACCCTGTCTGCGCAGGGCTACGCCTACGACGCCTCTGGTCGGCTCGAGACAGTGCTGGATGCCGTTGCGGGACAATGTGTCACGCGGGTCTATGGCTTCAACGTCGCAAGCGATCGGACAGCCCTGACTCAGTACCCGCCGACCGGTCAGGGTGACTGCCAGTCCGCAACGTCGCCGACTGCCCGCACGTACACCTACGACTCGCGCGATGCGGTGACGACCGCTGGCACGGTGTATGACTCGCTAGGACGAACCGTAACCACGGCCGCCGCCGACACCATGCTCCAGGGGTCCGGCGACGCGACGATGACCTACTCTGTCAACGACATGATTCGGTCAATCTCGCAAGGAGATCGCACAACGACATACACGCTGGATGTTCGGACCAACCGATTCCGTTCCTGGGTGGAGGCGAGTAGTTCTGGCACCATCACCAAGACGAATCACTACGCCAGCAACGGTGACAGTCCCGCTTGGACCGATGAGGGTGACGGAACGTACAGTCGGCCGATCAATGCACCGGCCGGTATCGCTGGAAATAGGAGCGGTACCGGTGCGATAGAGTGGTATCTCACGAATAGCCATGGCGACATCGTGGGAACGGTGATTCCCGGGACCGCCGGCATCGCCGCGACATTTGAGACCGACGAGTTCGGTGTTGCGCGCTCGGCTACTGACGTTGGTGAGCAACGGTACGGTTGGTCTGGTGTAGCGCAACGTTCGGGCGATACCCCAGCGGGCTTCGTGCTGATGGGTGTGCGTGTTTACAACCCAGCGACGGGACGGTTCCTGCAAGTGGATCCTGTTTCCGGGGGAAGCTCCAACAGGTATGACTACGTCGGCCAGGATCCGGTAAATCAGACTGACATCGGCGGTATGTTCAAGTGCGCGTGTGGTGATTTTCCGGGCCACAAGGTGTACCGCGGCCTGAAGGTTTGGAGTAGCCCGTGGACGTACGGAGCGTGGGGATCATTCTCTGCTTGGTTTGAGCTGGAATACTCCAGGATGAGTGCGTCCGAGAAGGCCATGAACCGTTACGCGGTCATTCCCGGTGCGGACTTGGACGCCATCTACTCAAAGATCCGGAAGCGCTTTATCTACCGGAAGTCATGCGAGGTTCTCAGCCTGACATATGTAAATTATGCAAACAAGACCCAGGTCACGTGGCGTGTTTCCAAGGAAAGGAGTGAGGAGCGGGCCAGTCGGTACAAACTGCACTACTACTGGTTCACTCCCTGGACCCACGAGGACCATGATTTCTGGGTCTACCGCAACTTTGATCAGAGATCTCACGGACCTTGGTACTCGTACCACTTGTCCACGGTAATCACGTACGTGTAGGGGTTTGGTCTCAGTGTCGCTTGCCTAGATGGAGAAGCCCGTGGAGATAGTGAGGGGACGCAGCCCGATGGGGCACCGTTCGGTGGTCGTTCGCCTGTTGCTGGCCGCAGGCGTTGTGCTGATCGTCCTGGCGATTAACATGCTTAACGTGCTGTACAACCCGATGGTTGGCCAGTTCGGCATTCTGGACGTGGCGATCATCGCGCTGCCCGGTCTGGTCTGCATCGCCCTTCTCGCTCGCGGGACTGATCTCCATCCCGCCTGGGCGTTTGTGTGGCTCGTACCCTATTTGGGCGTACTTGTGTTGTGCTATGTCGCCTGGTGTTTCACCGGAAAGAGTAGGGGGCGGGCCGGACGTCACTAGCATCACAGCTTGATGCAGTGGAACCGCCGCGGTGGCCTGAACGGCTGCCGCGGCGGTCTCGTCTTTTCGATGACCTGCGCGGTGCCAGACTTTTGCGGAGGATGCTGTACCTTGCGGGTGCCGACAACTCCATCCGCGCTGGTCAGGCGGCCCGCTCGTATTCGTGGATGATGCCGCCCAGGCGGTCGCGTCGATGGACGGCGAGGCGTGCGATCGCGCCTGGATCGATGATCGGGTCGGGCAGTGGTCGCAGCGGCCGGACGTTCGCGATGCCCCGGTGGGGTCGGTGCGCGTTGTAGTGCTGCTCGAATTCCCTCAGGGCATGTAGGAGGTGCGCCTGGTTCCAGATCAGGGTGCGGTCGAGCAGTTCGTGACGGCAGGTTTGGATCCACCGCTCCATGATCGCGTTCATGCGGGGCATCCGGACGCCGCTGAGCACGACTTCTATCCCAGTGTCGGCGAGGATCGTGTCGAACATCGCCGGGTACTTGCCATCCCTGTCACGGATCAGGAACCGCGCCCGACCGCGAGCGTCCTGCAGATCCATGGCGAGGTTGCGTACGGCTTGGCCCACCCACGCCGTGGTCGGGTGGGCAGTGGCTCCCAGAATCCGAACCCGGCGGGTGGCGTGCTCGATGACCGCGAGGACGTACATCCGTTGGCCGGTCAGGGTCACGGTGTCGAAGAAGTCGGCGGCGAGGATAGCGTCGGCTTGGGACCGCAGGAACGTCGCCCAGGTCTGGCTGCTCCGTTCGGGTGCCGGGTCGATCCCTGCTTCTTTGAGGATCTCCCACACGGTGGAGGCGGCGACCTTGATGCCCAGGGTGAGCAGCTCGCCGTGGATACGTCGGTAGCCCCACGTCGTGTTCTCCCGCGCCAAGCGCAGCACCAGCATGCGGATCGACCGCACTGTCCGTGGCCGACCGGCGCGCTTCGGACGTGAGGCGTGGGCGTGGCGTGCGGCGATCAGGTCGCGGTGCCAGCGCAACACGGTCTCGGGGCGTACCAGCAGCCGAATCTGGTGCAGCACATCGCGAGGCAGTCGGTGCAGGAGCGCGGCGAGGAAGGCCCAATCGGCCGGAGTGAACCGAACCTTCGCACCGTTCAGGTGCCGTTCGAGGACCGTGATCTGGTGGCGCAGGACCAGGATCTCCACATCCTTGGCCCGGTCACTCATCGGCAGTAGTCGAAACATCGTCAACGTGTTGGCCACGGCGAGGTAGGCCAGTCGAAGCAGCACAGCAAGGCATCCTTCCCGGACACCCGGCAGGGACGCGACCAGCCGGCTCTGTCGCTTCAAGGACCGTGGCCAGTGCGGACGCCATTCTCGGCATGCACAGGGGTCATGTCGATGAAGAACGCGCTCGGTTTCTGCGGCAGGATCAAGATCGAGGCGTTCAGGCGCAATGACTCGCTGATTGGCTACGCGCAGTCCGTCCCGTTCTGCCCGAGCTCGAACTCCAGGGCGTTCGGCGAGGGGGATCCGATGCTGGCCGAGATACCGCAGGCCTCCCTGCACAAGGTGCGGGTCTCCGCGCTCATCCAGTTCTATCCCGGGGGCAGTTGGATCTCGCAGGCCTACGCGGACGTGTTCCCGTACGAGTAGGCAACCCGATCACGGTGACCGGACCGTACCGCCCCACAAGGCGGCTACGGTCCGGTCCGCCGCGGCGTGTACAGACCGGGGAAACGTAGCTCTCTGGCGTTACCCCACGAAGCGCCGGTTCGCACGCGAGGTCGCGGCTCACCCGTCGACGGAGGCCTCCAGCTCGCGCACGGCGGCGGCGAAAGCGGGCAGCGTGGGGTGGTCGAAGACCAGGGTTACCGGAACGTCGACATCGAGCTCAGTGGACAGCCGCCCGGCCAGTTCCACGGCCGCCAGTGAGTTGCCGCCGTCCACGAAGAAGTCCGAGTGCGGCCCGACGTCGGTGACGCCGAGGATCGACACCCACGCCGCGCGTACGGCCGCTGCCGTGCCGGCAGTGCCGTCGGTGCTCGCGCTGGCGTGCGGGCCTGCGGTCGGCGCCGGCAACGCCGCCCGGTTCACCTTGCCGTTCGGGGTGAGCGGCAGCGCGTCCAGCCACACCAGGTGCGCCGGCAACATGTACGCGGGCAGCAGGTCGGCGAGGAAACCGAGCACCTCGGCGTCCGGTGGCGGGGACGTTGTGCCGACCGGCACCAGGTACCCGGTCAGGCGCATGTCTCCCGCGCCGCCCGTGACGGCCCGGCACACCGCGTCCGCGACGGACGGGAGCCGGCGCAACGCTCGCTCGACCTCGCCCAGCTCGACCCGGTACCCACGAATCTTGACCATGTCGTCCGCGCGACCCACGAGCTCGAACCGCCCGTCGGGTCGCTGGCGGGCCAGGTCGCGGGTGCTGAACAGCGGTCCGGCCGGGCCGGCGCGGAAGCGTTCCCGGTTCAGCTCGGGCCGGCCGAGGTAGCCCGGTGTGAGGGGAACGCCGCCGATGTGCATCTCGCCGACCTCGCCCCTGGCCACCGGTGCACCGTCGTCGTCGAGCAGCTCGGCCTGCGCGCCCGGGACGATGACGCCGAGGCAGGACTCATCGGCGTCCGGCCGGTCGATCAGGGCGCACGTGATGAGGGTGCCTTCGGTCATCCCGTACGTGTGGTGCATGCGGGCGTTCGGGAAGGCGGCGCAGAACACCGAAGCCAGACCCATCGGGTACCGGTCGCCGCCGGTCACCGCGTTCCGCAGGGACGGGAACGGGCGCCGCGCGTGCCGGCAGAAGGCATCCAGCGCCGGTGTGATGTAGGTCGCGAACGTCACCGCGTACCGGTCGATCAGCTCGGCCTGGTGTTCGATGTCGTGTTCGCGGCCGGGCTCCACGATGACGACCGCGGCGCCGGTGGCCAGCGGCCAGATCACCTGGCGCAGCAGGCTGACGAAGCTGGTGGGCGCCTTGAGGAAGTGCACGTCGGCGGGGGAGAGGTCGAAGTTCGCGACGACCCAGTCGAGCTGGCTGGTGTAGTTGTGGTGCGTCACGACGACGGGCTTGGGTCGGCCGGTGGATCCGGAGGTGCAGAAGATGAACGCGGCCGCGGTGGCGTCGGCGCCCGAACCGGGGTCGTCCGTCGGCTCAGCCACGTCGTCCGTCATGGTCAGCACCGTGCGTTGCCCGGGCACCGTGCCGGCCCCGGCCTCATCGGTGATCACCAACGGCGGGTTCACCTCGTCGAGAACCTGCTCCATCCGCAGCGGCGGGTCCGCTGGCGCGATGGTCAGGCAGACACCGCCGGCCCGGAGGACGGCCAGGATCGCCACCAGCAGTTCGGGTGACCGCTCCAGCACGAGCGCCACCGGGGTCCCGGCGCCGCATCCCGCGGATCGCAGCCGGGCCGCCAGCGCGGCCGCCCGGCCGACCAGCTCTCCGTAGGTGAGGCTGGGCCCTGGGCCCAGCACCACCGGTGCCTGCGGGCCGCGGAGCGCGTGCGCCCACGCGAGGTCGTCGACGCGTGGACTTTCCGCGGGGGCGAGCGCCGGCACTGGCGCATAACCTGGCGACTGGACGGACGTCATGCCGCGCCTCCTTGCAGTGTTGCGGTTGATGCCGGCTCGGAACCGATGGCCACGGCGTCGCCCAGGGCCAAGTCTCTGCTTACCGGGATGGGCTCACTGGCGCCGGCCGCCGCCCGAGCGTGCGCCTGCGCCACCCCGAACCCCAACAGCGCCAGCGTACTGGCGCCGGTGCGCCGCACCACCTCGTGGGCGGCCCCAACCCACGCCCGCGCGGCCCTCTCGCGGGCGTGCCCGTCGGCGGTGCGTAGGAGCGCGAACAGATGCGTGGTGTTCACCGCGGCGATGTCGGCCAGGTCCTCCGCGCTGGGCCGGGGGTCCACCAGCCGGTGCGGAGCCGCCGCGGCGGGCCCGGTCGCGTCGGCGAGGGCCATGCCGGCCAGTGACCGGGCCAGCAGTTCGGCGTCGACGAGGCACTTGGCGAGCGCGAAGCCCGGATGCCGCTCGCGGTACCCCGTCCAGTAACCGATGCCGGACGCGTCGCCGACCGCGAAGGCGTTGGACAGCCCGGCGACCTGGACTCCGTCGTCGGTGAGCACCCCCAGGTGGTGGTAGTGCTGGGAGATCCTCGCGTGCGTGACGTGGCCGGCCGCGTCGACCAGTCTGAGCGGTTGCGGCTGCTCCGACAGCCGTCGGGCGAGTTCCGAGAGGTGGTCGTGCGCCAGGTGCCGCGCCAGCAACGCGGAGGCCCATTCGTCCGGGCCGGTGGCACCGTGCACGACATGCCCGGCGAGGAGGTCGGTTTCCAGGCAGCCGACCCGGGGACGTCCGTCCGCGCCGCTGTTGCCGAACGGGTGGAGCATGTGCAGTGTCGACCCGACCAGCGGCAGCCCACTGTGGAACGCTACCTCGTGGGCCGAGAAGTGAATGCGTTTGTTGGTGGAGGAGAAGAGCAGGCCGGTGGCGCTGCCGGAGGCCAGCACGTACGCCGCGGCGCGGAGCATCTCGGGGGCGCTGCGGTCCAGGACGGTGAGCGCGCCGGTGACGCGGTCGCCGTCGATGTCCAGGCGGCGCAGCTCCCCGCGGACGAACTCCGCACCGACGGCCGTCGCCGCGCCCCGCAGCCAGGCCAGCACCGACCGCCCACGCCCATGCCCGGCCCGGTTCGGCCGGCCCCACTGCGGTCCGAACCATTCGGCGCGGTCGACCTGGCCGATGAAGTCGCGCCGGCGTTGCCAATGGTCCAGCTGCCCCACCAACACGTCGGCGAACACGCGCATCTGCGGCGTGCACACGCCGTCGTTGCGGTCGGCCAGGACCCGACATACCTCCTCGGCGGCGGGCCGGTCGCGGCGGTGACCGACGCCGGCCCGGATCCGCATCCCGGAGATCTGTGTGTTGCTCTCCGGCGCCGGCTTTTCAATGATCACCACCCGCAGCCGGGGACAGGCCTCGCGGATCTTGATGGCGGCCATCAGGCCGCTGAGACCGGCGCCGAACACGCACACCGTCGCTCCAGCTGCGGACACGCACTTCCCCCGTGAGTTGTGCCGTATAGCCAGGATCTACGGGGTCCACTGTGCCTATGGAGACGCGGCGATGCGAGCGACCAACCACATATTGGGACTGATCAATGAGTTCTTTCCCGTATGGCCTGGGCGAGGTGGGCCACGGTCGGCTCGACGAAGAACTCGTCCAGTACGTCGACGCCGTACTGCGTCTGCAACCGGGTGATGACCTCGATCGTGAGCGCCGAGTCCAGGCCCGCGTCGACGAGGTCATCGGTCAGCCCGATGTCGTCGCGTTCCAACGCCTCGGCGCAGGCCTGGTGTACCGCCTGTTCGACCTCGTTCACGTGGTCACCACTTCCAGTCTCCGCTGTCTATAGGGCCGCATCGATGACGATCTCCCGCAACCGGCGGAGGATCGTCCCGGCCGTGGCCGGATCGATGACCGAGTCATCGCACATCAGGCGCAGCGAGCACTCCGTGCTGACCGGCAGGACGTGCAGGAACAGGGCGCAGTCCCGCACGGTGTGCCGACCGACCCTGGTCGGCTCCGCCATCTCGTCGCGCGCCAGCCCGGGCAGCTCGGCGTGACGCGCTTCCAGTCCCGACCAGTCCCTGCCGCGGCTGCGCAGGTCGTTGAAGAAGTAGGACAGATCCGGGACCAGACCACGCTCCTGGTCGCGCGACACGACCTCCAGGAGGCGTCCCGCGTCGTAACGGGCGTTCACGTACCCCCAGATCGCGGATCTGTGGCTGCGGCGGGCGAGCTCGTCGAAGTCCGGTGTGCCGGCGAGGTCCGGAACGACGAACAGCCCGTTCTGCAGCGTTATCCCGGCGAAGTCGGCCAGGTCCCGGTGTTGGCGGTTGCCCGCGATGATGCGCAGCGCGGCCGGGGCCTGCGGCAGGATCTCCTGCAGGGCCAGGCAGAGCGCCGTCATGATCACACTGCCACTTCCGGTACGGGTGCGGACCGCTATCGCCTGGGCGGCCACGGCCAGCGCCGTCGACCGCAAGCTGCTGACCGTGTACGCGCCGGGCGTCGGCGCCATGATGCCCCGCCCGCTCGGCAGCTTGGCCATCGCGGCGGACCACTTGTCGATCGTGGTCGTGCTCAGGTTCGCGAGCGCGTCACCGGCCTCCTGCGTCACGAGCCAGCTGGTCTGCTTGCCCAGGGCCGGCGCGGCGTGACGGTCCGCGACCAGCTCGGCGGCGAAGGCGTCGCGCAGCAGGTCGGCGCCGCTCATGTCGAAGGCGAGGTGGGACAGGGCCAGGCCGACCGACGTGACCCGGGTGCCGTCGCTGACGAGCCCGACCCGCACCGGCGGTTCTTCCTCGTGCGCGAACGGCGTCGCGCGCAGGTCGTCGAGCAGGCGGTCGGCGTCTGTCCGCGGGTCGTCGGAGGCCTCGCGCACGGCCACGGGAAGCTCGACGTCCGACGCCACCCGCTGGCGCAGGCGGTCCCGATCGAACGTCGTACGCGCGACCTCATGCCGCGCGGCGAACCGTGCCACCGCGTCGAGGGCGTCGGGCAACGTCAGCTCGTTGCCGCCGACGATGCTGCGCAGCAACGTCAGGTCGGAGACGTCGGTCCCGTAACCCCAGATGGCGTCCCACATGTTGCGCTGCGCCCAGGTCAGGGGAAGCGAGGAGCTGTCCACGGTGGTTTCCTCCTAGCTCCGGTAGGCGGCGGCCTGCAGGTTGTAGAGCTTCGCGTACAGGCCGTCGGCCGCCATCAGCGACGCATGGCTGCCCGCCTCCGCGATGCGACCGTCCGCGACGGCCAGGATCAGGTCGGCCATCCGCACGGTGGAGAAGCGGTGTGAGACGAGTACGGTGATGGCGCCGGTGGCGCGACCGACCCGGCGGGCATTCTCCGCGTACCGCTCGAACAGCAGGTGCTCGGCTTCGGCGTCGAGCGCGGCGGTCGGCTCGTCGAGGATCAGCAGCAACGGCGACTCGCGCATCATCGCGCGGCCGAGGGCCAGCTTCTGCCACTGCCCGCCGGACAGTTCGCTGCCCTGGCGCCAGGAGTTGCCGAGCGGCGTCGACAGGCCCTGCGGCAGCCGGTCGGTCAGGTCGCCCGCGTGCGCCCGGTCCAGCGCGGCGAGCACGGCCTCGCGGTCGTCGATCCGCTCGAGCTGGCCCACGCCGACGGTCTGCTGGGCCGACACCTCGAATCGTACGAAGTCCTGGAACGCCGCGGTGACGCGGCGGCGCCACTGGTCCACCGGAAAGCGACGGATGTCGACGCCGTCCACCTCGATGGTGCCCGCTGTGGCGTCGTAGAAGCGGCAGAGCAGCTTCACCAGGGTGGTCTTGCCCGCGCCGTTCTCGCCGACGACCGCCACCACCGAGCCGGCGGGCAGGGTGAGGTTGACGTCGGCAAGAGACAGCCGGTCGGCGCCGGGATAGGCGAAGCTGACGTCCCGCATGGTCACCCCGTGGCGGATGCGATCCGGCATCTCCGGGACCGCGATCGGCGCGTCCTGCACAGGGGCGGGCGCTCGCAGCCCGCGCAGTCGCGCCATGGACTGCGCCATCCGCTGGAGCCGGCGCAGCAGGTCCAGCGCGCTGTTGACCTGCTGGTTCACCTGCGCGCCCAGCACGATGACGAGGACGGCGTCCCCGACCTGGTTGCCGCCCGCGACCGTTGCGCGGAGGACGAACAACACGGCGGCGACGTAGCCCACGGCGAAGACCACCTGGCCCGCGGCCTCGGTCACGGCCGATCGCAGCTCGCCGGCGCGCAGTTCCCGGCCGATGTCCCCCCACAACCGCAGGTGCCGCCGCCGGACCTCGGTCTGTAGGCGGAAGACGCGCAGCTCCTTGGCCGGCACCGCGCTGGTGGCCAGCTCGAACAGGTGCCCGGCCTGGCGAACGCTGGTCGCGGACCGGTCGCGGGCGGCGGCCATCTGCCGCTGCGCCCGCTGGGTCGCGAACAGCGCGGGTACGGCGGCCAGCGGCAACAGCAGCAGCAGCGGATGCACGGACACCAGCAGCAGGCCGGTGGCAACCATGGAGACGGCCAGGGCGAGCGCCGCCATGAGCCCCACCATGCCGTCGGAGAACTGCGCGATCTCCTTGCGCAGCAACGCGACCCGGTCGGCGTACTCCGGGTTCTCCTGCTGTCCCAGTCGGCCGGAGCCGGCAACGAGCTCGATCAGCTCCGCGTTCATGGTGACCACCGCCAACTCGGCCGCCTCCGCGTACGGCACGTACGCGAAGTGCTGCAACAGCAGTGCGGCGATGACGAGCAGCGCGACGGACACGCCGGCCGTGAGGGCCTTTGCCGGGTCATGGGTGGTGACGGCGTTGATGCCCTCCCGGAGGGCGAAGGCGAGCATCGGCCAGGCCACGCCACCTAAGATCATGAGTACCGTGGACAGTGCTATCTTGCCGCGGCCGCTGCGCCAGGCGAGGGACATCATCTGACCGCACGCGGTCAACGTCTGCCTCACCGCGGCACCTCCGTCTCCGAGCTGTCGGCGAACAGGCTGGCCTGAAGGTGGTACAGCTCCGCATACCGACCGTCGCGGGCCAGCAGCGACTCGTGGGTGCCGTCCTCGATGACGCGCCCACCGCTGAGCACCACGATTCGGTCCGCGTGCCGGACGCTGGAGAAGCGGTGCGAGATCAGCAGGGTGGTCCGGCCCCGCGTGCGCTCGGCGAACTCGTCGAAGAAGGCGGCCTCGGCGCGGACGTCGAGGGCGGCCGTGGGCTCGTCGAGAACGAGGATCTGGGCCCCCGCGTCGACGGCCAGCAGCGCCCGCGCGATCGCGAGGCGCTGCCACTGCCCGCCGGACAGCTCGACGCCGCCGTCGTAGTGGGGCGACAACACCGTGTCCAGCCCGCGGGGGAGCGCGGCGACGATGTCGGCGAGGCCGGCTCTGCTCGCCATCTCCGCCAGTTGTCCGGGGTCGCTACGGCGCTCGATCGCGCCGAACGCGATGTTGTCGGACAGGGACAGCTCGTACCGGATGAAGTCCTGGAAGACGATCCCCACCTGCCGGCGCCACGCGTCGACCGGAAGCGTCGCGATGTCGCGCCCGTCGATCAGGATCGCGCCCTTCGTGGGCTCGTAGAGGCGGGCGAGCAGCTTCACCAGCGTCGTCTTGCCCGAGCCGTTGAGCCCCACCAGGGCGGTGCACTCGCCGGCGCGCAAGGTCAGGTCGAGTCCGTCCAGCACCAGCCGGTCGCTTCCGGCGTACGAGAAACTGACGTTGCTGAACCGGATCTCCGTAAATGATGGCGCCGCCTCCGCGGCCGGACCGCCGCCGCCCGGGACCTCCGGATCCGCCACCTGGCCCCGGAACCGCTCCAGCGCGCGGACGGCGATCAGGCCGAACTGGGTGCCGGTGTCGGCCTCGTGGTAGAACTCGCCGAGCAGCACGGCCGCGATGGTGGCCTGGATGCCGATGGTCAGTTCGGTCAGCGTGAGCGCTCCGGTGGCGCCCGCCCGGAGCATGAGCGCGACGACCAGGCAGACAACGGCCAGGCTGAACGCCGCGCGCCACAGGAAGGCGGTCACGTTCACCCGCCGTCGCTCCCGCCATAGTGGACGGATCGCGGCCAGCGCGCTCGACCGGTACCGCTCGGTGATCCAGGATGTCAGGCCGAACACGCGTAGTTCCTTCGCGGCGACCGGACCTACACCGAGCCCCAGGAAGTAGTCGGACTCGCGGCGCAACGGGCTCATCACCGGCACCAGCCGGGTGTAGGTGCGAACGACGTCCCGGTGACCGACCCGCAGCGTCATGGTGACCAGGCCAATGGCGGCGGCCGCCCACCAGGAGATCGCCACTCCGATGATCACCACGAACGCACACAGCCGGCTGTACCGGGTAACCAGCGCCAACGTTCCGGCCGCGGCATCTCCCGGCGTACGGCTGCCCTTCTCGAGGCCCTCGGCCGCCAGGCGGAGGTTCGCCAGCGACTCCTCGTCCTCCTGCGGCGCGACGCTCGCGCTGCGCAGCGAGGCCTCCAGCAGCCGGTCATGGAACAGGCCGTCGACACGATGCTTGACCAGTTGGCCGAGTGCCGCCGACAGCGGTGTCAGGATCTGCTGCGCGAAC
Organism: Luedemannella helvata; assembly: GCF_039528415.1. Classification (NCBI taxonomy): domain Bacteria; kingdom Bacillati; phylum Actinomycetota; class Actinomycetes; order Micromonosporales; family Micromonosporaceae; genus Luedemannella; species Luedemannella helvata. The sequence goes on from NZ_BAAALS010000010.1 coordinate 156,969, forward strand.
AGGATTCCGGAGGCGACGAGGAACGCCGTGACGAGCGAGCGCCATGGTGGCGACCCGATGCCCGCGCTCATCGCGGCAGGCACCCGACCCACCACGACACTCGACGCCACAACGAAGCCGCCGGCCAGCGCGCCGACCACAAGATTGAGCCCGGCCGTGCCGAGCGCGAGCGCATCGGTGGCCATCCTGAGCTGCGTCAGCAGGAACAAACGCGGCTCTACCCGCTCCTGCCAGAGCTTCTGCCGCCAGTTCCCCAACGTAGATCCTCTCCGTCCTGGCGACTGTATTCGCCGTCGTCGCTGGCTTGCAACCCCATGCCAGAAAGCCCCGGCCCACCCAGGTCGCGGGGTTGCCGGGCTTCCTGCCGACCCGCTCGTCCGTTAGCTCACGGACAACGTCACAATCCACAAGCGACAAACGCGCCGCCATCTCCGCTACTCGGGTTCGTCAGGTGACCCGGAAGGCGCGGTAGTGGACGCGGTCGGCGTCGCGAACGGCCGATGCGACGAAGATCGACTGCTGAAGGGCGTCGAGGGCCGGGGCGGCGGTCTCCAGGTGGACGCTCAGGCGGAAGTAGTAGGCCGTCACGTCGACCGCCGCGCCGGCGAGCAGGGCCTGCAAGACCTCCGGTGGGCCGCTGCGCACGCCGAAGGTGCGGATATTGACGTACTCGTCATCGGGGGTACGCGCGGTGTAGCGGGCGGAGATTTCGATGGCGCCGTCGGGGCGGACCAGCTGCCAATCGCCGCCCCCGGGCAGGATGTCCGCGGTGAACAGCCCGCGGACGCGCCCGCCGGTGATCGGAACGACGCGGCGGTGGCCCGCGCGGGTGGTGCCGTGGTCCTGCAGCGGCGCGAGCTCCACCTCGACGTCGAAGGCCGGCTCCAGGCCGGGCGTGGGCGCGGTCGTCATCGTGTTTCCTCCGGGTCGGGATCGGGATGCGGCGGGCCGGGCTGCCGGCCGGCGGTGATGGCGTCGCGCAGTCGTTCCAGCGCCCCGACGGCGCCGGCGAGCGCGTCGCGGTCGGCGGCCGAAAGGGTCGCTACCGCGTCCGCGACCAGTGCCGCACCGGCCCGGTCGAAGCGCGCGAACAGGTCGAGGGCCTTGGCGGAGACCGCGACCTGGACCTGGCGCCGATCGGCTGGGCGCGGACGGCGGGTCACCAGGCCCGCAGACTCCATGGCCCGCAACAGGTTGCTGACGGTGGGACGGCTCAATCCCAGTCGGTGCGCCAGTTCGCTCGGGGTAGCGGCCGTCCCGGACGGAAGCGCGCGGATGATCTCGATCTGCGCGTCCGGGATCTCGGGCAGGCGTTCGGCCGCGCGGGCGGCCGCCAGAAGCGTACGCCGCAGCGGGGAGATGACGGCGGCGAGCCGGGCCGCGTCCACCGTGCTCATCGCCGACCCGGAGGGCTCAGGGACGCCCGGCCGTTGAGCGCGTCGGGGTGGAACCCGGCGGCCCGCTTGTAGGAGGCGGCGATGTCGGCCAGTTCGCCGGGGGCGAAGACGTCATCGATGTCGACGAACCCGTCGGGTGCCCGTTCGTGGGCCATGACCATGACCTGCTCGGGGCCTTGGCGGCGGTTGCTCAGCACGAGGGCGGTGGTCGCCGGTCGCCGGTCGTCCTCGTACGCGGCCAGGGCCCGCGCGATGTCCGGGGCGGTGGCGAGGTGCCAGGCGAGGGTCCGGGCGTCGAGGATGGCCTGCGACGCGCCGTTTGACCCGTTGGGGTACATCGGGTGGGCGGCGTCTCCGAGCAGCGTCGAGTGGCCGTGGGTCCACCGGTCGATCGGGTCGCGGTCGACCATCGGATACTCGAGCAACTCCTCAGCGGCGGCGATGACGGCGGGCACGTCGAGCCAGTCGAAGCGCCAGTCCGCGAACAGGTCGATGATCGGTGCGTGATCGACGGCCCGGTTCCAGTCGGCGGCCTGCTGGGCGCCGTCGTAGCGCCGCTCGGCAATGAAGTTGACCCATGCGGTGCCGTCGACGTCGGGCGGGCTGAGGGGATAGGCGACGAACTTCTGTACGCCGTCACCAGCCATGATCATCGTTCGTCCGTCCAGGTAGGCCGGCACGCGGGCCGTGCCGCGCCACAGGATCAGACCGTTCCACCGGGGCTGCCCCTCGTCGGGGTGGTACTGGCGGCGCAGTGCCGAGTGGATGCCGTCGGCGCCGACGATCACGTTGGCCTCCACGCGGACGCTCCCGTCGGGGGTGGTGAAGGACGCGACGTCGGCATGGGCGCCGTGTTCGACAGTGGTGAGGGCATGACTGGTGCGTACGGCGTCGGCGCCGAGGCGCTCGCGTACGGCGTCGAGGAGCATCGCCTGCAGGCGGCCGCGGTTCACCGACACCTGCGGCCATCGGTACCCGGCGCCCAGGCCGCGGGGCTCGCTCCAGATCCGCTGACCGTGGCGGGTGAAGTAGGCCAGCGTGCTCGGGGCGACGCCGAGCGCGGCGACGCGTTCGGCGAGACCCAGTTCGGTCAGCTCCCGCACCGCGTGCGGCAGTAGATTGATGCCGAGGCCGAGCGGGCGCAGCTCGCTGACCCGTTCGTAGACGGTCACGTCGGTAAATCCCGCCGCGTGCAGGCTCAGGGCGGCGGTCAGGCCGCCGATGCCGGCACCGGCGATCACAATCGTCATCAGTCGTCCTCCGTCGCACACCAGGCCCATAGTTTTGAAACAAAACCACTGTCGGTCAAGGACCTGCGGTCGTCGGGTGGGTGGATGTCCAGGCTCTCCCGTACGCGGTTCGGGCTGCCGGCAGCGCGAGGTCGCGTCCGCCGGCATGCCGCCTCGTCGATGCCGAGGGGGACGAACAGCACGGACTGGCGCCGCGCGGACCAGTACCCTTTGACCCGGTTCCGCACCACCTTGTAGCATCAGCTGGCGTCAACATTTAGATCGATGTAGCGCGACGATGTGCGTGTGGGCGGTTCGGCCGATCGGCGCCAACGGCGGCAGTGGTGCTGATGGGAGGACCCATCATGCCGCGGGGTTGCGAGCTGTGCGAGCGGGCTTCGGGGAGAGTGGGTCTTGAGCGACGAAGGCCTGGGTCCGGGATGCTTCATCAACGGCCGTCGGACCTCGGGAAGTGGCGCGGTGCTCACGGTCCGGTCGCCCTGGAGCGGCGAACTGGTCGCCAGCATCTCCACCGCATCTGCCGCCGACGTTTCCCGCGCTGTCTCGGCTGCCGAGGACGCTTTCCTCGACTGGCGCGAGACGCCCAAGTCGCGACGGGTCGCCATTCTCACCGCCTTCGCGGCGTTGCTGGATGAGCACGCGCGGGAGCTCGCCGTTCTCCAGGTCCGGGAGAACGGCAAGGCGCTGAACGTGCGCAGCGCCGAGGGGTACGGAGAACACCTGCGGTACTACGCGCACCTGCTGCAGATGCCCAGCGGCTACGTCGTGGACCCGCCCACCGGGTCGGCGCGCGTTCACACCGAACGGGTCCCCGTCGGCGTGGTGGCGTGCCTGACGCCGTGGAACTCGCCGATCAACCTCCTGCTGTGGAAACTGGGTCCCGCGATCGCGGTGGGCAACACCGTCGTCGTCAAACCGTCGGAGATCACCCCGCTCTCGACGTTGCGGCTCGCGGAGTTGGCGACGGAGTCCGGCCTGCCGCCCGGGGTGCTCAACGTGGTGTCGGGGGACGGCGCGGTGGGCCGTGCGCTCATCGAACACCCTTCGGTCAGGCGCATCGCGTTCACCGGCTCCTCGGCCACCGGCGAGCGGGTCGCGGAAGCTGCCGCGCGCGGCCTTCGGCCGGTCTCGCTGGAGCTCGGCGGCAAGAGCGCCAACGTCGTGTTCGCGGACGCCGACCTCGATCAGGCGATACGCGGTGCGAGTGTCGGAGCGTTCGGTGCGGGCGGGCAGGCATGCATGGCGGGCTCGCGCGTCCTCGTGGAGAACTCCGCCTATGACAAGGTCCTCCAGGGCCTCGTAGCCGCTGCCGACGCGATCCGCCTCGGCAACCCGCTCGAACCGTCGACCGACATGGGACCGGTCGCCACGGCCGCACAACTCGAGAAGATCGAGACGATGGTGGACCGAGCTGTCGCCGACGGCGCCGTCGTCGCCGCTGGCGGAGTGCGGGAGCGTGTCGCCGGACTGCCGGACGGGTTGTTCTACCGCCCAACCGTGCTCACGAATGTGACCGCTGACTCCCAGATCTTCCAGGAGGAGGTCTTCGGGCCGGTGACCTGTGTGATCCCCTTCGCAGACGAGGACGAAGCGGTCCGGTTGGCCAACAGCACCAGGTACGGGTTGGCCGCGGGGGTCTGGACCACCGATCGCGGGCGCTCGGACCGGGTGGCGAGCCGTCTGATCGCTGGCACCGTATGGGTCAACACCTATCGCAAGCTCGCCTACAACGTGCCGTTCGGGGGCATGGGCATGAGCGGCCTCGGTCGTGAGAACGGGCCGGGGTGCCTGGATGAGTTCAGCGAGCAGAAAGCCGTGTGGGTCGATCTCGCACCCGACGTCAGGGACGCGCCGCGGCCGCGATAGACGGCCCGGCATCCGGTATGGAAAGATTCAAATAAAGCGGGTCGATCACTGGGGGAGTTGTGTCGCATCAAAGTCCCGATTTCGATGGGCCGCTCGCGCTGAGTGGTAAGACCTTTATCGTCACCGGCGGCGGATCCGGCATCGGCCTGTGCACTGTCAAGCAATTGCTCGCACTGGGTTCGTCGGTCGTCGCGGTCGACGTCAACACGGACGGTGTCGCGACCCTCGACGGTGACTTCTCGGTGGTGTGCGGTGACGTGACACTGCCGAGCGTCGCCGACGAGGCGCTCGAGCTGGCCCTGACCCGTGGGCGGCTTGACGGAGTGGTGTTCGCGGCCGGGACGTCGTCGGTCGGTTCGATGACCGAGATCGGCCTGAAGGCGTTCGACGAGGACCTGACCCGCAACCTGACCGTGCACGTGCCGCTGTCCCAGGCGGTCCTGCGGTACCGGAGCGCACACCAGGTCAGCGCCCAATGCTCGCTGGTGTACGTCGCATCGAAGCACGCAGTGGCTCCCAGCTCGGGCTTCGGTGGGTACCCGGTCGCGAAGGGCGCGGTGCTCCAGCTGGCTCGCCTTTTCGCCCTCGAAGGCGCCCCGCTCGGCGTGCGGGCGAACACCGTCAATCCCGGTGCGGTGTTCGACGGCTCGAAGTTCTGGGAGAAGGGCCTGTGGGAGGAAAAGGCCCAGTCGCACGGTGTCAGCGTCGATGAGCTTCCCGACTTCTACGCGAATCGCACACTCCTGGGCGTTCGGGTGTCCCCGACAGACGTCACCAACGCGATCTTGTTTCTGCTGTCGCCACTCAGCAGGGCGACCACCGGCGCGGTCATCAGCGTCGATGGCGGCCTGCCCGTCAGCTTCGCGAGGTAGCGGCCGCGCCGCCAACGGCTGGGCGGGCTCGTCCCTGTCGAGACGGTCAGGTCATCACCGAGTTCTTCCGCCGGGCCCTGGAATCCGCGGGCTGGGCCAGAGTGGGGTCGCACAGGAAGGCACGCGGTCTACCTATTCGGAAGGGGAACCATGTGCGGAATCGCGGGGGTCGTCAACTGGGGCCAAGGTGTCGCTGAGGTCCGAACGGTTGAGCGTCTGCTGTCCGCCCTCGAGCACCGGGGACCCGATTCCCGGGGAACCATTTCCCGCGGTGACGCTGCGATCGGTGCCGTTCGTTTGTCGATCGTCGACGTGGACGGATCGAATCAGCCGATCTCCTATAAAGACGATGACGTGCATTTGGTCTTCAACGGCGAAATCTACAATCACACGCAACTGCGGAGAGATCTTGTCGGTGCTGGCCACCGCTTCCTGACGGATGGGGACGGGGAGGTGGTGCTGGCGTCGTACCTCCATGATGCCGAACACTTCGCCGAGCAGTTGGACGGGATGTTCGCTTTCGCAATATGGGATGCACGCCGCGAAATCCTGGTCGTCGGCCGCGACCGCATGGGGATCAAGCCCCTGTATGTGTACGCCTCGCGTGATCGACTGGTCTTCTCCTCGGAGCTGCGGTCGTTGGTGGCAGACCGACACGTGCCGCTTGACCTGAACCGCGACGCCATCGCGGACTACTTCACCGTGAGGTTCTCTCCGACGACGTGCAGCCCGCTCAGCCAGGTGCGCAAGATCGAGCCGGGGACAACGGTAACGTTCGACCGGCGGAACACTTCCGGTGTTGTTCGTGCCTCGCACCGACTCGCGTTCCCCACCTTCTCCGGGGAGAACGAGGGCCCGGGATCCCTGGACCGGGTGTTGCGGGAAGCGGTGTCGACGACGCTCGCACCGGACGCGCCGCCCGCGGCCTTTCTCAGTGGTGGCCTCGACTCGGCGACCGTTTCGGCGCTCGCCGCGCAGCAGGCCGGTCGCATCGACGCGTTCAGCGTCGGGTACACCGATGGCACGTGGCAGGACGAAACCCGCTACGCCATCGAGGTCGCACAGCACATCAGCGCCCGGCACGGCATCACGCACCTCACAGAAGCGAACGTGCAGGAGGCCTTCCTGGCGACGCTCCGATCCCTGGACGAGCCGATCTACACCCCGGTGTGTCTCAGTACCTACGCCGTCAGCGGACTCGCGGCACGGGATCACAAGACCGTGCTGGCCGGGGATGGCTCCGACGAGCTCTTCCTGGGCTACGCCCACATGCACGAAGCGCATCAGGCATCGCTTCAAGGCCGGCCCTGGCGCGATGAGTACTGGCACGCACTGGGATGGTGGGCAGCCGACGATCGCCGGCGCGTGCTGGACGACGACATGCTCCGTCGCTGCGCTCCGGACATCTCCCAGGAGCGGTTCGGATTCACCGACCTCGCCGCCAACGGGGTCGATGCGGCCGAAGCGATCCGTTGGTTCGAGGTCACAGCGAAGCTGCCTGAGTACCACCTCCCGCGTGTCGATCGGCTCTCCATGGCCCACGGACTTGAAGTGCGGGTTCCATTCCTCCGTGACGGCGTGGTGGACTGGGCCCTGGCACAGCCTGCGCGAACGCTGATGGTGGGCCGCCCGAAGGAGGCGCTCCGCACCGCGGCGCGGGGCCTCGTTCCCTCGGGCATCGTGGATCGTCCCAAGCAGAAGTTCTCCGCCCCCGCGTCCCGATGGCTCGCCGGGCCGCTGCGCGACATGACTCTCGACCTGCTCGCAGACAAGGTCGGCGCCGAGGAACTCGGGTTGGACCCCGCTGGGCTCGCACAGGTGGCCGCCGAGTTTCACCGCGACCCCTCAGCGAACTCCAGGACCATGTGGGGAATCGTGACACTTCTCGCGTGGCACCTGTCCTTCACCGATCACGCCCGACTCGTCCGCAGCGCGGATACTTCGTGAAGACATTGAGATCATTTGACGCCGCCAACGGGCATTGGAAGACTGCACGGATCGGCGGCCGTGAGAACCCAGCAGGACCGACCACGAGATTCGGGGAGTAATACCAGTGCGACAGGCACCCGTCACGCTCGAGCACCTCGACCAACTCTTACGTGACCGGCTCGGCCGGAGCTTGGCGGAGGTGATCAAGGATATCGATCCGGGCCCGGACGAGGCATTGTTCTGGAGCGGGTCCTGGCTCGACGGCTTCGCCAACTCACGATCGGACATCGATCTGTATCTGGTGACCACCCGTTCCCGATTCACCGGCGGTGTACCAGAGGTCACCGGTCCGGGGATGCCTCCGATGGAGATGACTATCGTCCCGGGCACGACGCGTCTCGATCTCACCGTGGTGCCCCTGGAGCTGCTTCGGGAAGTCGGTCGCTTCCTGGATGCGCTGGACACCGACAACGACTACCCGACCGCGTGGAGCGACAACCTCCGCGAGTTCGTCCACCGGCTCATCATCGGCATTCCTCTGGTGCCGGACTCGCCGTTCGAGGAGTTCCGGTCGCTGGTCGACCCCGGCAAGTTCCGTGGCTATCTCAAGCGGTTCTACCAGAACCGCGCCGACAGCCTTTTCGAGGACGTACAAGGTCTTCTCGACGAGGGGGAGACGGTCGGGGCCGCTCTGGTCGCACGCAAACGCATGGAGGCCGCGTTCGACATGTACCTGGCGACGATCGGCGAAACGAACACCCGTGTCGACAAATGGCGATGGAAGAAGATCCAACGCTCGTTCGCCCCCGACGACGCCCTGGTGCGGAGGTTCCTCGCCTGCGTCGCTGTCGACCAGGAGGCCGGCATCGACAGCCTTACGCTCACGAAGGCGTGCGTAGCCCTGGGCGACGAGCTGATCCTGCGAGCGGTGTGACCATGTCAGTCGATCGCCGCGCGCGTGTCGTCGAGTTCCTCCGAAGCCGCGGAGCGGACACGATCCGTCTTCACCACCGCACCCTGCTCGCCCACTTGACCGGCACCGAGAAGATCCTCCGGGAGTGGGACGCTCCCGAGCCGCTGGTGACCGCGGGATTGGTCCACGCCGCTTACGGCACGGACGGGCTTGTCAGTCCGCTGGTCCCCATCGATGAGCGGCAGATGTTGCGTGACCTGGTCGGGGAAACGGCCGAGAAGATCGTTTACACCTACGGCTGCTGCGATCGTCAGTTCGTGTATCCGCAGTTGTCCGACGCCGAGAGCGTGCGGTGGCGGGACCGGTTCACCGGCGAGATGTGGACGGTGGAGGGCGGCGAGCTCCGTCAGTTCATGGAGCTGACATGGGCGAACGCGCTCGAGGCCGCAGCCGGGGAGACGGATGCGGACTGGGACTCCGTCCGGGTCCTGTTCGCTATGACCTCGCACCTGGTCAGCAGTTCCGCCGCGAACACCGCGGACACCACACTCGGCCGTCTGACGTAGTCCGTGAGCATCATCTGGCGCGTAGCGTCAGATGATCGTGCAGTGCTCCGAGTGGAGGAAATAGCCCTTGGTGCGACGCAGCGCTCGCGCGCCCTTCCCCAGCGCGGTGCGCGAGTGGAGCGCACGGCGGTTGTCGACCATCAGGCAGTCGTTCGGCTGGAGGCGAATGAGGATCTCGGCGTCGGCAGGGTTGTCGAGCACCGATCGAAACACCGCCAGCGCGCTCTCGTGCCGTTCGTCCATCGCGTACCGGGGCATCAACGCGTCCAGGACGTCGCCGCGATAGCGCACGTGCCATTCGTCCCCAACCCGCCAGAGCAGGGGAGCCAGCTGCACGCCGTGGCCAACGACCGGATCGCGGAGGAAGAACGGGAAGACTCGATCCTCAAGTGCAAGCAGGGCGTCTCGACCGGCCTTGGACTCGACCCGCGCCGCGATGTCAGCCGCGAGGAGCAAGCCGGAGTCGCCGCCTTCGGAGTCGTTCACGACGCACGCCAGGCCGAGCATCTCGTGCGGTCGCGCCATGTACGTGGAGTCGGAGTGGAACGGAAACGACGCCCCGGTCCTCGACACGTCCGTAGGCTCGTCCTCATCGACGGTCGGCGAGATGGTGAAGAACAACGCGCCGCCGTTGCCCTCGGTTGAGAGCGTGGACACCAGCCCCTGCAGCGCCGCCAACTCCTCGTCGGACTGGACCGGCGCCCCACGGACGAGGCAATACCCCTGATCGGTTAGTTCTCGTCGCAGGCGGACCGCGAGGTCGTGAAGGACCGCGGAGCGTCCGGCCGCTTGTCGAAGTGCCTCGAGCGTTGTCTGATCCAGCGCCCATCCAGCCGCGATCGACGCGACTCCGGACAGCTCACTTCGCTCATGCTCGCTGAGCGTCGTCACCATCTGGACACCTCCCACGACGGCTGGATGGGCGTTGGAAGATGAGCTTGATCCGGTTAGTCGATCAGCATCGCACCGAGAAGGTCGATGTTGCGGACAGCCGGCTTCACGTAGCGCTTCTTCATGCGGACGCACCCCCCTTCACTCCATCGACGCATGGAACACTGTGCTTAACATTTTAACACCATCTGGCTGGCCTTGTAGGGGTTTAAAGTGCGCTATACCGATTGATACACGTGCGTAACACGTTGGAATCACGCCACCGGCTGAATGGACTGCAACTGCCGCTCGGCCAGGCGGACGGCCCAGGGAACCAGAAGGCTGGCCACGCACGTCGCCAGGGCGAGGGCGACCCAGCCCGCGAGCCCGGCGCTCAGAACACTGACGGCCAGGAGGATGGGACCGGCAGAGGTGGCCAGGCCGAGACCGAGCGTGAAGACCCCGCTGTACTCGCCCTGCAGCGCCTTGGGGGCGAGCCCGAAGCTCAACTCGAACTCGGCGGCGGCGTAACGGATCTCGGCCACGGACATCAGCGCCACGCTGGCGATCAGTACGGTTACCGCGCCCACGGGACCGAAGAGGGAGCTCGCTCCGATCCCGAGGAAGGCCGCGGCCAGTCCGATCCCCGCCGTTCTCATCACTCTGCCGGCGACCGAAACACCATCGACGCCCCGCGAGGCGCGTATCTGGAACAGCGTGACGACGGCGGTGTTGAGCACCACCAACAACGCGTAGAGCGAAGCCGGAGCATCGGTCCTCGTCGCGATCCACAACGGAAGAGCGAAGGTGAATACCGGGGCCTGGAGAATCAACACCGCGTTGAGGACGGTCACCGCCAGGAAGGGGAGGTTCCGCAGTGCCGCGTCGGACTTCTTCCTCGCCTGCCGTGGTGTCGGCTCAACCTTCGGGAGCTTGAGGACAATGAGGACGTTGGCCGCGAACGTCAGGGCGTTCGCGACGATCAACGTGTAGTAGGCCGGCGCCACGTCCAAGGAGATCGCGATACCGGCCACGAGGGCACCGAAGCTGGCAGCGAGGTTCACGATCGTGCGGATCACCGAGCGCAGATGGGTGGCCGAGTCCCCGCCCACCATGCGGAAGACCGGTAGCCGTGCGGTCTGGCTGGCTGCGGCGGCGAACTGACTCACGCACGCCACGACGATGAACGCCCAGAATGAATCGACGATGAGGAAGGCGGCCATGGCCGCCGCCTCGACGGCCAACGAGGCGGCCCACACTCCCCGCGCACCCTTGCCGTCGGCCAGCCGGCCGACGGTGAGATTCGCGCTGAGCGCCACGAATCCGGCCACGGTAAGCCCCAGGCCGACCTCTGCGACGGACAGACCGACGACCCGGGTGAAGTAGAGCGCGCTGGCGGTCACGAACATGCCCGTGCCGACAGAGTTCACCAGGGTGGACCACGCCACCGTCCGCCGCGGACCGGGAGGAAGATTGAGAGAACCGGTGATCCTCGACCAGACCGGGAGGCGGGGCTGGCCAGGCGTCGTTGTCTGCGTCACCGATCGATCACTCCACGTTGGATGGTCATGCGGACCGCACCAGCGGCAGCTCCCGACGTGTGCGCGACGTCTGCGCCTTCGGGAGGTTGCGTCGACTGAGCAGCGGCAGGCCGAGGTAGGTGCCACTGCTCTCGATGACCAGACCGCGTTCGAGGAGTTCGTTCAGGATGGGGACGATGCGCTCGGTCGGGACAGGGATCGGGAGTTCGCGTTCGATCGCCGTCACCGAGTGCATCTGATCAACGGCGATCAGGACGCTGCTCGTTTCCCGATCGAGCATGCTCAGGCCCGACGAACCGCTCCACATCGGACGTTCGTCCCGCACCATCAGACCGTCGTCGGTCCAGCTTGCTTCGAGCCGAGCATCGCGATGGTCGACGAGCCAGCGCTCCACGGAGCTTCGAACTTCGTTGAGGACGACGTCGGAGGCCAAGGGCGCCCCATGATCCATCCGGAAGAAGTAGGCGATATCGCTGCGCCGCTCAGCCTGAACCCCAGGATAGACGTGGTCGTAGGCGCGTTCGTGGGTCAGCCGTCGGATGTCGAAGACCTCGGGTGTCTGCTGGAAAGGACTGAACCGGTCAGCCCGCGCCGGCCCGAGGTGCTCGGGGGGCGGAAGGTGCGAGATCAGCGAGAACAGCCTCGGCAACTCGCGGTAGTCGTCATCGACCTCACCGGGGAACCCGTGCAGGTAGTTCCATGACACATCGATCCCGAGTTCGGTACACCATTTCATCGTCTGGATGTTGCGAAGCCGGGTCGTTCCCTTCCTCATGGCCGCGAGGAGGTGATCACTCATGGACTCGATACCGGGCTGCAGATGGAATACCCCGGCCGAGCGGAGGAGCTCCAACTGGTCGTACCGGAGATTCGCCTTGACCTCGTAATGCAGGGTCACCTTCAGGTCTGATTCAGCGATCATCGGCAGCAGGTCGTTGAAGTACCGGTAGTCCAGGATGTTGTCCACGACCAGGACGTGCGTGCGCCTCTTGGGGCCCACGCCATGTCGTTCCACCAGGTCCGCCAGTTCGCGGAAGGCACGGTCGGCCGACTTGCTGCGGAACGACATGGTCAGCCCGTTCAGCCCGCAGAACGTGCAGTGCTGCTTCTCTCCCCACCAGCACCCACGGGACGTCTCGATCGGGATGGCCGTGTCCGTGGGCAGGTCACTGCCCTCGCGTCGCAACAGGAGACGGCCGTAGAAGTCGCCGTACGTCGGCTGCGGGATGTCGTCCATGCTGGCCATGGGCTCGCTGCGGATGACGGCCCGGCCGTCGGTGGTCACCTCCGCCCGATCGGACCAGTAGGGGTGTTCGCCGATCCACGACCGCCGGTCGGCCGCTGCCCGCAGGTCGCGGACGAAACGCGCGAACGACGACTCCGCATCGCCCTGGAACACGTAGTCGATCGCCGGGAAAGAGTCGAGCAACGCCCGGCCCATCGGCCCTTCGCAGTTGCCTCCACCCATGATCGTCGTGAGGTGCGGCCGGCGGCGCTTGAGCCGCTCGGCGAGCCCGACCACGGGAATGTTCTGCTGAAACGTCGAGGTCATGCCGACGATGTCGTAGTGGTCCCACACCTCGTGCGCGGCCAGGCCATCGAGGAACCTGGAGCTGATCGAGCGCACCTCACCCATCTCGAAGAGGGTCGCGAAGTCGAAGAAGTCGGCGTGCTCGGCGAGGAGTACCTCGTCCAGGTACCGCTCCGCCGCATCGAGGTCATCCGGCGTTTCGCCGAAGACCCACTCGCCGGCGAGGCTGGTCTTCGGCGTCGCCGCGCCGATACGGTTGTACACCCGCGACCCGGTCGCTTCGGCCAGGTCCAGATTGGGGTAGATCACATCGCTCGCGATTCCATCGGCTTCCAGCGCCGATTGCAGGATGGACACGCCGATCGACGCCCAGCGGATCTCGGCCCACGGCATGACCACCAGCGCGACCCGCGGGTCCCCGGACGACGCCCGTACCGTCTTCAGTGCGAGGTCCAGGCTGGTCGTCAACGGCGCGGTCAGCGGGGCGCGGGCTCGTTCCGACCCGAAGTACCCCTTGATCTCCTCAAGCAGCGCGACGCCGTCGCCAGCGATATCCATCCCGGCGTCGGAGAGGGCGCCGGCCGCGTCCCGACGCAGCGCGCTCCGGAATTCCGCGTCGGAGAGCACGCGTGCCATGACACGAGTTCGTAACAGATCACCGTAGTTCACAGAACTAGCCACTGCCCCGTCGCCCTCGCAATCCTGATGAATAGCAAGAACACCCCAGTTCGGACAAATTTTGGAGTACCACTAGTCGTTCGTCAAGCCGAGCTGAGGTGAGAAATCCTACATCAAATGATGGGAATGTACGGATTGACGCGGCGGTGTCGAAGGCCCTGCATCACCGGCGCCAGGTTGTAGGCAACGTGTCCGACGATCGCGGGCACCACGGAGCCGGAGGCGTAGGCGATGACTCCCAAGCCCAGGGCGAGCGCGCTGATGCGGACCAGATAGGGGGTGGTGAACATCGTGGCCGCCCACCGGTTGGACCAGTGCTCGCCGACGAACAGCGCCGCGGACACCGGCACGACACCCCAGCCCAACACCGGTGCGAGGAGAACGAAGAGCGCGCCGCGGTAGAAGAGTTCCTGCCCCACGGCGGCGGCCATCGTCTGATAGGACCGCAGGAGGAGGGTGGAACGCCGCAGCGGCGGCATCAGTTCCAGCAGTTCCCGGTCGAAGCCGAGCCGGAGCCGGGAGAGTTCGGTCAGGCGGAGAGCCACCGCGCCGGCGATGGCCACCACGATCCATACAGGCGCGGGCCTGAACGACGGCGGGAACATCACACACCACGCGACGTACGGCGCGAAGAACAGCAGGAACGGCGCTGCGAACCCGACTTCGGCCAGCCAGCCGTCGCCGCTCAGGCTGCGCTGCCGGATGGCGGGCGCGAGCAGTTGGACGAACGTCACCGCACTGACTCCCGCGAGCGCCCAGGCGGGTCCGCTCCACCCCAACACTGCGCAGAGCGACGCGCCGAGTGCCGACCCGACGGGCAGGCCGAGGGTTCTCAGAGTGAAGATCGGCGGAAGCTCCGTACCCGTGCGCGGCGCCGGGTACAGCTTCGACAGGCGGGGTGGCATCAGACTACTTCGTCGGCCGGCTGCGGCAGCTGCGGTCGCGCTCCCTCGGCTGCCTTGTCGATGGCCTCCCACGCCGCTACTGCCACCTCCCGCGCCGAGCGGGTGGCGTCGATCGATATCTGTGGGACATGCGCCGGCAGGAGGTACCGGAGTTCGTCGAGAACGCGCTGCTGGAAACGCTCGTAGGCCTCATAACTTGGAACCGCGCCGTCGAACTCGAAGGTCGTCGGGGTGCCGTTGCGGCGCCAGGACTCCGTCAGCGGCAGGTCCAGCCAGATCACGAGGTCCGGCTCCGGCAGTGTGGCCGCGAGTGTCTGAAACAGGAAGACGGCATCGGGGTTCTGGACCGACTCCTTCACTGCGGTTCGATACCAGTAGGAGTCGCTCACCACAACGCCACCAGCGTCCAGGTGCGGGCGCATGTGGTATTCCCAGGCCATCGAGAGTACGTGCGTGAAGAAAGAGATCCGCGTCAGCGGGCGCATGTGCGCGACGTACTTTCGCGGATGGGTGGACAACGCCCAGCTGTTGTACTCAGGGATCCCGTCCAGCGGATACAGAGACTCAGGATGCAGGGAGGCGAAATGCCAATCGTCAGCCAAAGCCTGCATCTCATACGTCATTGAGGTCTTTCCCGCGCCGTCTGGCCCTAGAATGACGGCGAGAAATCCTGAGCCTCGTGCACCCTGAGCCGGTCCGGTTTCGGTCGAGGCCACCTGACTACGATTTCGGCTCGAGTACCAGCGCGTTGACTGCCTCCAACTCCTGGACGAGGTCAACGACGTCCTCGGCGATCTGCTCGGGATCGGCGTCATATTCTTCCGCGATCGAGTCGACGATAGCCTGAATCGAAGCATCCCCCGAGCACAGGCGCCAGACGGCTTCGGCGGTATCGTTCAACTCCAGGCCCTGAGACTCGAGGATCAGCACGACCCGCGTTCCCACGCGCCGTACGCGGACACCATCCCGACGCCTCGGTTGAATACTCAGGTCAAGATCGGACATGCGCGGATCACGTCCCCCATCGCGTGTGCGGCAACCTTCCCGTGCTGGAATACTAAAGGATCTAAGTGCATGAGCCAAGTGCCTGCTGCCCGTGAGCCGATGCAGCCCACTGTGGAGGCGGGAAGGCCCGGCCGGCCCAGATCCGTACTCACGACTGGCCCGGCAGCCTTGTACCCGGCAGGCCTCGATGTGCTGACTGCGTCATGTCGAGCTGGGCAGTGACTGCCGTCATAGGGCTTGCATCTCACGCTGACGTCAGGTCATAGCGTCGGATCCGGGCGGACCAACACCGCCAGCACTCAATCCGCCTACGGTGGCCTGCTCCCGTTGCAGCATCCGAACAGCACCGGGCGATGTGCTGCGCGGCTCACGGCGGCGGCGTTCCGTCACCGCTGAGGCGCTCTGGGGGCCGGACCTGGCGCGGCGAGTACCCGGACGACGGGCGGCGATGCGGCGAACGGCCCGGGCACAACCTCACCTCGGGGGATCCCACAGAGGTCGGCGCTCAGGTCCAGGTCGGACCCGTCGGGGTTGGTGTAGCCCAGCTCGGCCTGGTAGCTGCTCCCGAGGCGCTTCGTGGTCACCGGGGCCACCACGTGGGTGTCGCCCGGGTAGGTCACCTCGACGCGAAGGGTGCCGGCTGCGGCGTCGAGTACCTCGACCCGCACGGGCGATGCGCCCGTGATGATGGCCGTGGGTTCCGCGCGGAACGGCTCGGCGCCCTCCGCGTAGAGGTTGCCCTCGATCCAGACCGGGAGGCGCGGCCCGGCCAGCGCGCTGCCGTGCTCGTTCGGGTACTCCTGCGCCGTGGGATAGGCGTCGTACTGCGAGGTGCCCACCGGGGTGGGCACGAAGGTGGCCTGCCCGGGCACGCCATCCATATCGATCGCGCCGGACCAGAAGCTCGCGAGCGTCGGCTCCGACCGCGGTCCGGTGTGCTCGGCGCGCGTGCGGTCGCCGACGAAGACGTTGTTGTAGAACCGGTTGTCTCCACCGAGGATGTTCGAGACCCCGTAGACGGCCGTGGAGTGCGGGAAATGGTACGGGGTGTACCGCTGGTGATCGGTGCAGTTCGCGATGCGACCGGCGATGTAGTTGTGCACGTAGGCACCGCCGGTGGACATGTCCTTGACCGCCCACGGGGACAGGAAGAGGTTCGAGTCCACGAGGTACGGGCCGTGGCAGACCTCGACCATGAAGTCCTCGGCGGTGGAGGCGTAGAAGACGTTACGCCGCACCAGGGTGCCCTGGGCCTGCCAGTCGAGCCACAGGGCTCGATGCGTGTGATGGATCATGTTTCCGCTGATCACGGTGTCGATCGCGGCATGCAGCTTGATGCCGGCCACCTCGGCGCCGTGCCACTGTCGCTTCACGTGGATGCGGGATATGTGGTTGTCGCTGATGGTCGAGAACGCCGCACCCAGGTGTCCGGCGATGCCGGCCTGCTCGCAGTCCCGGATCGTGTTGCGGCGCACCGTGTGGGAGCCGACGTGGTCGCGGTGCCACGGGTGCGGCTCGCCCGCGGCGGGCCCGCGCAGGGCGAGCGCCCGCTGGATCACCTCGCGCTCGCGCTGTGTGCCGCCTTTGGCGCCCTTCGGCCCCGCGGCCGCCTCGTTCTGCCCGGTGCTGGCCTCTTTGCCCAGCGAGATGCCGACGTTCTTCGAGTCGGTGATCGTGTTGTCCTCGATCACCCAGCCCTTCGACCAGTGCGGGCCGATCAGGCCCTCCTGCAGCGCCGTGGGCGGGGCCCACTGCGTGGCTGCCTTCGTCAGGGTGAAGCCGCGCACCGTAATGTGGTCGATGCCCGTGGCGGCGGGCCAGAAGACGAACGGGCGTGCGTTGATCTCGATCTGGTGCTCCGCCGGGTCGGCGCCCCCGAAGTTGGCCCAGATCGTGGTGACGTCGTCGCCCACCTCGCAGTACCAGGTCAGCAGCGAGCCGGCCTGGTCGAACGAGTCCACGGTGACCTCGGGCTGCTCGACGCCGGCCAAGGTCAGCGACTCGTACATCGACGTGCCGTCGAGATACACCTCGCCCGTGTGCCAGGTGTTGACCTGGTCGAAGAACCAGTCCCCACCGATGCGCTCGAGGTACGGGTTGCGCGACCCGAACAGGGAGTTCGGCACCGTTGCCACCCACACCCGGCCGGCCGAGCCCGCGTGCGGACGCCAGTCGGTGATCACCTCAGCGCCCGAGATCGTCACCGGCTCGAACAGGCCGTCCGCGCCCAGCGCAGCCTGGTAGGTGATCGGCGCGGCAGCCGTACCGCCGCGCGGTGGGTTCACCCACTCGCGGTACACGCCTTCGTGCACGACGACGGTGTCCCCCGGCTGGGCCAGTGCCGCGGCAGCACCGATCGTGAGCAGGGGGGCCTCCGCGGTTCCGGCGGCGGTGTCGGAACCAGACTTCGCGACGTGCAGCTCCACGCCGGAAACCTCAGCCTCGGGGGAGGGGGAGGCAGGAGCGCCGCTGACCACTGATGATCTCAATTTCCAGACTTTCTACCGATATCCAGATCTGCGTCTGACTCCGACGTTGCGCGGCCAACCGTACGGGAGCCGGCGCGTACCGGGATTCTTGGCATTTCTCACTCGATCCGCGTGAGCACGAGTGCCGCGGCAGAGAACGGCTCATCCAGTTCCACGGTTACTCGTTCCCCGGTCAGCCTGACCACGATCTCGCGGTGGGAGTAGTGGTCGCTGACCTCGTACGTCCCCCGTGGCAAAGGAACCTCGATCGGAGTTCGCACAGCGTCTCCGAACCGGTGGGCGACCACCAGGATCTGGGCGCCGTCGTGGGACAGCCGCCGGACTGCCTGCCACCCTTCGGGGTGCCGGTAGCTTCTCATCCTCGGTCCGAACCGGTGACTGACACCGTTCTTGATCACCGGGGCCGCCGACCCGTAGAAGGCGATCGCCCGGGAGACCACCGCCCACTGCTCGTCACTCAGTTCGTGGATCTCGCCCGACAGGCACATCCGGCCGAGCATGGTCGCGGTGAGCGAGTACGCGAGCCGCTGTGGGGAGTCCTGCGTGCGCAGCACTGCCCAAATCTGGCTCTGCCGCGGGAGCAGTGCGCGTTGCACGTTGGCGGCGATGATGGGGATCTCCACGCACTCGTGGGCGTCCGAGAAGGACGACATGCTCGTGAGGGCCAGCATCGAGGGCTCCAGCCGGTGGCCGCCGGACGCGCAGTTCTCGATCACGAGGTCCGGCATCTCCTCGCGGATCATGCGGAAGAAGCCCTGGACCGCGGCCATCTGCTGGCGCAACCCCTCACCGAGGGACTCCGCGCCGTCGCACCCGATTCCGATGCTGTTGTTGTAGTCGACTTTGAGATAGCCGAAACCGTTGGCCTTGAGGAAGTCGATCACCCGCTCTTTGAGGTACCCGATCACGAACGGGTCGCGGAAGTCCCAGAATCGCCGGTCGCCTACGGTGATGGGGACGCCGTCGCGCTCGAGCAGGTGGTCGGTCAGCGTGAATGACGTGGCCCGGGAGCCGACCGTCTCGAACTCGAACCAGATGCCGGGGATCATCCCGGCGGACCGCACGTGATCAAGCACCTCGGTCAGCCCGTCGGGGAACGTCCGGCGGTCCAGTTCCCAGTCGCCGTGACCGTTGAACCATTCACTGCCCTCGGCCTTGTACCAGCCGCTGTCGATGACGAGATACCGGATCCCTTTGCCCGCAATCCGGTCGACGATCGCCCGAAGGCTCTGCGGCGACGGCGAACCCCAGGTGGTGCAGTATTCGTTGAAGATGACGGGCAGTGCCTCTTCGACCGCGGGCACATCCAGGAAGAGCTGGTGGCGAGCCGTCAACCGGTGGGCGGCGTCGTCCACGCCACCCTGCGTGACCGTCAGGTACGCGACGGGAGTACGGAACTCCTCCCCGGGAGCCACGGTCTTCGTCCAATGGCCCAGCTCACGGTCCGCTAGCCCGCCCGACAGGTTGAGGGCGGCGTCCGTGCGGCCCAGCTCGATCTGCCACGAAGCCGGATGGGCGATCTGCACGCCCCAGCAGACGCCGGTGCGGCTGTCCTCGACGAACGCCGTCGGGAAGAACCCGTGCACCGGCCAGGATCCGACCTGACCGAAGCGCAGACTCCGACCCCAGCCGGCCCAGGCCTGCTCGAGGCCCAGGTCCTCGACGTGGTCGGACACCAGACGGCCCTCGGCCGACCAGGCGCTGCGCAGCCTGTGCAGGATCAGATCGCCGGTGGCGTCGCCCTCGGCGAAGGGTGTCAGACCAGTGAGCGAGAACGACGAGAGCAGCTCCAGCGTCACCGTGTCGGGTCCCTCGTTGCGGAGGACGACGAAGGAGTCCAGCGCGGCCTCGCCAGACTGCCACCGTAGATGGTGTTCGACGACGCACCCTTGGCTTGTGCGCAGGACGGTCACGACCGTGATACCGGCGTCGGTCGTGTCCTCGCGTTGCGACTCGAGGGTGAGCGTGGCGACGGTGCCTCCGTTGCGCAACGAACGACCGGCCGAACCGCCCGGGTATGTGTCACCGACGGTCTTGATCTGCACGAGCGAGTCGATGGCAGACGACTTCTCGGCGATCTGGCCTGCCATGAGGGCCGGGAAGAGCATCATTCCCACCGGCCCGCCCGGACCAGCCCGCAGGTAGCGGGCGATCGTGTCGCCGAGGACGTAGTCCTTCAGGATCTCCACAGCTTCTCCTCCGGGCAGGAATGCCGGGACCCGAACCCACTACCTCCCGATGGGTCCGGGTCCTGCGCGGCTGTCCGCGCCTACGGTCACCCCTTGACGGAGCCGAGCAGCACGCCCGACACGAAGTGCCGTTGCACGAACGGGTAGATGAACAGAATCGGGATGATCGCCAGGATCATCGCCACGGCCTGGATGTTGGGGGAGATGGCGGCAGAGGTCGTGCCGGCGGCAGCGGCGCTCTCGGCGGTGGTGGTCGACGCGCCCGCGATGAGGTTGCGCAGGAAGAGCGACAGCGGGAAGAGGTCGTTCTTGTCGAGGTAGAGGAATGCGGTGAACCAGTCATTCCAGTAGGCGACCGCGTAGAACAGGATCATTGTCGCCAGGATGGCCTTCGACAGCGGCAGCACGATCCGGATGAAGATGCCGAACGAACCGAGCCCGTCGATCTGGGCGGCTTCTTCAAGATCCTGGGGGAGGTTCTCGAAGAACGACTTCATGACCAGAAGGTTGAAGACGGACAGCGCTGGGGGCAGTACGACCGCCCAGAGCGTGTTCTTCAGCCCGAGCGAGGAGATCAGGACGTAGTTCGGGATGATGCCGCCGTTGAAGAACAAGGTGAACACGGCGAGGCCGATGAGGACGTTGCGCCCGCGCAGATGGCGTTTGGAGATCACGTAGGCGAAGGTGGTGGTGAGCACCATCGCGATAGCGGTCCCCACGACGGTGTAGAGCACGGTGTTGCCGTAACTGGTCCAGAAGCGACCGTCCTGCATCACCGCCTCGTACGTATGGATATTGAAGCCGACGGGGAGTGCGTTGACCAGGCCTGCCTTGATGGCACCGGCGCTGGAGAACGACTGCGCGAGCAGCGTGATGAACGGGTAGAGCGTCAGCGCGCAGATCACAATCAGGGCCGTCGTGTTCAGGACGGTGAACACCTTGTACCCACGCGTGTCATGCGGACCGACCGGCTTCCCGGAATCCGCCGGCTTTGTCGTCAGCATGGGGTTCGTCGTCATCACCACAGGCTTGTTCCCACCATACGGCGCGAAAGGAGGTTCGCGGAAAGAACCATGACGAGGCCGATGCAGGCCTGGAAGAGGCCGATCGCCGCCGCATAGCTGAGGTTGTTGGACAGGAGGCCGACCCGGTACAGGTAGGTCGAGATGACGTCGGCCGTCTCGTAGGTCAACGGCGTGTACAGCAGCAGCACCTTCTCGAAGCCGACGTTGAGGAACATCCCGATGTTGAGGATCAGCAGCGTGACCATGGTGGGGCGGATGCCGGGGAGGGTGACGTGCCACGTCTGCCGCCACAGGCCTGCGCCGTCGATGCGCGCAGCCTCGTACAGCGAGGAGTCCACGGTGGTCAGGGCGGCCAGGTAGAGGATCGTGCCCCAGCCCACCGTCTGCCAGACCTCGGACCCGACATAGATGGTGCGGAACCACTCCGCGCGGGCCAGGAAGGAGATCGGTTCCCCGCCCATCGCCTCGATGATCTGGTTGACGGTGCCCTGCAGCGACAACAACTGCATGAGCATGCCCGCCACGATCACGACCGACAGGAAGTGCGGCAGGTACGAGATCGACTGGACGAGCTTCTTGAACCGCCTGACCCGCACCTCGTTGAGCATGAGCGCCAGTATGATCGGCAGCGGGAACGTGACAACCAGTGTCAGGCCGCCGAGGATGACCGTGTTCCAGAAGACGTGCCAGAACGTCGGGTCGTTGATGAACAGCTTCACATAGCGCAGCCCGACCCAGTACTCGCCGAACATGCTCCCGCCGGGACGGAAGCGTCGGAACGCGATGATGTTGCCGAGCATCGGCGCGTACCGAAACACCAGCAGGAACACAACTGGCAGCACGGCCATCGCGTAAAGCACGCCGTCGCGTCGCAGTGCCACGCTCCACGGCACCTTTTTCGCGGGCGTGCCCCGACCGCGCCGGAAGCGTGCGACCAGTGCCGGCCGAGCTCGTGGAGGGCTCTCCACCTTGCCGGCGACCAACACGTCGCCGCCGGCGCGCTCGTCTGTGATTTCCATGTACAACCCCTCAAGAGGAGGGTCCGGCGGGGGCGCCGGGTGGCGCCCCCGCCGGACCGACGAGGTCGATGCCTCAGCCGTTGTTCTTCTTGAACCGCTCGTAGGCGCCGTTGATCAGGTCCAGGTAGCCCTGGAGGTTCTTCGCCTGGAGCTCGCTGACGTAGGCGTCCCACTCGCTCAGGGGGCGCTCGCCGAGGATGAACTTCAGCGTGTTGGTGTCGACCGTGTCCTTGAGGGGCGTCGCGAGCAGCGCGGCCTGTTCGAGCTCGTCAGCGTTGAGCGGAGCGGGCGGGAAGGGGGCACGCGGCTTGCGCGTCTCCAGGACGGAGTTGATGTAGTCGACGAAGGCGGGCGGGTTGTAGCTCACCTTGAGCGCCCGGGACTCGGTCGAGTCGGCCAGGACGTTGTTGGAGTAGCCGAGGTCCGTCCCGATGTCCGTCTTGGCGCCGAGGTTGATGTTGAAGGACTTCAGCGAGTACTCGGGCTTGAGCGTGTACTTGTCGCCCGACTTCGTGTAGGTCTGGCCCTCCACGCCCCAGCGCAGCATGTCACGGGACTCGGGGCTGTAGTACAGCCAGTCCAGGAACTGCAGCATCGAGAGGAAGTGCGGGTCGTCCTTGGCCTTGGTCGTGAGCATGAAGCCGTTCCAGAAGTTGCGCGGCTCGACGATCTGGCCAGCGGGTCCGCCCGGCGGGGCGATCTCGACGACCTCGTACTTGCCCTTCTGCCCGGCCGCGTCGAGCGCGGTGGAGAAGTCGTTGACGGTGCCGTTGGAGCCGGACGCGGCGAAGACCTTGTTCTGGGCGAACTTGTCGGTCACGGTGCCCGAACCGTCGTTCTTCTTCGTGAACGACTCGGTGTCGAGCAGACCGTCCTTGGCCAGGCCGTTGAAGTACTCGACCATGGTCTTGTAGCCGGGCGACGTGGCAGCGTAGATGAACTTGCCGCTCGCCTCGTCGAACTGGGTGCCGTTGCCGAAGCCCCAACCGGCGACGGTGCCGAACGCGTGGGCCGCGTAGTTGAGCATCGACGCACCCTCGAAGCCGTCGGCGAGCGGCTTGGAGTCGGGGTACTTCGCCTTGATCTTCACCAGGGCGGCGCGGAGCTCGTCCCAGGTCTGCGGCACGCCCGCGCCGGCCTGCTCGAAGACGTCCTTACGGATGACGAGCGTGAAGGTCGGGACCGAGACCTCCTGCAGGCCGGGAACCATGTAGTACTTCCCGTCCGCCTGGCGGAGGTTGTCGACCATCTTCTGGAGGTCCCACTCCTTCACGTACTTCTGGAAGTTGGGCATGTACTTCACGTAGTCGCTCATCGGCAGGACGGATTGGGTGGCCGCGAACTGCTGCTCGTCCCCGGTGTAGACCAGCGGGATGATCTGCGGCGCGTCGCCCGAGCTGATGAGCAGGCTCTGCTTCTGCTTCGCGTCGCTGAACGGGATGTTCGTCAGCTCCAGCGAGACGTTGGTGCGCTTCTTGATCTCTTCGAAGATCTGCCACGAGGGCTTGACCGGGTTCTCCGGCCAGTCGGTCCAGAGCATCGAGAACTTCACCGGCTCGGACGCCTTGAACGTCGTGTCTGCCGCGTAGTTCGTCATGGCCGCAGAGTCACTGAGGGCCGACTCGCCCTCTTCCGGGCTGTCCGACGAGCAGGCGGCCAGGGCGATGGCCACCGTGGCCGCGACGGCCATGGTGAGCGGCCGCCCGGTCCGGCGCAGGACGCCCCGTCTAAGGTCAAACTTCATGTCTCTCCTTTGAGAAAACTGTCCGGGCGATGTTGGCCGGAAGCTTTGCGCTGCGGACGTGAGATCGGGCCTCACGTCCCTCATCCCGTCGCGAGTCCGTCGCGATTTTAGCGATAAAGTAGAGACGGGATCGAGTGCCGTCAAGACCTGTGCACGGACCGAGACGTCGATGTTTCGATCCACGCTCGGTAACGGTGCCCCGGGCGCCGCCGTTCACGGCCGCCCGGGCGCCGAGCGTCTCGACCTCGACCTCGACCTGATCTGGTCCGGGGGCGCCCCTGCCGCCCCCGAGGTTCGGCGCGACCCGGGAGACGTGACGCCGCTGCGTGCGGCCGTGGCGCGGGCGATCATCGGCGAGCTCGTGCGTTACCGGCAGTTCGCCTCATCAGCTCGGTAGACGTACTTGCCAGGAAACATTTTATCGATAATATGACGGCGCCCCCGCAGTGTGGCCGGGCGGGCGAGCGTCTCGTCAGAGGATGCCGGGCTGGCAGAACGTCGCGAGAAGGAGGATGCATGGTGAGGATGGCGGACGTCGCCCGTGAGGCAGGCGTCTCGGTCATGACCGTGTCGAACGTTCTCAACGAGCGCCTCCCGGTGAACGAGCCGACGCGTGCCCGTGTCATGGCCGCCGTCGAGGCTCTGGGGTACGAGGTCAACCTGACCGCGCGACACCTGCGCGCGGGACGGACCGACACGGTCGCCTTCATCGTGCCCAGCTTTCACGACTACTTCGGTGAGGTCGCCGACAAGATCGCTCCGCTGGTCGAGGCCGATGGGCGGCACCTCGTCCTTGAGCGGACGAGCGGCAGCCCGGAGCATGAGATGGCGGCGCTGAGCGTCGCGCGACTCCAGCTCTACGACGGCGTCCTGCTGTCCGTCGCCGGCCTCGACCGCGACCAGCTCGACCGTGTGCGCACCTCCAAGCCCATCGTGCTGCTCGGCGAGCGTGACGTGCCCGACCGGTTCGACCACGTCCGGCTGGCGAACGCGGAGGGCGCCCGCCTCGCGACGGCGCACATGATCGAGCACGGCTCGCGGCGCATCCTTGCGCTGGGCTGCACGTTCGACACCGTGCACATGATGACGTCGGACCGCCGAATCGGCTGGGAGCGCGCACTTCGCGATGCCGGCCTCGACGTCGACGCACGCTATGTGGTTCCCATTTCCACCTACACGCCGGCCGCCGCACGTGATGCCCTGCTCGGCGTCATCGCGTCCGGTCTGCCTTTCGACGGCGTCTTCGCCGTCACCGACGTCATCGCGCTCGGGGCCGTCGCGGCGCTGGCGGAGAGCGGGCTTCGTGTGCCCGTTGACGTCCAGCTCGCCGGGTTCGACAACCTCGACATGGCGAGCTTCGTCCCGCCCGGCCTGACCTCCGTCGACGCGAACCATGAAGGTGTCGCCGAGACCGCGGTGGGTCTGCTGCGACGGCAGATGGCGGGCTGGACCGGCCCGGCCGAGCACGTCGTCTCGCCCGTCCGTCTCGTGGTGCGTGGCTCCACCCGCGGTGGCGCGTAGGGCCGTGCACTCGCGCGCGCAACGCCGCGCCCCTCCAGCCCCTTTCGGTCGAAGGAGACCATGCTGTGAGCGCCCCAGCGCGCGCCTCCGCCGTGCGCGCCGTACCCGCATCCCCGATCGCCGGGACGCGGCACCGGCCGCTGCCGATCCCGTCCGTGCGCCTTGTCGGTGGTCCGCTGGCAGTCTGGCAGCAGCGCAACGGCGAGGACACCATCCCGCACTGCATCGAGCAGCTGGAGGTCTATGGCGTCCTCGACAACTTCCGCCGGCTTCTCGGGGAGTCGGACGCGGAGTTCCGCGGCCTCGTGTTCGCCGACTCCGACCTCTACAAGGTGATCGAGGCCGTTGCGTGGGAGATCGCCCGTACCCGCACGCGCGCGTTCGACTCATGGCTCGACGACGTCATCGCCCTGGTGGCGCGCGTGCAGGAGCCCTCCGGGTACGTGGACACGTGGATCCAGGGCGTCGCACCCGAGAAGAAGTTCGCGGCGCTCGAGTGGACGCACGAGATGTACGTCGCCGGGCACCTCATCCAGGCGGCCGTCGCGCTGGTGCGCGCCGACGGGCGCACCGACCTGCTCGACGTCGCCCGCCGTCTCGCCGACCTGCTCGTCGAGCGGTTCGGTCCGGGCGGCCAGGACGGGATCTGCGGACACCCCGAGATCGAGACGGCCCTGGTCGAGCTGTACCGGCTGACGGGGGAGCGCGCGTACCTGGACCTTGCATCCAGGATGATCGACCTGCGCGGCCACGGCCTGCTGCCCGTCGGGTCGCTCGGCGCCCACTACTTCCAGGACCACCGCCCGGTGCGCGAGTCGACGGCCGCGGTCGGACACGCCGTCCGGCAGCTCTACCTGAACGCCGGCGTGACCGACGTGTTCCTCGAGACCGGCGACGACTCCCTGCTGCGGGCCATGGACGC
Source organism: Luedemannella helvata (assembly GCF_039528415.1). Lineage (NCBI taxonomy): Bacteria > Bacillati > Actinomycetota > Actinomycetes > Micromonosporales > Micromonosporaceae > Luedemannella > Luedemannella helvata. Next base: position 183,201 of record NZ_BAAALS010000010.1, read on the forward strand.
CCAGTGGGGCAGCGCGCACGACCGCAAGATGTACCTCTCGGGCGCGTTCGGGTCCCGCCACCGCGACGAGGCCTTCGGCGACGACTACGAGCTGCCGTCCGAGCGCGCCTACGCCGAGACGTGCGCCACGGTCGCCGACCTGCTGTGGACCTGGCGGATGCTGCTGGCCGACGGCCGCGCCGGCGCCGCCCGCTACGCGGAGACCATCGAGCGGGAAGTGCACAACGCGCTCGCGGCCGCCGTGGACGCGACCGGCACCCGGTTCTTCTACGCCAACCCGCTGCAGCTGCGGCGCGACCACCACTCGGAGGAGAACGCGCCCCGCGAGCGGGCGTCCTGGTACGCATGCGCCTGCTGCCCACCGAACATCGCCCGCACCGTCGCTGCGCTGAGCGCCTACGTCGCCACCGTCGCCGATGGCGCGCTCTGGCTCCACCAGCTCGCCGACGCGGAGATCGACCTGCCCGCCGAGCTCGGGACGGGCACGGTGCGGGTGATCACGGACTACCCCGCCGACGGGCGGATCGAGATCCGCGTCGAGGGCGACGTCGTTCCCGGCGCCGAGCTGTCCGTGCGCATCCCCGGATGGTCGCCGCGCTCCACCGTGGTGGGCCCCCACGGCCCTCGCGGGCGCGACGGCGACGGGTACGCCCGGGTGCCGCTGGAGCCGGGCGCCCGCTACGTGCTCGACCTCGACCTGACGCCGCGGCTGACCACCGCCCATCACCGCGTCGACGCCCTGCGCGCAGCGGTGGCGGTCGAACGGGGACCGGTTGTCTACTGCGTCGAGCAGGCGGACCTGGACGCACCGTTGGACGTCGACGACCTCGCGGTCCTGCCCGCGCCGATCACCGTCGGCGAGCGCGACACGCTCGTCCTGACGTGCCGCGTGATCAACGCCGCGGGCGGCCTCTACGGCCCGGACACCGCCACCGACTTCGGGGACGAGCACACGGTGACAGCGATCCCGTTCTCGACCTGGGGCAACCGCGCCCCCGGCCCGATGCGCGTCTGGCTGCCGCGAGCTCCTCGCTGAGGCCTGCAATGACGGAAACGCAACTGATAGGAAGACGATGACGACGACCACGACCGCAGTGATCGACCTCGACCTGCCCGGCGCCACGATCAACCGGCACGTGTACGGGCACTTCGCCGAGCACCTGGGGCGGTGCATCTACGGCGGGTTCTGGGTGGGTGAGGACTCGCCGGTCGCGAACGTGCGGGGCATCCGCTCGGACGTGGTCGAGGCGCTGCGCGCGATCTCGATTCCGAACCTGCGCTGGCCGGGCGGCTGCTTCGCCGACGACTACCACTGGCGTGACGGCATCGGCCCGCGCGAGAGCCGCCCGCGGATGGTCAACTCGCACTGGGGCGACGTGGTGGAGGACAACGCGTTCGGCACGCACGAGTTCATGGACCTGTGCGAGCTGCTCGGCGCTGACCCGTACGTGTCGGGGAACGTGGGGTCCGGGTCGGTGGCGGAGATGTCGGAGTGGGTGGAATACCTGACCCGGGGGGACGACTCGCCGATGGCGGCGCTGCGGCGGGCGAACGGGCGCGAGCAGCCGTGGCGGGTGCCGTTCTGGGGCCTGGGCAACGAGGCGTGGGGCTGCGGCGGCAACCTGCGCGCCGAGCAGTTCGCCTCGCTGGCCCGGCAGTACGCGACCTACACCCGTAACCACGGCGGCAACCAGCTGTACCGGATCGCGGCGGGCGCGAACGAGGCCGACCTGCACTGGACCGAGACGCTCATGCGCTCGTTCGACGACCTGGCGGCGGACCCGGCCGGGTCGGCGGGCCCGTTCCAGGCCGTGTCGCTGCACTACTACACGATGGCCGGGTCGTGGTCGGACAAGGGCGACGCCACCGGGTTCAGCACCGACGAGTGGTACGTGACCATGGCCCGCGCCCGGCGCATGGAGGACCTGCTCACCCGGCACTCCACGGTCATGGACCGCTACGACCCGCACCGCAAGGTCGGCCTGGTCGTGGACGAGTGGGGCACGTGGTGGAACGTGGAGAAGGGCACCAACCCCGGGTTCCTGTACCAGCAGAACACGCTGCGCGACGCCCTGGTCGCCTCGGTGCACCTCGACGCGTTCCACCGTCACGCCGAGCGCGTGGTCATGGCGAACATCGCCCAGACCGTCAACGTGCTGCAGGCCATGATCCTTACCGACCCGGACACCGGGGCGCTCGTGCTCACCCCGACGTACCACGTCTTCGCCATGAACACCGGCCACCACGACGCCGCCGCCCTCGCGGTGCACCTGCGCGACGTCGAGACCCGCGCGGTCGACGCGACCGACCTGCCGCTGATCTCGGCGTCCGCGTCGGTCAAGGGCGACACCGCCCTGGTCTCCCTGTCCAACCTCGACGCCGAGACGGACCGCACCCTCGTCCTGGACCTGCGCGGCCGCGACGTCGTCGGGCACACCGCGCGGGTGCTGACCGCCACCGCGCTCGACGCGCACAACACCCCCGAGCGGCTCGACACCGTCGCCCCCACCGACCACGCCGGCGTGCGCCCCCACACCCGAGGGCTCGAGGTCGACCTGCCCGCCCACTCCTACGTCACCGTGGCGCTTGAGCTGCGCTGATGGACCCTGTCATCTTCGCGGACGTGCCCGACCCGGACGTCGTCTTCGACGGCCGGTACTACTACATGGTCAGCACGACCATGTACTTCGCGCCGAGCGTCCCGATCATGCGCTCGAGCGACCTGGTGCACTGGACCATCGTCGGGTACACCGCGCCGATCCTCGACGACACGGACGCGCTGGCGCTGCGCAACGGCCAGGACGCGTACGGCCAGGGCAGTTGGGCAGCGAGCATCAGGTTCCATGACGGGACCTACTACGTGTCCGTCGGCAGCCTCACCACGCAGCAGACGTACATCTACTCGACTCCCAACATCGAGCGCGGGCCGTGGACCAGGTCGGTGCTCGACGGGTACGCCCACGATCAGTCGCTGTTGTTCGACGGCGACGACGTCTGGCTCGTCTACGGTGGCGGGTCGATCGACCTGCGCAGGCTGCGCCGGCACGACGACGGGACCCTTGCGTGGGAGGGGCCGGCGACGCGGCTCGTCGAGGACGCCAACGTCGACCAGACCAGCGGTCTCAACGCCGAGGGCGCTCACGCGTACAGGATCGGGGACTACTACTACGTCTTCATGATCGAGTGGCCGTCGGGCGGCGTCCGGCAGGAGGTGCTGTGGCGGTCGGCGTCGCTGACGCCGCAGTCGGCGGGCGGCGTGTGGGAGGGCCGGGTCGTGCTCAGCCAGGGCGTGACGGTCGGGGGCCGGCCCGGAACCGGCGTGGCCCAGGGCGGGGTCGTCCAGGCGCCCGACGGGCGGTGGTACGCCATGCTGTTCCAGGACGAGGGCCCGCTGGGTCGTTCGCCTCAGCTCGTCGGCGTGACCTGGGACGACGACGGGTGGCCGGTGTTCGCTCTCCCTCCGCAAGCGCCCGCGGCGGCCGCGCGGCCGGCCGGTGACGGGGCCGCCGTCGTCGCCTCGGACGACTTCGACAACCTCCCTGAGCGCGCGGGCCACTGGAACACCGCCAACGCGGACCACCTGGCAGAGTCCGCCGAGAACGGCTGGAACGGGTCGAACCTCGGGCTGCAGTGGCAGTGGAACCACAACCCGGACAACCGGTTCTGGTCGCTCACCGAGCGGCCCGGACACCTGCGGCTGACCACGGGCAGCGTCGCGTCGGGCATCCTCGACGCGCGCAACACGCTCACCCAACGCACGCTCGGACCCACCAGCTCCGGCACCGTCTCGCTGGACGTCTCGCACATGAAGGACGGGGACGTCGCGGGCATCTGCGCCCTCCAGCGCACGTACGGATACCTCGCCGTGACGATGGAGCGCGGGACCAGGAGCCTGGTGATGCGCCGGGCAGGCGGCGACGGCATGATCGCCTTCACCAGCGCACCGGTGCCGCTGCGGGCGGACGTCGTCCACCTGCGCGCCGCCGTCGACTTCCGGGACGCCGTCGATACGGCGGCGTTCGCGTACTCGTACGACGGCAGCGACTGGACGTGGCTGGGCGACACCGTGCGGATGCGGTTCGACCTCGCGCACTTCACCGGGTACCGGTTCGCCATCTTCAACTACGCCACCGCCGAGCCCGGGGGATACGTCGACGTGGACTGGTTCCGGGTCAGCGACACCACCGGGCTCGCAAGCCAGAGCGAAGGAGCTCGCCATGACTGAGCAGGCGACGTCGGCCCTGCTGATCGACGGACAGGCGCCCGCCGAGGTGCCGCTGCATCACGTGTGGAACGAGTGCGTCGGTGCTGGCCGCGCCAACGAGGCGTTGCGGGCGGACTGGCAGGCGCACTTCCGCGAGGCGGTCGGGGTGCTGGGCGCACGTTACGTGCGCTTCCACGGGCTGTACCACGACGACATGTTCGTGTACCGGACGGACTACGGCGGCGGCTTCGGCCCGAACCAGCCGCTGCCTGAGCCGGTCTACACCTTCGCGTACGTCGACAAGGTGTTCGACGCCATCCTCGACGCCGGCGCCCGTCCGTTCGTCGAGCTCGGATTCATGCCCCGTGGGCTCGCCACCCAGACCGAGACCCTCTTCTGGTGGAAGGCCCACTGCAGCCCGCCGAAGGAGATGAGCCGCTGGGTCGAGCTGGTCGACACGACGGTGCGGCACTGGATCGACCGGTACGGCATCGATGAGGTGCGGCAGTGGCTCTTTGAGGTCTGGAACGAGCCGAACCTGGTGCCGAACTTCTGGACCGGAACGCGCACCCAGTACTTCGAGCTCTACGAGGCGACCGCGCAGGCGATCAAGGCGATCGACCCGCAGCTGCGGGTCGGTGGCCCGTCGACGAGCGTGTTCGTCCCGGACGCCCGCTACTCCGGAGAGACCCACGACCGGTCGCTCGAGGTCGAGACCGCGGTGGCCGACGACCCGGACAAGCTCGACTGGCAGCCGGTGTGGATCCACGAGTTCATCGAGTACTGCGCGCAACGGAAGGTGCCCATCGACTTCCTGTCGACGCACCTGTACCCGACCGACTACGCGGCGGACTCCCTGGGCAATCTCACAGCGATCACGCGTCACAGGGACGCCACCTATGACGACCTGCGACTGATGCGCACGATCATCGAGAACAGCCCGTACCCGGACGCCGAGCTGCACATCACCGAGTGGTCGACGTCGCCGTCGAGCCGCGACGCGATCCACGACACGCTCTTCGCCGCCGCGTACATCGTCCGGGCGTTCCTCAGGGGCGCGCCGCTGGCCGACTCGATCTCCTACTGGACCTTCACCGACGTGTTCGAGGAGGGCGGCGGCGGCATGGGCCCCTTCCACGGAGGCTTCGGGTTCGTTAACGAGAACGGCCTGCACAAGCCGACGTTCCACGCGATGGCCATGCTGCACCGCCTCGGGGACCGCCTCCTGGCCGAGCTGCCCGACGGTGCCATCACCCGCTCGTCCGCGACGGGTGACGTGTCGGCCATCTTCTACAACTACCCCGCCGAGATGGGCACAACGGGGCTCGCGTCCCGCAACGGCTACGCCGAGACGCGAGCCCTCGCGAAGATGGGCCCCGAGCGCCGCGTCCGGCACCGGATCGAAGGGCTGCGCCCGGGCACCGAGCTCACCGTGGAGATCCTCGACTGGGAGCACGGGAACGTTGCCGAGGCCTGGTACCAGATGGGCGCCCCGCTCAACATCACGCGGGAACAGACCGCCGAGCTGCGCAACGTCGCCGACGGCCTCCGCCGCAGCACGCTCACCGTCGGCGACGACGGCGTCCTCGACATCGACCTCACGCTGCCCGCCTGGGCGGTCGCCTCGGTCGCGCCAACGCCTCCCGGCGGCCAGCGCCCGGATCGGGAGGCGACGAGCTAGTCGCACGACGAGCGCATTACTCGTACCTGGCGGGAGCGTCGGCTCGGATCGTGTGACCACGATAGGGGGAAGATAACTTAAACTGCCGCGGTGACATCGGAAGGCCGGTCAATCGAACGTGGTCCGCTGACCATTGCGCAGATCGCCGAGCGTGCGGGGGTTTCGGTCGCGACGGTTTCCAAGGTCGTCAACGGTCGTGCGGTGGCCGGCGAGACCCGCGATCTCGTTGAAGATGTGATCAGAGAGTGGGGATACCGGCGCCAACGCAAGGTCACCGCCCCGGCACCCTTGGTGGAGCTTGTCTTCAACGTACTGGGCGGGGACTACGCGATGGAGATCATCGTGGGTGCCGAACGGGCCGCCCGGGAACACCACCTGGCCGTCATGGTGTCCGGACTCGAGGGCCGGCAGGCGCCCAGCCGCGGCTGGGTTGACGAACTGGTGTCGCGCCGGCCCACCGGCGTGCTGTGGGTGTTCTGTAGCCCCACGCCGACCCAGGTCAAGCTGTTCCGCAGTCGGCACATTCCGTTCGTGATGGTCGATCCGCTCGCCGAGCCTGGCCCGCAGTTCCCGTCCGTCAGCGTCAACAACTGGAGCGCCGGGCTGTCGGCGACCCGCCACCTGCTGGACCTCGGCCATCGGCGCATCGGGCTCATCGCCGGGCCCACGCACGCCCTGGCCAGCCGGGCCAGGCTCGACGGCTACCGGGCCGCGCTCGACGCAGCCGGGGTACCGATCGACCCGGACCTCATCCGGCAGGGCGACTTCCAGATTTCCGGCGGCGTCGAGAACGGCCGGTACCTGCTCGGGCTCCCCGATCCACCGACCGCCATCTTCGCCTCCAGCGACCGGGACGCCATCGGCGTCTACCAGGCGGCCTACGATCTGGGCGTTCGCATTCCCGATGACCTCAGCGTGGTGGGCTTCGACGACATCCCACCGGCGTCCTGGCTGGCGCCACCGCTGACGACGGTGCGTCAGCCGCTCGAGGAGATGGCCGCTGCGGCGGTGGACATGGTTGTGTCCCTGGCGGGAGGCGGGCAGCACAGCCGCCGGGAGGCCACCTTCTCCGCCGACCTGATCGTTCGCGGCAGCACCGGCGCGCCGAAGGCGTAGTGCCGGGGGCGGCCCTGGCGGGCCGCCCCCGGCATCCTCAGAAGTTCTTGCTGCGTACCGTCCAGTTCGGCCTGGCCGCGAGGCCGCCGCCGATGACGAACGACCTGGCGGACGCGGTGCCGTTGAGTGTGAAGTCCAGGAACTGGACCACCACCGTCATGCCCTCCGTCATCTGCGCCCCGGTGATGAACCCGCCATGGCCTGCCTGCGAATGCGAGGCCAGCACGGAGGGCACCGTGGCCAGGTCGTAGTTCGCCTGCGTGTTCGAGTACGCGATATCGGACGGTCCTCCGTCCATGAACAGCGCCGGAGTGTGCAGTTTGTAGAGTTCCGAGCGCTGGTAGCCGAACGACCCGTCGGCGAAGAAGCCGCTGTCCAGTGAGACGACGCTCTTGACCCGGCTGTCCTGGGCGGCGACGAGCGCCTCCAACCCGCCGCAGGAGTGACCGGCGGCGGCGACCTTGGACAGGTTCAACCGCTGGTACAACGCCGCACCGCTGCGGGAGTTCTCGCGTTCGGCCCAACTGATCGCATTCGTGAGCAGCGACGGAATGGGATATCCGCTGGCCACGCCGTTGTTGGTGTTGTTGACGGAGCCGGTGTCCACAACGACGAAACCCTTGGAGGCGATGAAGGTGAGGATCCCCGTCACCTCGCTGTTGTCGGTGTGTGCGCACGCACCGTTGCCGAACACGAGGACAGGCAGGGGGTATCCGACCGCAGCCGGGTTCGACGGCCTGAACACCGTGTAGACATTGGTGCCGTAGGCGCCTTCCCGGGTGACGGCGAAGTTGTTGTTGATGGCCGCCGGGGTCGATGACACGGGTGCTCCGCTGGTGGGTGTGGTGGCTGCGACGCGTACGAGTTGCCATTGTTGGTTGGCGC